>DBBD01000109.1 GCA_002292015.1 Firmicutes bacterium UBA993
GTTTGCCTGGCACGCCGGAATTCCATCCCGGTTTATACGTTCTTCCGGTAAATTTTTCTCACTCTGTTTGTCATTTGTTAAGATCCATAAAAAGTATATTACAATAAGGAGGTACGGAAATGAGCAATAGTGATAAAGAAAAAGTAGTGGAGACTGTAGAAGCTGTTTTAAAGCCGGATCCGGCAAAAGCGGGTGATAGCATTCGCATTTCTTCTGAAGTAATCGCAGTAATTGTCAGTCTCGTATCAAATGATGTGCCCGGTATTGCCGGAATGAGTGGTGGCCTGGTTGGCGGTATTGCCGAAAAACTCGGGCGGCGCGATTTAACCAAGGGCATAAAAGTCCAGGTTAACGAGGATAAGGTAGTTATTGATCTTAATGTAATTGCCGACTACGGGGTTTCTATTGTTGATGCCACTAACAAACTGAAAAAAGAGATCCGCGATAATGTAGAGAAAACAACTGGTCTAACGGTAGAGGCGATTAATATTAACGTTCAGGGCATTAATGTGCCAAAAGCTGAAGAAGAAGCGGAAGGAGGGTCTGAAAAAGGGCAGGAGGAGTAAAAAATTAATTGTGCTTAGTAAAAATTGTAAATACCGACGTTGCTAAATGGCGTCGGTTTTTTCTTTCCAGCAGGAATCAAAGTCAGGTAAAGCGAAGTATCTGACCGCTTTATTTTCTGTTCGCCACTTAAACAAAGGGAAGGTTGCTGCGCTATGGAAAAGGGGTTGCAGGAAAAGCTGATTCTTGGGTTGCTGGCTTTATTGCTGATTGGTGGTGGGTTCTGGCGGGCTGTTCAGCATAAAGATCCTGGATTTGGCGCTCTGCAAGCCGGTTTTACCCAGCAGGCAGAAGATCAGACCGAGACAGAAAATACCGCCCCGGAGTTGGTTACTGTGCACTTGGTTGGCGCTGTTGCCAACCCCGGGGTTTACCACTTGCCGGTGGGTTCGCGTGTTTACGAGCTGCTTGAGATCAGCGGAGGACTGACTGAAGATGCTGATTACGAAAGTTTAAACCAGGCCCGGCCACTTTTTGACGGCGAGCAGGTTATTGTCAGGTCCAGCAACGAAGCTGGTGAATCAGCATCATCCAGTTTTTCTCAAGAAGTTAAAATAAACATAAACCGAGCGACAGCAGCAGAATTAATGACTCTGCCCGGCATCGGAGAGGTCAGGGCAAAGCAAATTGTTGAGTATCGGGATAAAAACGGTTATTTCACCGACCCCAGGGAGTTAATGGATGTAGGTGGAATCGGCGAAAAAACCTATAGCAATCTGTCCGAGTTGATTACAATTTACTGAAGGCTATTCACCTTGCCAGTGTTTGAGATATTCTTCCTGTTCGCAACTTAATTTGTCAATATTGATCCCCAATGCTTTAAGCTTGATTGAAGCAGTTTGCTGATCATATTCATATGGCAATTTTATTACAGCATTCGGCAACTTTTTGCCTTCCCGCAGTAAGTAGAGCATGGCCCCGAACTGCAAGGCGAATGAAAGGTCCATGATTTCGGCCGGGTGTCCATCACCTGCGGCCAGGTTTACCAGTCTTCCTTCTCCCAAAAGGTAAATACGCCTGCCGTTGTTCATTTCATATTCGTCGATATTTTGCCGTGGTTGTCCGCTTAGCCTGCCGAAGGTTGCCAGAGCCTGCTTGTTAATTTCAACGTCAAAGTGCCCGGCATTGCTTAAAATCGCTCCGTCTTTCAAAAGCGGGATATGCTCTTCTCCAATAATATCGCGGCAGCCCGTTGTGGTCACAAAGATGTCGCCCAGCCCGGCAGCTTCGCGCATCGGCATAACCCTGAAACCTTCTACTACGGCTTCCAGGGCGTGGATCGGTTCAACTTCGGTCACAATCACATTAGCTCCCAGGCCTGCAGCCCGCATTGCCACACCACGCCCGCACCAGCCGAAACCGGATACAACCACAGTTTTTCCGGCAATTAAAAGGTTGGTAGTTCTCATAATGCCATCCCAGACCGATTGGCCTGTGCCGTAGCGGTTATCGAACATGTACTTGCACATGGCATCATTAACCGCGATTACCGGAAAGGTTAATGCTCCTTCTTCCGCCATGGCCCGCAGACGAATCAACCCGGTGGTTGTTTCTTCGGCTCCGCCAATAACCTGACCAAGCAGATCTCGGCGCTCCGCGTGCAGCATTGTAATCAAGTCGCCGCCATCATCAATCACCAGCTGCGGTCCCTGATCTAAAGCGTTGCGAATGTGTTGGCTATATTCATCCGGTGTTGCCCCATGCCAGCCAAAAACCTCGATTCCGTCTTCAACGAGGGCAGCGGCGATAGCGTCCTGGGTTGAAAGGGGGTTACTGCCGGTGATGGTTACCACAGCTCCACAAGCTCTAAAAGCCTTGGCCATATAGGCCGATTTGGCTTCAAGATGGATACAGACGGTCATCTTAAGCCCCTTAAAAGGTTGTTCGGCCTGATGTTCCGTGATCAGGTGGTTCAAAACCGGCATGTGGCGGCTGACCCAGTTTATGCGGCGATGCCCTTCCGGGGCCAGCTTAAGATCTCTAATTTGACTCATTACAAACTCTCCTTTAGCTGCAAATGTAAAACTTCTGTCGGCTCCTGGTAAAGGCGGACCGGGTTTTCTTGATTAATGCCTTTATTCCGTAATCGGACCCAGAATTCCTTCCTGTAAAAAAGTGTTCTTTGCAGCAGGATATTTGCTTACTGTAAAGAATGTAAAACATCAGTAACCACGCTGCACAGATACGGTTTTCTTGCTTGACAAGCCTGAAAACTTTGTTTAGTGTACAAGAGGGTTACAATAAAAGAGGAGGTTTTAGCGTGAAAAAGTGGTTAGCTTTACTATTGGTAGTGGTGTTTGTTTTTGCAGTAACCGGTTGTGGCACTCCCACTCCGCCGGCAGATGACACCGGGGATGATGCCGGTGATGCGCCGGCCGCGCTGAAGGTTGGGATGGTAACCGATGCCGGAACTATTGATGATAAATCCTTCAACCAGGGCACTTGGGAAGGTATTCAGCTTGCCGCCGGTGATTTCGGTCTTGAAACCAGGTACCTGCAACCAGGCGGAACAACTGAAGCAGACTATATTACAGAAATCGGCAACTTGGTTGATGCAGGTTTCATGTTTGTCGTCTGCCCGGGATTTAAATTCGAAACCGCCATATTTGACGTACAGACCCGTTACCCGGATGCCAAATTTGTTTTGATTGACGGCTTCCCCCATGCCGGAGACTGGAATCCGGTAGTTAATGACAATGTTGTTTCAATTTTCTTTGCCGAGCACGAATCGGGATTTCTAGCCGGCTTGGCGACAGCCCTGCAACTGCGTGAAGGTGAAGTCGGTTTCATCGGCGGGATGGAAATTCCCCCGGTCCAGAAATTTAACTGGGGTTTCCAGCAGGGTGTTATCTATGCCAATGAAAACCACGGCACCAACATTGTAATGAACGCAGAAAACTTTATTTATGAAGGATCCTTTGACAACGTAGCTGGCGGCCAGGTGCTGGCTGCGGCAATGTATGACAAGGGTGTAGACGCGATCTTTGCTGCTGCCGGCGGAGTTGGTATTGGCGCTATTAACGAGGCTAAAACCCGGGCAGCTAAAGGAGAAGTAGTCTGGATCGTTGGAGTTGACGTAGACCAATATGCAGACGGTATTTATGAGGACGGCAAATCGATTATTCTGACTTCGGCTATGAAGGGAATTGATGTAGCCGCTTATGACATGATTGAGGCTGAGCTAAATGGGACCTTCCCTGGCGGCCAGATTCTTACTTTTAATGCTGCGAACGGCGGCATCGGTATTCCCAAGGAAAACCCGAACCTAGATCCTGAGGTTGTAGCCTTGGTTGCCGAAGCACTTGCTGCAATGGCTGCAGGAACACTGGTTGTCTCGGATGTTCAGGGAGAGCTTCTCAGATAATGATTTAAGCATGTAAACCTGAAAAAGGGCGGCTCAATCCGCCCTTTTTTCCTGACTTTTATTGACCTGGCGAATTGATAAGAGCATAGGGGAGCTGATGCGCTTGAAATATATCGTGGAGATGGAAAATATCCGTAAAAGTTTTCCCGGGGTGGTAGCCTGCGATGAAATCAACTTCCAGGTCAGAAAAGGTGAGATCCACGCTCTTTTGGGGGAAAATGGCGCCGGTAAATCAACCCTGATGAATGTTTTGTTCGGACTATACCAGCAGGACCGTGGGGAGATATACCTGCGTGGCGAAAAGGTAAACATTACCAACCCGAACATTGCCAATGACCTTGGTATAGGTATGGTTCACCAGCATTTTAAACTTGTTCATAATTTTACGGTTACTGAAAACATAATTCTAGGGATTGAACCGGTCAAAGCGTTAATGGTCGATACTCGTTCAGCATCATCCCGCATCAGGGAGATCTCGGAAAGATATGGTCTAAATGTTGACCCTGAGGCGAAAATCGAGGATGTTTCCGTGGGGATGCAGCAGAGAGTGGAAATTCTAAAAATGCTTTACCGGGATGCGGAAATACTGATCTTCGATGAACCGACTGCAGTTTTGACTCCTCAGGAAGTAACTGAGTTGATGAAGATCATGCGTGGCTTGATTGAAGAGGGCAAATCGATCATTCTAATCACTCATAAGCTGAAAGAGATCATGGCTATCGCCGACCGCTGCACGGTGATTCGCTGGGGAAAGGTAGTCGGCACGGTTAATGTTTCCGACACAAATGAAGAGAAACTGGCAGAAATGATGGTCGGTAGAAAAGTGCTGTTCGATATTAATAAAAAAGAAGCCAATCCTCGTGGGGAAGTACTACGGATCGAGAGTCTTTCCGTTTTAGGCAGTGCCGGTACTCATGGATTAAAAAATTTCTCGCTTAGAGTCAAGGGCGGTGAAATAGTGGGATTGGCCGGGGTTGATGGCAACGGACAGGCTGAGCTCGTTGAAGCGATAATCGGCTTGCGCCGGACTGATTCAGGTAAAATCTACCTCCATGGGACGGATGTTACCAGGCTGACCACCCGGCAGAGGATTAATAGCGGAATGGCTCACATCCCTGATGATCGGCATAAGCACGGTCTGATCCTCGACTATACCGTGTTGGAAAACCTGATTCTGAAAAACTATTATCTGGAGCCCTATTCCCGCAGGGGACTGATTAACTGGGATTACGTTTATACCCATGCGGAGCAGGTAATTAAAGATTTTGATGTGCGAAGCGGCCAGGGCGCTGAAGCTTCTGCCCGTTCACTTTCCGGAGGAAACCAGCAGAAAGCAATTGTGGGAAGAGAGATTGACGGCAATCCGGATCTGTTGTTAGCAGTCCAGCCTACACGCGGACTTGATGTCGGCGCGATCGAGTATATTCATAGACGTCTTCTTGAACAACGTGATCAGGGTAAAGCGGTTTTTCTCATCTCTCTTGAACTTGATGAAATCCTCGATCTATCAGACCGCATCGCCGTTATTTACAACGGTGAACTCGTCGGTGTAGTTAATGCAGCGGAGACTAATGAAAACGAAATTGGTCTGATGATGGCTGGTGGGAGGCGGGGTGCTGTGGCATGAAAACAAAGTTAAGAGTAAAAAAAGATTTCCTGATATCAATTAGTGCAATTTTACTCGGGTTGCTGGCTGGGGCCGGCCTCATGGCGGTTACGGGCAACAGCCCTCTGGAAGGATTTATTTATCTCTTCCGGGGCGGTACCATGAACATTGAACGGATTGGTAATACCCTGGCTACAGCGACACCGCTGATCTTTACCGGGCTGTCAGTTGCTTTTGCTTTTAAAACAGGGTTGTTCAATATCGGGGCTGCCGGGCAGATGCTGATCGGCGGTCTTTGCGCAACTGCAATCGGCCTGACATTCGACTGGCCAAAAGCAATATTACTCACTGTTATTGCTGTCGCATCGCTGATTGGCGGCGCTCTCTGGGCAGCGTTACCCGGCTTGTTGAAAGCCAGGTATAATGTTCACGAGGTTGTGGCGACTATTATGATGAACTGGATCGCTTACTGGGCTATCTACTACATAATACCGCAGCACTTTAAGGGGCCCTTCCTTGAAACGGAATCGCAGCGGATACCGGAGGCGGCATCATTGAAGGTGCCCTGGCTGACAGATCTCTTTAGCGGGTCTTTCATCAATCTGGGATTCTTCCTGGCGATCGTCTTTGTTGTGATCATTGCCTTCGTTCTGGAAAAAACTACGATGGGTTACGAGTTGAAGGCAGTCGGCTACAACCGCGATGCCGCTGAAGCGGCTGGGATCAGCGTAAACCGTAACATTATCCTTTCGATGGCCATAGCAGGCGCGCTGGCCGGTTTAGGCGGGGCCACCTTTTATATCGGTTTTGCCTCAAATATGCAGATTGGTGTACTGCCGGCCCAGGGGTTTGATGGAATCGCCGTCGCCTTGCTTGGGGCCAACGCCCCCTGGGGGGTATTTACGGCGGCTATTTTCTTCGGCCTGCTGCATAACGGCAAAGGTTTTATGAGCGCTATGACGGCGATACCGCCGGAAATTGCCGATACTATTATTGCCACCATCATCTATTTTGCCGCCACCAGTGTTTTAATTGAGCGAAACTGGGACAAGCTGAAGAAAATCAATTTGGAGAACATACTGAGGCGTAAAAAGAGAGGCAAATTGGCAGTAAAAGCGGGAGGTGAGCGATGATGGTTGATCTTATATACCAACTTTTCCCTTACGCTATTGCTTTTACCATCCCTCTATTGATTACCTCTCTCGGCGGTCTATTCAGCGAAAGAAGCGGCGTGATCAACATCGGGCTTGAAGGGCTGATGCTGATGGGCATGTTTGTCGGCGCATTTGTCATATCCAGCGTGGAGGCGCTTTATCCTACTGCCGCAGTCTGGATCGGCCTACTTGCCGCCGCTGTTATCGTGGCGCTTTTTGCCCTTTTGCATGCCTTTGCTTGTGTCACTTTAAATGCCAACCAGGTGATCAGCGGCATTGCGATCAATATGATTGCCGGCGCGGTAACAGTATACCTGGCCCGCTTCTTTACCGGAAGCGGCAACGTGCAGATTATCAGGGGTATGCCCCGGATCACAATCGCTTATCTTTCAGATATACCGATACTCGGCCAGTTGCTCTTTACCCATACCTACGCTTCAACCTGGCTTATTCTGCTGATCCTTGCCCTGGCTACATTTTTACTCTACAAGACCCGCTTTGGTTTACGACTGCGGGCCTGCGGTGAGCAACCCCATGCCGCTGATTCGGCCGGGGTAAATGTTTACCTGATGCGTTACATGGCAGTCCTGATATCCGGGGCCTGTGCCGGGTTGGGTGGAGCGACTTTTATTGTAACCCTGTCTGGTGAATTTAACGGTACTGCAGCCGGCTTGGGCTTTTTGGCCCTGGCAGCGCTGATCTTTGGACAGTGGAAGCCCTGGGGCATTCTCGGGGCGACATTTTTCTTTGGTTTTGCCACTACGGTGGCCAATGTGTCGCAGGTCATTCCGGTGTTGGCCCAGATACCGGGTATTTACCTTAAGACTTTTCCCTATGTTGTGACCCTGCTGGCCCTGATCCTTTCCTCCAAGTCGTCCCAGGCTCCAAAAGCGATCGGTGAGCCCTACGACAAAGGAAAACGTTAAGGTAGCGGAGGTATCCGGTTGAGAGTATATGATCTGATTCTAAAAAAACGTAACGGTTTTGCCTTTAATAAGGCTGAAATAGAATTTTTGATCGAAGGATATGTCAAGGGTGATATACCCGACTACCAGATCTCTGCTTTATTGATGGCTATTTACTTTTGCGGCATGAATGAAGAAGAGACATTAAACTTAACCAGGGCCATGATTAACTCGGGCGATACGATTGACCTTAAAGCGATTCCCGGGATCAAGGTCGACAAGCACAGTACCGGTGGGGTGGGTGATACTACGACTATTGTGCTTGCCCCACTTGTAGCCGCGGCCGGAGCTCCGGTGGCCAAATTGTCCGGAAGGGGCCTTGGCCATACGGGAGGAACCCTGGATAAGCTGGAATCGATTCCCGGTTTCAAAACTGAAATGGCGGTAGCAGAGCTGGTTGAAGCGGTTAAAAAAATCGGTGTGGCGGTGGCCGGCCAGACCGGTAACCTGGTACCGGCCGACAAGCTGCTCTATGCGCTGCGGGATGTTACCGCTACCGTGGACAGCATGCCGCTCATCGCCGGTAGCATTATGAGCAAAAAACTGGCTTCCGGGGCCGATGCCCTGGTCTTAGATGTTAAAGCCGGTGACGGGGCTTTCCTAAAAGATCGTGCTGCCGCTTTTAACCTGTCTAAAATGATGGTTTCAATTGGTAATGGAGCCGGTTGTAAAACGGTGGCGCTGGTAACCAATATGGATCAACCCCTTGGCTTTGCAGTCGGTAATGCCCTGGAGGTTAAAGAAGCGATTCAGACCCTGCGGGGCGAGGGACCGCCTGATCTGAAAGAGCTCTGTCTTTTTCTCGGCGGGTGGATGCTTGCCCTGGCCGGCAAGTGTGCTCACCCCGATCAGGGGATGGATTTACTGGAAAAAACAATTTCCGGCGGCGCCGCCCTGGAAAAGTTCAAAGAACTGGTGCGCAGCCAGCATGGCAACGACGCCGTTACCGAGGACCTATCGCTGCTTCCGCAATCTGGAAAACAGGTAGCGGTAGCTGCTCCTGCTGCCGGTTATGTCAAAAAACTCGAAGCGGAAGCCATTGGCTTGGCCGCGATGATGTTGGGTGCCGGAAGGGAAACCAAGGATTCGACGATCGATCCGGCAGTCGGGATCGTGATCACAAAAAAAATCGGCGATTCGGTTCAGGCCGGCGAGAACTTGGCTGTTATTCATGCCGGTGCCACAGCGCCGGCTGATCAGCTTGATGCCGTGCGGAATATGATTATCAATGCTTATAGCTTCCAGGATGATCCGGTTGAAAAAGAAAAGCTGGTACTCGGTCAAGTCGAGTAACCGACCAGGGGTGTGGTGATGAAGGTGTCAGAGAATATGGCCGGCTATATTGATCATACCTTGCTTAAGCCGGAAGCGACTGAGGCGCAAATTATCGAACTTTGCCGAGAGGCTGTTAAGTTCGGGTTTTTTTCTGTTTGCATTAATCCTTCTTATGTAAAAACTGCCGTGCAGGAGTTAAGGAACAGCGATGTCAAAGTTTGCTGTGTGGTTGGGTTTCCCCTGGGTGCAACGACAACAGCAGTTAAAGCTTTTGAAACAGCTGAAGCGGTAGAAAACGGCGCAGCGGAAATTGATATGGTTATCCATATTGGTGTGCTAAAGGATAAGAAAGAAGATTACCTGGCTCAAGATATTGCTGCCGTTGTTAAAGCGGCAGCAGGATGTCCGGTGAAGGTGATAATCGAAACCGGGCTGTTGACTGAAGAGGAAAAAATAATGGCCTGCCGCTTGGCGAAAAAGGCGGGGGCAGGTTATGTTAAGACCTCGACCGGCTTTGGGCCGGGCGGTGCGACCATTGCCGATATAATGCTGATGCGCGAAACTGTGGGACTGGAGCTTGGAATTAAAGCATCAGGCGGGGTTCGCGATCGTGAAACAGCTGAGCAGATGATTAAAGCCGGGGCAACTAGAATTGGCACCAGTTCCGGGGTAACGATAATCCGCACTTAACTTGGGCGAACAGTTTTTTGGTTTAACATTTTGGCTGCCTGCTGCGAAAAACAATCTCCTGCGATTGCGAAATCACAGGAACCAGCTGAGCGGTTTGCACCCGATGTTGCCGTAGGTTAACAGGTCAACTTCAGAAACGCCGATTACCAATAGCAGAAAATAAATCTACTTTAGATCCCCGCGCGGTTAAAGTGCATTTTCTTGCGTCAGTCCAGCTGTCGGTGTTTATTTTGACAAGCAAACGCCGGTTAAGCTAAAATTTGTGATAGATTAGTACTGACCGGTGAGTGCACCGGTATTTATGCTTATGGAGGGGATCAGTAATGCGCGGCCATCTAATATTAGTCATAGTTGCACTGGTGATTATCGGTTCATTCTTTTTAACAGCTACCAACTTGTATCTTGACATGCTATGGTTTCTTGATCTGGATGCAGGCCAGGTTTTCTGGACCCAGTACCTGACCCACTGGGGAATGAGGATTGGGGCTTTTATTTT
>DBBD01000038.1 GCA_002292015.1 Firmicutes bacterium UBA993
ATCGCGCTGCTCGATCATTTTCCAAACCTGAAAATTATTGATATTAACCTTGATGTAGCTGTTGAAGCAGCCAGAATCAGAGGCGATTACAGTTTTGCTGTTCCTTATTCTCTTTTACTTGCTTCTGCCTTGCATACTGGTACAGATGCTTTTATTGCCAATGACCAGAAACTATTTCAGTTTCCGGAGCTAAAGATGGTTGAGCTAAACCAACTTTAAAAAGCTTCCTATTTTCTTAAACACCGGAGGATAGGTTATAATGTTTTATAAGCGAAAAGAGGGAGATACCGATGGGCAATACGGTCATTACAATCAGCTACGACGGCACCGCCTACAGCGGCTTTCAGGTTCAAGCCAATGCAAACACGGTTCAGGCAGAGCTGGAGCGGGCTCTTGCGGTAATCTACAAAGCGCCGGTGCGCATAAACGGTGCAGGCCGAACAGACGCAGGCGTACATGCCCGCGGCCAGGTTGCCAACTTCAGCGCACCTTTTATTATCGACAGTGATCAACTGCCTCATGCCCTGAACTGCCTTTTACCGGATGATATTGTTGTAGCAGCGGCCCATGAAGCTGGTGATGGTTTTCATGCCCGCTTCGATGCAGTTGGAAAGGTCTACAGCTACAGCATTGATCGGGCCCTGCAGCCGCAGGTATTAAGGCGCCTTTACAGCTGGCACATGCCGGAACCTCTTAATCTCGATCAACTCAGGGAGGCGGCCAGGCTTTTCGAAGGCACACATGATTTCAGGGTATTCCAGGCGGCGGGCACGACGATTACCGACACGGTCAGAACCATCTATGCGGTGAGTGTTTCAGAAAACGTAAAGGATCAAATCTTAACCTTTACTTTTGAGGGCCGCGGCTTTCTTTACCGCATGGTCCGGATGATAACAGGCACACTGATCAGGGCTGGTAAGGGTGTTTTGAGCCTGTCTGAAGTGGAAGCAGCCCTGGCGGGCAGTAACCCCTCGGCATCAGGTCCCACAGCCCCACCACATGGTTTATGTCTGGAAAAAGTCATTTATGAAGAGTTATAGAATATAGTTAAAGCAGAGCGAAGTTTATTTTACTGTTTATTAAAAACAGGCAAAAACAGGCAAAAACAGCTAAAGAGAGCTTATTTCAGCTTGACAGGGAAGATTCGGTATATTAGAATCAAGGTTGTGGCTTTAGCGGATGAGATTAAAGGAGAGGGTATAGATGCGAACTACTTACATGGCTAAACCCCATGAAATAAACCGCCGCTGGTACATTATCGATGCAGCGGGACGCCCGTTAGGCCGGGTGGCAACGGAAGCAGCCCGTCTTTTAAGGGGAAAGCACAAGCCGGAATTTACTCCCCATTTGGACACCGGCGACCATGTAGTCATATTAAATGCCGGCCAGGCAGTTTTAACGGGACGTAAACTGGAGCAAAAATTTTATTACCGGCATTCTGGTTACCCGGGAGGCCTGAAAAAGGTTGATTATGCCACCCTGATGGACAAGAAACCCGAGCATGCCATGTATCTTGCCGTTCGCGGCATGTTGCCCCACAACAAACTGGGGCAGGCGATGCTCAAAAAATTACGGGTATACAAGGACAAACAGCATTCTCACCAGGCTCAGAGTCCACAACCCTGGGAAGGCCGGGTACCTGATGTTCAGATGGAAGGAGGTCCTGACTCTTGAGTGAACTACAATACTTAGGCACCGGGCGCCGTAAAGAATCTGTAGCGCGGGTTCGTCTTTTACCGGGCAGCGGGCGGATCGTGATTAACGGCAAGGATATGGATCAGTATTTTGGTCTTGAAACGCTTAAACTGATTGTCAGGCAACCATTGGTGACAACTGAAACCGACAGCCGTTTTGACGTAATCGCCAAGGTTGAAGGCGGAGGATTTTCCGGCCAGGCCGGGGCGATCAGGCATGGTATAGCCCGCGCCTTATTGCAGGCTGACGGCGAATACAGGCCGGCTCTTAAAAAGAGCGGTTTTTTAACCCGCGATCCGCGGATGAAAGAAAGAAAGAAATATGGCCTGAAAAAAGCCCGCCGCGCACCGCAGTTCTCCAAGCGATAAATTACTTAAATTTTGGGAAGCTAAACCCGCTTCAGGGACAGGTTGATTGCCGGTGAAGCGGGTTTTTGTAGTTATTGCGGCAGTGCAGGATGGCAATCGCCAACCGGCAGTCAATCCAGGAGGGTGCTAAAGAATGAAAGAAATCAGGCCCGGTATCTGGTTCGTCGAGGGCGAAAACCGCGGCCGTTACCCCTTTGCCCACTCACTTTTTATTGATGGCGATGAGAGCCTGCTGATTGATACCGGAGTCGGACCGGCGCTGGACAGCCTGGTCCCAAGGACACGGCAGGTGGTTTTGAGCCACTTTCACCGCGATCATGTTGCCCGCAACCACTTGTTTACTGAGGTCAAATTTGCCTTACACCGGGCCGACGCGCCGGGCGTGGAAAGTGTAGAGGGATTTTATCGGTTCAGCGGGTTAAGCCAGCTTAACATGGAGGCTTACTGTAAGATGATCAGCCAGGTAAGGTTTATGCCGACCCGCATTGATCGCTACCTGGAAGACGGTGACCTAATCGATACCGGCCGGCGTACTGTACAGGTTTTGCACCTGCCGGGGCACACCCCGGGACATTGCGGTTACCTGGTTGAAGAATATGGTTTTGTTTTTACCACCGACATCGACCTTACTGCCTTTGGGCCCTGGTACGGCAACCCGGCTTCAGATCTTGAACTATTCCGGGCCTCCATTAAAAAGCTGCGGGCGCTCAAACCGGAGCTGATCGCCACCGGTCACAGCCCACCACTGGCCAGGAGTATCGACAGCAAGCTGGCTGCATACGCAGAGGTTCTTGAACGGCGCGATCAGAAAATCTTGAACGCGCTGGAAGCAAAGCCGCTGACCCTGGAGCAGTTGACTGATAAAAAGTTTATCTATAAAAAGCATAACGGGCAGGAAGTGTTACGTTTTTTTGAAGAGCAGATGGTTCGCAAACACTTAGAAAGTTTAGCCGGCAGCAAGATGGTAGCGAAAACAGACGCGGGTTTTTATACGGTCCTTCATTAAACCTGATCTGCCCCTCAATGACCTGCCCTTTCCGGCCGGTTGTCAAACCCCCGAAACTAAACTATAATAGCAGTGATCAGTTGTAATTAATACAGCAGTTTTTACCGGCTAAAAGCAGGCTATGACTGTACTAAGTGAGAAGGTAAATACTATGAAGATTAAAAGTTACCTGGAACAAAAGCTGAACGAAGGAGCAGTACACGTAACCTTAATCGATCCGGCCCGCCAGGCTCCTGAAGCTGCCGGCCGCCTGGCTGAAACGGCGCAGGAAGTGGGGAGCGATCTGATCTTTGTCGGCGGTTCTTCCGGGGTTAGTCAAAATACGCTTACCGAAACCGCAGCGGTTGTCAAACAGCGAGCCTCTATCCCGGTGCTCTTTTTCCCCACTGGATCTGATTCGATCAGTTTAAATCTGGACGCATTTTTATTTTTAAGCCTGCTCAATTCGCGTAACTCCAGGTTTATCAGCGGCACCCAGTCCAGGGTAGCCCCGGTCCTTAGAAGACTGGGGGTTGAAACTCTGGCAGTCGGTTTTATCCTGGTTGAGCCGGGGATGAAACTCGGAGAAATCGGCGAAGCCGAACTCGTCGCCCGCGATAATTTCTGGCAGGCTATCGGCTACGCTTTGACTGCCCAGTACATGGGGATGTCTTATGTCTACCTCGAGGCCGGCAACGGGGCTGCCCAGCCGGTTCCGGCCGGGATGATCCGGGCGGTAAAGCGGGAAATCGATGTGCCCCTGATTGTCGGCGGGGGTGTCCGCACTGCGATTGATGCCCGCCGCGTCCGGCAGGCCGGCGCCGATATCGTCGTCACCGGTACCGTTATTGAAACAGCCGGTTACCGCGAGCGCCTGCGATCGATCCTCAGCGCTCTTAAAGATTAGGGCAGCGCACACTCCCCACCGCGACCGCTTACCGTTTCCAAGGCATGATCCAGTACCGGGGTCAATACTGCCAGGCATTCAGTCACCGCTTTTGGACTGCCCGGCAGGTTGACAATCAAGGTTGCAGCGCTGATTCCGGCTACTGCCCGCGATAACATCGCTTTCGGGGTGGCCGCCGCTGTTTTCCAGCGTATAGCCTCTGCAACACCGGGTACTAAACGATCAACCACTTCCAGGGTTGCTTCCGGGGTTACATCGCGCGGGCCCAGGCCGGTGCCGCCGGTAGTAAAAACTGCATCAAACCCCCGGCCGACCATCGCCTGCATAGCCGGTATAAGCTGATCTTTTTCATCGGGAACGATTACGGTTTCAGCCACATCGCCGAAGGGCAGCAGAACTTCCGCTATTACCGGGCCGCTAAGGTCTTCGCGCTCGCCGCAAGAGCCTTTATCGCTGGCGGTAATTACCCCGAAGCGGTAGGAAGGCCTAATTTTAATAAAATCATTAACCCTTACCGGTCCACCCAGCAGCACTTCTGCAAAAATTCCCTCACGCGGCATCACACAATCGCCCGCCTGGTAGTAGATGGCACAACGGTCGTGGCATTCCTTGCCGATCTGGGTCACCCGTAAAATTGCTTCCCGGCCGGCCTGCAACCTGGCGCCAACCGGAATTTTAACCAGGTCAATGCCGCTGGTAGTCAGGTTCTCGGCAAAATCCCCCGGCCTCACTGCCAGGCCCTGATCCTGCATCTTTTTAATGCTCTCTACGGCCAGCAGGCTGACTTGGCGGTGGTCAAAACCGGCATGGGCGTCGCCTTCAAGACCCAAACCTTTCAGCAGCAGGCCCTCAACCATATTCTTTTTCCGTTCTCCCTTGTTTAAGCTGGTGGATACGGCAATTATCCCGGCCATTAGCTCTGCTCGCGGCGGTAGTGGCCCGAGCGCCCCCCCTTCTTCTCCATCAGGCGGATATTCCTGATCACCATATTTTTATCAACCGCCTTACACATGTCGTAGATGGTCAGGGCCGCCAGGCTGACACCGGTCAGCGCCTCCATCTCCACTCCTGTTTGCCCGGTCAGCTTCACCCGGACCCCGATTTCTATTTTCGGCTCCGGAGTCTGGACCGTTTTAAAATCAACCTCCACTCCGGAAATGCCCAGCGGGTGAGCCATCGGGATTAAGCGCCCGGTTTCTTTAACGGCCATTATTGCCGCCACCTGGGCCACGGCCAGCACATCGCCTTTGGCCATGCGGCCGGCCTTTACCATCGCCAGTGTTTCTGCCGCCATGCTTATTTCACCGCAGGCATAAGCTTCGCGCAGGCTCTGCTCCTTGGCTGATACATCAACCATGCGCGGCCGGCCGGAGTGATCAAAATGGGTAAGGTTCATCTCATCCATCATGCTGTTCCCCCTTTCAGGAAGAAAGCGGCCCACAATAAAATCGGCCTGGGCTTTAGGGTTATTTAAGTCAACCAGCGGCAATTCGCTGTCCATGGTTTTCAGATCACTGAAGATCGCCACAGTCCCGGCCGGCAGGAGCGGTTTTGGATTGATCGCGCTGCGCACTATTTCAATCTTGGGGTTGCCGCTCTTTTTATGGCCCTCGACCAGAACCAGGTCCAGGTCGCGCAGCAAGGTTGCAACAAAATCGTCGCTGCGATTATGTGCGGTGATTCCGTGCAGCAAAAACCCTTCAGGAGTGGTAAAGCCGGCCACTTCCGCCCCCGCTTGCGCATAACGCCAGCTGTCTTTGCCCGGCAGATCCGGATCGCGGTGGCGCAGGTTGCCTTTAAGGGCCGCTACCCGAATTCCCCTGGCTTTCAGCTCGGGCAGCAGTTTTTCAATCACCGTTGTTTTGCCAGCATCCGACTGGGCGGCCACCAGGTTGATTATGACCGGAGCCATCTTTCTACCCCCCTGTCTTCGACATAGTGCGCATGGCGCCCGGTTCAACCGAACCGCAGGAGCCGTCGGCAACCATCTGGTGCTCAGACGGCTTGCCGCTAAGCACCTTAACAATCAGTGCTTTTAAGGCATCGCGATCATTAATCGCTCCTTTTACCGAATACTCATCCTGGCAGTAGAGGCAAGCCTTGAGATTGCCTTCTGCTGTTAAGCGCAAACGGTTGCACCTGTCGCAAAAATGCCTGCTGATCGGATGAATCAGGCCGACAGTCCCTTTGCCGCCTTTTACGGTGTAAGCTTCAGCCGGTCCTGCGCCGCCAGGCAAAGGGGTTGGGGTCAGCGGCAGGCCTGCCTGTGCCGCGGTCTCTTCAACGTAGGAAAGCGGCAGGTAATGTTCCCGGTACTGCCGGTCATGATCGCCGATCGGCATATACTCGATAAAGCGGACGTGCAGCGGCCGATCAAGAGTTAGCTTAATAAAATCGAGTACCTCGGTTTCATTGATCCCCTTTAGCAAAACGGTATTAATCTTAACCGGTTTTAAGTCCAGTTGGAGTGCTGTTTCAATTCCGGCCATAACCTCATTCAGCTCGCCGCAGCGGGTTGTCCGGCGGTATACCTTAGGGTTCAGGCTATCTAAGCTGATATTAACCCGGTCCAGCCCGGCTTTTTTAAGTTCAGCGGCCTGCCCGGTTAGCAGAATACCGTTGGTAGTTAAGGCCAGGTCTTTTATCTCTTCAACGGACTTGATTAAAACGATTAGGTCGCCAAGATTTTTCCGCACCAGCGGTTCGCCCCCGGTCAGGCGTATTTTCGAAATACCGAGTTCCGCTCCGGCCCGTACCACGGTAGCTATTTCTTCATAGGTAAGGATATCGTGGTGCGCTACCTGTTCAATACCCTCTTCGCCCATGCAGTAGAGGCAGCGCAGGTTGCAACGGTCGGTGACGGAGATCCTTAAATAATCGTGAGTTCTTCCCTGCTGATCAATAAGCGGCATGGCCTTCTCCTTAAACCTGTTATATTTCGATTATTGTTCCCGCCTTGCGCATACTGTAACCGCCGAGCGCTTCAACCTCGCCCTGAAACTGCGGATCACAGATGATCTTCAGCAGCAGCGCCGCTTCCGCGGTTTCAAGAAATGAGCAGCTCAGCAGCAGATCGTAGCGTTCCTCAACCAGGGGAATAAAATCGAGGCCAAAAGCCCTGGCTGCCGGTAAAATGCCGAGGCCGACCGAAGCCGTGCCGGCTGCCACGGCGGCAGCAACGTTAAGGTGTGTATGTTCTTCGCGTCCGTAGCCTTTTATCTGCACCGGCAAGAGGCCGGCTTCTTTAAGCAGGTAGTCGAACAGCAGGCGCGTGCCGGCTCCTTTCTGGCGATTAATAAACCCTTTGTCGGTGTCAGCCAGGTTGCTGATGGAACTGAATTGCTCCGGGTTACCGGCCGGCACAATCCAGCCCTGCATGCGGTAGACCAGGTTAACCAGGCTAAGCTTTTGGCCAGGAAGCATTTTTTTGATATAAGGCCGGTTATAGTCACCTGTCTCAGGATCAAAGAGATGAACCCCGGCCAGGTGGGCCTGCCCCCGGCCGATGGCCATAATCCCGCCCATGCTGCCCAGGTGGGCCGATGAAAGGTTTAAGCGCGCATCTTCGTTTTTAAGCGCCGATGCCAGCAGGTCGATTACCAGGTCGTGGCTGCCGGCGGCCAGCAGGTTGTGGCGCAGTTCGCTTTCCGGCTTGTAAAGTTCGATCGTTACAGTTTCATCCTGCTCGTACCCTAAGGAATTCCCCGGAATGATTAAAAGGCCGTCCGCCCGCACCAGGGACATTGTCACCCCGGCCCCGCGGGTCAGCGGGTTGGCTATGTAGCGGCCATCGACGAAGCCCACTGTCATCCGCACATGTTCCTCAATTCCCATTTCAGAAACAATGCGGCGGCCAAGGGTTACCGGCAATCTGGCCCGTTCGGGAACAGGCTGCTTATAGTAGCGGCTGAGCAGCGGCTGAACGAACCATTCGAGGCTTAAGTAGGCTGACACCGGGTAACCGGGCAGACCGATTACCGGCTTGCCATTAATCTGCCCAAGGATGGTTGGCTTGCCGGGCCTGGTGGCGACCCCGTGTAAAAACACCTCGCCCAGTTCGCTGATCACCCGGCAGCTGTAGTCCTCTTCCCCGGCGGAGGAACCGGCAATGACAATAACCAGGTCGGCTGTGGCGGAAGCGGCCAACAGGGCCGCCTTAATCTTGTCCGGATCATCGGGCACAATCGGCCCGGCCAGCGGCTCGGCGCCCCACTGCCTTAAGTAGGCGGCAATAACCGCGCTGTTATAATCCGGAACGTCTCCCCGGCGGCGGTCCTGCCCCGGCTCCACCAGGTCGGAGCCGCTTGGAATGATCGCCGCCTGCGGTTTTGCCAGCACTTTCACCCCGGTAATGCCGCCGGCCAGGATCGCGCCTAAGTCGGCCGGCCTAAGCGCGTGCCAGGCCGAGACGACCAAGTCACCGGCCACCACGTCTTCCCCAACGGCGCGCACATGTTGCCAGGGGGTGGCCGGGGCCAGCAGCTCCGCTTGTCCGTCACTTAACATTTGCAGATCTTCGATCTTAATCACGGCATCGAACCCCGGTGGGAGCGGATTTCCCGTATTAACAGTTACAAATCCCGGCCCCGGCTCCAAGGCCAGCGGATTTTGGTCGGAGGCGCTGAAAGTACTTTCAGCTACTACGGCAATGCCATCCATGGCCGCTGCATGATAACCGGGCATCGAAAGCCTGGCATAGACCGGTTCAGCCGTAACCCGGCCCAGCGCTTCGGCCACCGGAACAGTTTCTGTGCTGCGGGGCAGGTTAACCCCGGCCAGAAACTTTTCCAGCGCCTCCTGCCTGGGGGTATTGCTTAAGTAAACCTTCCGCATTAAAAAACCTCCGCTTAACTTGCCCTGCAGGCTACTCCCACAAATAAACTTCCACTTGCTCCCCGGCGCTTAACCCTTCTTTTTCCGGGGGTACAACCAACAGCCCGTCAGCCTCGGCCAAAGTGCGCAGCATCCCCGAGCGGCCAAACACCGGAACAGCAGTCAGCTCCCCGCTGGTTTCCTCCCGCTTTAGCTTCACCCGCACATAATCGGTACGCCCGGTGCGGGAGGCCACGTTGCGGGCCAGGGTAGCGCTTAAGGTCGGCATCAGCCTCTCCGTCAGGCGGCCGGCCAGCCGATCGATGATCGCCCGGCCGAAAATCGAAAAAATATTGAGGGCAGAAATCGGATGACCGGGCAATCCCAGTACCGGTTTATCATTACACTTGGCCAGCAGGGTCGGTTTTCCCGGTTGAATGGCAATCCCTTCAACCAGCAGGCCGGGTTTACCCAACTCCTGCATGGTGCGGGCGGTAAAATCGCGGCTGCCCACCGAACTGCCGCCGGAAAAAACCAGAAAATCAACTTCCTCAAGGATGGCCCGGCTTTTTTCCAGAAAAACAGCAAAGTCGTCGGGCAGGATACCGCCATACTTAAAACCGGCGCCATACTGCCGCGCCAGGTAACTGATGGCGGGGGCATTGCTATCCCTGATTTGCCCCGCCTCCAGCTGCCTGGAACTGTAAGCAACCAGTTCGTCTCCGCTGGAGAAAAAACCGATCTGCGGCTGTCGGTGAACGGCAACCGCGGTAATGCCGATCGAAGCCAGCAGGCCGATCTCCGGCGCCCGGAGCAGCTGTCCCGCCTCCAGGGCAGTTGTGCCGGCTTTCAGGTCTTCGCCCCGGCGGATCACGTTTTCACCGGGGGCTAGCTGTTTAAAACTGTTAACCAGGTTGCCGGAGACCTCGGTATCTTCAGCCATCACAACCGCATCGGTGTTTTCAGGCAGCATACCACCGGTATGCACCAGGCGGCACTGTCCGGGCCGGATCGAAGGGGCGCTCTTACCCATCAGCACTTCCCCGGCCAGCTCGAACATCGCCGGCACACTCTCACCGGCGCCAAAACTCTCCCGGGCGGCTACCGCATAGCCGTCAACCGTGGATCGGTTAAAACCCGGCACATCTTCGAATGATTTCAAATCTCCGGCCAGGTAACGCCCACCGGCCAGTTCTATGGCCAGCGTTTCCGCCGGCAAGGCTTTAAATTCTTCCTTAATCAGATTTAGCACAGCGACAGGATCGCTGACCTGCATCAACTTCACCGGTTCACCCCGAATCAATTAAAAAACCGCGCTTCCGGTAACTGGAAAACACGGCCCCTTAGGCATAGTCTCCTTTCCAATTACGGGAGGCGGAAGGATTTCTCCTCCAACCCTGGCCTTTCACCATATCCTTATAAAGGCTGTAGGTAACAAGGCTCGGAGCCTGCTATGAAATTATATGCCGATTATATCATACTGCTTTTAACTTGGCTATTCTATGGAGGACCACTCTATGTGAGGGACATTATTTATAACACAAAGGATAAGAGCTTTAAATTTACCAGCCTGGCGCATTTGCTGAACGAGGAGTTCCTACCCGGTTCTGTGAGGGGTATAGTATATCAATCGCACCAGCAAACGCTGGTGTCAAGGAGAGATTTAGGTATATCTACGCGACAATATTAGGTTTTTGGCAATCCTGATCC
>DBBD01000093.1 GCA_002292015.1 Firmicutes bacterium UBA993
GTTGATTGATACCAGTGAATTTGACTTGATTATTTTAGACATCCGTATGCCGGAGATGAACGGTATTGATCTGCTCAAAATAATCAGGGAAAAAACTACGGCAACGGAAGTGATTATGGTTACCGCTTATGCAACGGTGGATACGGCAACGGAAGCATTGCGCCTCGGTGCGGTTGATTATCTGTATAAGCCCTTTGATGTTTCGCATGTCAGAAATGTTGTTAAAAAAGGTTTAAATAAGCGTTCCCAGTCAAGAGAAGTTGACAGAATACTGGATGAACTGCGGTTAGCCAAGTTAAACCTGGAAGAAGAGGTAAAATACGCTAAAAGCAGCATTCAAAGTCATTACCGGGAAACGATTGACTCGCTGGTTGCCGCGGTTGATGCCAAGGATTCATATACAAAGGGTCACCAAAAAAGAGTTGCTGCGCTGGTAAACAAGATTGGAGAGAGTATGAATCTCGCTGCCGGTGAGTTGGAAAAGATCTGCCAGGCAGCGACCCTTCATGATATTGGCAAAATCGGAGTTGCAGAGTATATCCTGAGAAAAGAAAGCAAACTGAGCAATAAAGAGTATGAAATAGTTAAAAAACACCCGGTAATCGGAGCTGATATTCTTTCTCCGGCCACATTTCTAAAAGATATAACGCCGCTTGTTCTTTATCACCATGAAAGATTCGATGGAAAAGGTTACCCGAAGGGATTAAAAGGAGATCAGATTCCGTTCGGGGCAAGGGTGATTGCCGTTGCAGATGCTATAGACGCCATGCTGTGGGAACGCCCTTATGCGGCTTCCATGGCAGTTGCGGCGGTGGAGGAAGATCTGAAAGAGGCGGCGGGCTCTCAGTTTGATCCGGACATTGTAACAGTAATCTTAGAAAAAAAGTTGGTCATGTTCACCAGTAAATACATAAATTAGGGGTCAGCCTACCCTACAAATTCCTCTCTCTCCTTCGGGAGAGGGCCAGGGTGTGGGGGGATTTAATCTTTCCGCTGGTGCCACCCGGTGGCGATGAAAGAGCGGGAAACAGTATAATCCTGACCAACGCTGGGTCTTGACCTTCGAGGCAATAAGAAGCTATGATCTTGCCTGGTGGGTAGGGGAGGCCATCTGCATTGACTATATCGGGCGAAATAATTAATCGGGCTGCCGCTGCGCTCGGTATATCGGAGATAGGCATTACAACGGCAGCCCCCTTAGAACATATGATCGAGAGGCTTAATAAGAGAATTGCCGAGAAACGAATATCTCCGTTTGAAGAAGCAGACCCCTGTTTACGAATAACTCCCCGGCACCTGTTAAAAGACTGTCGGACAGTAATTACCTTGGCAGTACCCTATGCCCGGCCGAATAACCGGGCACAGCCTACTTCTGCAGGGCCCCGGGGCCTGGTTGCCCGCTGTGCCCGCACAACCGATTATCACCTCATTGTGGGGAATATAGCCGGGCAGCTGGTCAGGGTCTTGGCCAGCTCCGCAAAGAAGGCTTTCAACTACCGCGTACTATGTGACCGCAGTCCCTTGCTGGAACGAGAACTTGCTTTTAGAAGCGGCCTCGGCGATCTGGGCCAAAGCTGCTGCCTGATCAACCGGCGCCATGGATCTTACATTGTCCTGGGCACGATCCTGCTTGATTTTGCGGTTGAACCAAAAGAAATCAGAAAGAATAAAATGTGCTTAAACTGCGGGCGCTGCATGGCAGCATGCCCTACCGGGGCTCTGGTGGAACCTTATGTCATTGACCCCTTCCGCTGTATATCTTACCTGACCCAGGCGGCCGGGGTAATCCGGACAGATTTAAGAACAGCGATGGGCAACCGGATATACGGCTGCGATTGCTGCCAGGAAGCCTGTCCGCATAATGAAAAAGCCGAGCTTTCCCGGCTGGGCGATACATCCTTCGAGTTTTTCCCGGCAGAGCCGCTGCTAATCCCTCTGCTCACAATGACCCGCCGGGAATATGATCAGACCATCGGTCTCACCTCCGCCGGGTGGCGGGGCAAAACAACTATACAGCGGAACGTAGCTATCGCTTTGGGTAACCTTGGGGACGACGCGGCCCTGAGGCCGCTGGCGGGGTTGCTGGAAAACGATTCCCGTCCGCTAATCAGGCTTCATGCTGCCTGGGCCCTGGGGCAAATCGGGGGCCAAAAGGCACGCTATGCCTTGGAAAAGTCGTGCCTGCGCGATTCCGTGAGTGAAGTCCGGGCAGAGGCGAAAGAAGCTCTAAACCACATATCCACCTAAAAAGAAAACTATTTGACTAGCGATCTGGAAGATAACCTGACGCTGCCTGTGCTTAGAGCTGTATTCCACAGCTTATGTGGTGCGGATTTTGACCCGGGGTGCTATAATCATCAAGAGCTTCATCAGCTTATGGACGACTTGAAAGTCATACGAAGAATATTCGGGACTGCGGAATCCTACGGTTTCTGCCCGACACAAAATAACGAAATATTAATTGCATACGGTGATAGACGGATGAAAGTAAAAGAAAATAACCGGGGGTAAGGTATGCAAGATAAGATTTATAATCGGATCAGCAGTGAAACAGGGATAGCGGTACATAAGATCAGCCAGAGCGCCGGGTTGTTCGATGAGGGCAACACGGTGCCTTTTATTGCCCGTTACCGAAAAGAGATGACCGGCGGGCTTACTGATGAAGAACTGCGCTTGCTGCAGGAAAAAATAACCCAGTACCGCAAACTCGAAGATCGGCGATTGGCGGTGATCCGTCTGATCAGCGAACAAGGAACAGTAACCCCGGAATTGCAGGAAAAACTGGAACTGGCAGTCACAATAGCTGAACTTGACGATCTCTACAGGCCTTACCGGCCGAAAAAAAAGACCAGAGCCTCAGTAGCTCGGGAAAAGGGTTTAGAACCACTTGCACAGCTAATTCTCGAAGGCCGGATAGATCCAGGGTCGGAAGCCTTAAAGTATCTTAACGCCGAAAAGGAGCTGCACAGTGTTGAAGATGTTTTACAAGGCGCATCTGACATAATTGCCGAGCTGATAGCTGATGATGCGGAGGTGCGTAAAGCGCTGCGCAAGCTTTATTGCAAAAAGGCGTTGATTGAAATCAGGAAAAAAACGCAGGTGGAGGATAAAACTTACGATGATTACAGCGAGTATAGCGAGCCTCTGGTTAAGATAAAAGATCATCGGGTGTTGGCTATTAATCGTGGTATAAAAGAAAAAGTGCTTGACTTAAAGCTGAAGGGTTGCGATGAAGAAGCCTTCAGCATTGTTGCCGCAATCTACATTAAAGAAGAGGGCTGTATTGAAACCTGTGCGGGTATCATTAAAAGTTCGGCGCTGGACAGTCTGAAACGCCTGGTGCATCCTGCGTTGGAAAGGGAGTTGTGGCAGGTTTTGCTGGAGAAGGCGATTAGTGGAGCGCTTACAGTCTTCAGGGCCAACTTAAAGAATCGCCTACTGGTGCCGCCTGTCCGTAACCGCCGGGTATTAGGTTGGGATCCTGGTTTTCGTACCGGATGTAAGCTGGCAGCGGTATCGGAGACCGGAAGCCTGCTCGAAACTGCAGCGGTGTTTCCCACAGCTCCGCGCAACGACCGGGATGGCGCTAAAGCCACGCTAATGCAGATGATAGAAAAGCACCAAATCGATAGTATCGCCATCGGTAACGGTACAGCATCGCGCGAAAGCGAGGAATTTGTATCCGCCCTGATTGGGGAAGAGAAACTGGAAGTTGCGTATACTATAGTAAATGAGGCCGGAGCAAGCGTTTATTCCGCGTCGTCTACGGCCCGCAAGGAATTTCCGGCCCTCGATGTAGCGGAGCGCAGTGCCGTATCGATCGCCCGTCGGCTCCAGGATCCGCTTGCCGAACTGGTTAAAATTGATCCAAAAGCGATTGGCGTAGGCCAATACCAGCATGACATGCCGGCCAAAGAGCTGGACAATTCTCTTGCAGGTACTATTGAAAGTTGTGTGAACAGCGTTGGTGTGGACCTAAACAGCGCTTCGGCCGCACTGCTATCCTATGTCGCCGGTATTAACAATAACGTTGCTGACCGGATTGTCGGGCATCGTGACCAAATCGGAGCCTATAGTTCACGTTCAGAACTACTTAACATAACCGGCCTGGGGCCGAAGATTTTTAAGCAGTGCGCCGGTTTCCTGCGTTTACCTGAAAGCCCGGATTATCTGGAGCGGAGTGCGATTCATCCCGAATCCTATGAGCTGGCTCGGAAGATGATCAATCGGCTTGGCCTCGGGCCTGCAGATCTTGGATCGCCGGAAAAAATAGCTGCTCCCAAAGCTGAACTTGTTTCTGAGTTGGCGGCTGCTTACAGCGCCGGCGAACCGACAGTTCGCGATATCCTGGAGGAATTCAGAAAACCGGGCCGCGATCCCAGAGAAGATTTGCCCAAACCAGTTTTTATGAAATCAGTAACCAAACTTATTGATCTTGAACCGGAGATGGTCATGATGGGGGTTGTCCGCAACATTGTTGACTTTGGGGCTTTCATTGATATCGGGGTGCATCAGGATGGACTGGTACATATCTCCGAAATTGCTGATCGCTATATCAAACACCCCTTAGATGTCTTACAGATTGAGGAGACAGTAACTGTTAAGATCTTGTCTATTGACCGGGACAGAAATAGGATTGCCCTGTCGATCAGGCAGGCAAATGCAAAAACAGGGGGCTCTTAATCAGCAAAAGATGCAGTTATGATTTGTAATCGGTGGGTGGGCCGCTTAAAATAGCAATTGAACTTGTCTGTTTCCGGCGGGGCTGCCTCCGATCAATTCCAACCGGCAGGAGAGCATTAATATGTTTCTGATCCTTGCGCTAAACCCCGGCTCCACTTCAACCAAAATCGGCTTTTTTGCGGACGACAAGCTGATCATGAAAGTAACCCTGCGTCACACGGAAGAAGAAACATCCGCCGATCTGGATCGCGAAAAGCAGGCCGCAGTCCGCCGGAAGGCGATTTTAGCTTTTCTTGACGAAAATGGTATTGATCCGGCAAAACTATCGGCAATCGTCGTGCGCGGCGGGTTGCTTAAGCCATTGGCATCTGGGACATACCTGGTAGATGAAGCTGTATACGCCGATCTTTCATCGGCGAAATACGGATGGCATGCTTCCAACCTCGGCTCAATTATTGCGCTACCGTTAGCGAAAGAGTTGAAGGTTCCTGTATACACCGTTGATCCGGTTACCGTAGATGAATTTGAGGCGGAAGCGCGTTATTCAGGCCTGAAGGGGGTTCCCCGGCTGAGCATGTCGCATGCCCTGAATATGAAAGCGATGGCCAGGCGGGCAGCTTGCAGGGCAGGCAAGAGATACGAGGATATGAATATGGTGCTGGTTCACCTTGGCAGCGGTATATCGGTATCGGCTCACCGTTTTGGCAAAATGATTGATGTCAATAATGCCAACGAAGAAGGGCCATTTTCCCTGGAGCGCTGCGGAACACTACCATCTTTAGGTTTGGTCCGTCTTTGTTTTGATGGTACAAAAAGCCGGGAGGAGATTATCCGTTTGCTCACCGGACAGGGCGGCATTTTTTCGTACCTGGGCACCAAAGATTTTATCAAAGTTGAACAACGCTTAAAAGATGGCGACAAAGGAGCGCTGCAGGTCGTTGCGGCTATGGCCTACCAGGTAGCAAAGGAGATCGGGGCGATGTCAGCAGTATTGAAAGGTGAAGTGGACTGTGTCGTGCTGACCGGGGGGATGGCAAATGCGGAAACCCTGGTAAATTTAATAACCGAAAGGGTATCTTTTATTGCGCCAGTGCAGATATTAGCAGGCGAAGAAGAGCTTGAAGCCCTGGCTTCCGGGGCGCTGCGTGTCCTGCGTGGCGAGGTCAATGTCCTGAAATACTAAAAAGTTTTGGCGAAATAGATGATTATCTGTTTCAGAGGGGGGCCGGCAACGTGTCTTTTGAAAACTTTTACCAGGTTGTTGCAGCGGTTAAAGAGATGCCGCCCTGCCGCCTTTGTGTTGCCGCGGCAGCGGAAGAGGCGGTGCTGGAAGCAGTAAGGGACAGCAGAAAAGAAGGCTTGGTCGATTTTATCCTGATTGGCCCCGAAGAGCGTATCTGGCGGCAGGCGATGGCTGTCAGCCTGAACCTGCAGGGTATCGAGGTGATTGATGAACCTGATCCGATTCAAGCTGCCCACAGGGCGGTCAAAGAAGTTGCCACCGGCCGGGCCGACATCCTAATGAAAGGGATGGTCAACAGTTCTGATTTTTTAAGAGCTGTTCTTCACCCTGCAGGCGGGATGAAGCGCGATCGGATCCTGAGCCACCTTGCTATATACGAAGTGCCTGGTTATTATCGCCTGATCTACATGACAGACGGCGGCTTGACTGTCAGCCCCAACCTTGAGCAAAAAAAGGCAATCACCCAAAATGCTGTTGAATTCCTGCAGGCTGTAGGGCTGGAACATCCAAAAGTTGCTTTTTTAACTGCCAATGAAAAAGTGGATCCGAAGATGCCGGCAACAGTGGACGCCCAGGCTTTAAAAGAGATGGCAGCCGGGGCTTTCCCGGGAGCAGTCGTCGACGGACCAACTCCCCTGGATATTGCAGTCAGCCTGGAAGCGGCGCTGCATAAAGGGATTGACAGCCCAATTGCCGGTAAAGCCGATCTGCTGATTGTTCCTAATATTGAGGCGGGCAATTTGCTCGGTAAGGCGATCATTTATTTTGCTGGTGGTCGCATGGGCGGATTGGTTCTGGGTGCTTCTAGGCCGATAATAATGACTTCACGCAACGAGCCGCCGATGGGGAAGATGGCTTCAATCGCACTGGCCGCATATTCGGTTGCCCGTAACCGCTAGTGCGACATGGAAGCCAACACAAGCAAAGTTATTTGTACACTTTGAGTTAAAGATTTTTATGCCGGAAGGCGTACAGCGACCCACTTCCGGTTTAGTCAAAGATTTTGATTGAGATTACCTTACCGCCTTACCGATTTCACGGCCCAGTTCTATTGCCGAATCTACTGCTCCCTGATCAGGATTCCAGAGCACTTTTAGCCCTTCCTTGCTGATTAGCTCAAAACCGGCCTCCTCAAGCAACCGATTAACTATCCCCACAGATTCGCCGCTCCAACCGTAACATCCAAAGGCCGCCGCTTTTTTTTGTTTAAGCTTCAAACCTTTGGCCATCTCCATCAGTGATGAGATTGAATGGAGGATGCCCTTGTTGATGGTCGGTGATCCAACAACAATGGCTTTTGACTTGAAAATTTCAGTTACTACGTCATTAACATCGGAGCGGGCGGCATTGTAGAGTTTAATATTCATTTCCGGATTTTCGGCTTTTAACCCCCGGGCGATCGCTTCTGCAGTTTTTCGGGTACCGTCCCACATAGTGTCATAAACGATTGTTACCTGGTTTTCCTGGTAACTGTCGGCCCACTCCAGGTACTTGTTGACAATCTGCAACGGGTCTTCGCGCCAGATTACCCCGTGGCTGGGGCAAATTATTTCTACCGGCAGGCCCATGCCGACCACTTCCTTGATTTTGGCCGTGACCAGGGGGCTGAAGGGTGCAAGTATGTTGGCGTAGTATTTTATTGCTTCAGCATAAAGTTCAGCTTGGTCTACCAGGTCATTAAACATGTACTCAGTGGCATAGTGCTGGCCGAAAGCATCGTTGGGAAACAGGATGTTGTCGCCGGTCAGGTAGCAAAACATGCTGTCGGGCCAGTGCAGCATTTTAGCCTCAACAAAGATCAGTTCTTTTCCACCGCCCAGATCGATCTTGTCTCCGGTTTTAACTGTCACGAAGTTCCACTCTTCGTGGTACTGGCCCTGCAGGGATTTTATTCCGGCACTGGAACAATACACCGGTGTGCCCGGGATCTCGCGCAGAAGCTCGGGCAAAGTGCCGCTATGATCCGTTTCGCCGTGGTTTGCTATGACATAATCAATCTTTTTCAGGTCAATCTCTTTTTTCAAATTATAAACGTATTCCTTGGCGAAAGGACCCCAAACAGTATCTATTAATGCTGTTTTTTCAGGTCCCTTGATTAAATATGAGTTATAGGTGCTTCCGCGATGAGCGCTAAGCTCTTCTCCGTGGAACTTGCGTAGTTCCCAGTCCACCTTACCAACCCAGGTTACATTCGCATTAACTTTAAAAGACATTAAATCCACCTCCCGATTGCTTAAGATGTTTTACTATACTGGTTCATGAACGGATCATAACCAACATCATTTTAAAGCGCGTGTTCGCTCTTAAAGCGTGTGGTTCACCAGCGGGCATGATGATCATCTCGCCTTCGCTAACCTGGTGGGCCTGCCCGGAAATAGTAATTTCTGCTTCTCCGTCAAGGATTGCAACCAGGGCGTCAAATGGTGCAGTATGTTCACTTAATCCCTGGCC
>DBBD01000086.1 GCA_002292015.1 Firmicutes bacterium UBA993
AGATAATCGGCCCTGCAGGCCTAAGAACCTTTCGGTTTACCATAGTGTAAAGTTCTTGTAGGGATACGGCAGGTAAAGATTTTTATAAGGCGGAAAGAGGAACCTCAGGTGTTCGCCCAGCTTACCAGCAGCGGGATAATATTTGTGTTATTATAGAAATTAGAAACCAGTTTAACAAGCAGGAGGTCTATTTTTTTGTCAGGAAAATACAAAATAATTGTCTTATCTATAGTGGTGCTGGCAATTCTGGCGGTCGTCTTTATTCCGCGGCCGGAGCGTTTTGCCGGCGAACAATCGACAGCTCCCGGGGAAGTTACTTTTTCGGCAGAGCCTAATAAAGACCCTTACCAGGATTACTTGGCTGCGCGGCGCGATCAAAAACCGATTCTTCTAGAATTTTATGCCCGTTGGTGAAGCGCTTGTATAATGATGGAGCCCGTGGTCACGGCCCTGAAAGAGCAGTACGCCGGGGAGGTCGCTATTATTGTTGCCGATCTCGATAACCCGCAAACCCAGATGTTTTTCAATGAATTTGAAGTTTTATATATTCCGGCCTATTTTTTCATCAAGCCGGACGGAACTGTATTGCTGGAGGAAGCAGGAGTATTTTCTTTTAAAGATATGGCGGCGCGCATCGAACGGATCAAAGGGCAGGAGCAAGAGATCACTGAAAGCGAGTTAACAGGGCTCGACCGGTTCTTTTCGGAAACTCTGCCCGATGTTGTCGATAAGAGAAGCACCTTAACCTTTTTCCTTATTTTTCTCGGAGGCTTGATCACCAGCATCAGCCCCTGTATCTTATCGATGGTGCCTCTGCTTGTCGGCTATATCGGCGGCTACAGCGAAGGAACGAAAGCAAAGGGGTTTACGCTTTCTTTTTCCTTTGTTACCGGTATGTCGCTCACCTTTGCCACCATGGGATTTGTTGCCGCTTATTTTGGCCGGGTGTTCGGTCAGGTAGGAGCGGTTTGGTACTATATTCTTGCCGCGGTGGCCCTGGTAATGGGTCTGCAGCTTTTGGGCGTGCTTACCTTTAACCTGCCCGGCTTAAAGAGGATTCCGCTGCAAAAGGCCGGTGTGGGAGGCTCTCTGTTCATGGGCCTGCTCTTCGGCTTGGTGGCTTCTCCTTGCGCCACCCCGGTTTTGGCGGTAATTATCACTTACGCCGCCTTGCAGGCGGTGCCGCTCTACGGCAGCATACTGCTTTTCGTTTATGGCTTGGGACATGGAATTCCGCTCCTGGTGGCAGGAACCTTCACCGGGATGGCGAAGAATTTACCTAAGATTAGCCGGTACACCCAATATCTCAGCTATATCAGCGGTCTCATTTTAGTGCTTGCCGGTCTTTACTTGTTGTTCTGGGTTGGTCGGCTGTAAGCGCTGTTCGCAGAGGAGTGATTAAAGCTTATGGAAGTTAATATCTTGGTGGGCGGAGCAGCCGGTCAGGGCATGGATACGGTGATGAACCTGCTGGGCAAGGCACTGGTCAGGGAAGGATACGGCATAATCTATACCAAGGACTACATGTCCCGGGTGCGGGGCGGTCATAACTTTTCACGGCTGCGCATTGCAGCGGGAACCCCCTGGACAACAGTTGAGGCTGTGGATATCCTAGTGGCTCTGAACGAAGAGACATATATAATCCACAGGGACAACCTGCTGCCGACGGGGCGGGTGATTTATGACCCGGGGTTGTTCCAGCTTCCTGATCATGAAACCCGGGCTGTCCCGGTTGCGCTGGAAATGCTGGCCAAAGAGGCCGGAAGGGCGATTATGGCTAATACTGTGGCTGTAGGCGCCCTTCTGGTTTTAATTGGCCTGCCGCCCGCAGCTGTGGAAAAGCTGCTTCTCGAAGTTTTCATGGGTAAAGAGAAGGTCGCTGAACAAAATATCGAGGCTCTCCGTAAGGGTTATCAGGCGGCTGCCGAATATTGCAGCGCTTGCTTTGTTTTACCCCCAAAAGAGAAGCTGGGTAAAAGGTTGTTTATTGAAGGAAACCAGGTTCTGGGGATGGCGGCCCTTGCTTCGGGCTGCCGCTTTCTGTCAGCATACCCGATGACCCCTTCCACCGCCATCCTTGGTTACCTGGCGGCAAAGAATAAAAGTCACCTGGTAGTAGTAGAACAAGCTGAAGATGAAATTGCAGCGATCAACATGGCCCTGGGCGCTTCCTATGCCGGGGTGAGAGCCTTAACGGTAACCTCGGGAGGCGGTTTTTCCCTGATGGTCGAAGGCCTTTCATTGGCCGGGATGACAGAAACTCCGCTGGTGGTGATTGTAGCGATGCGCCCCGGACCGGCAACCGGTTTGCCAACCCGCAGCGAACAGGGCGATTTAAATTTTGTGCTGCATGCCGGCCACGGCGAATTCCCACGGGCCGTGCTTAGCGCCACATCACATGAGGATGCGTTCTACCGCTTAAATAAAGCTTTTGAGCTGGCCGATCGCTTTCAGATCCCGGTTATCTTCCTTTCAGATCAAAATTTTGCCGATACCCACCGCTCGGTTGAACCGTATGATTTCAGCCGCCTCAGCTATAATCGCCACCTTGCCAACGAAGAGGATTTGCAAAAACCCTACCAGCGTTACCTGTTGACGGAAGATGGAGTTTCGCCACGCATCATCCCCGGGGCGGTGGAAGGTGAAGTGGTACTGGCGGACAGCGACGAACATGATGAAAAAGGTAATATTACCGAGGATGCGGCGATCAGGATCAAGATGGTTGATAAGCGGATGAAAAAGATGACTGCTTTGGCCGAGGAGATGGACGAGCCCGATCTTTACGGAGATCCGCACCCGGAAAAGCTGCTTGTCGGATGGGGTTCTAACTACGGTGTTTTGCGTGAGGCGGTAGATGACCTGGCTGCCCTGGGCATCAGGGCAGCGCTGCTGCATTTTACTGATCTCTGGCCGCTGCCGCAAAAAAGGTTGCTGGAATTGGCTGGAAGGGTAAAGCAGCTTTATTGTGTCGAAAATAATGCTACCGGACAACTATCTGCGCTAATTCGCAGGGAAACGGGCCTGATGATCGACCGGTTGATTTTAAAGTACAACGGCAGACCATTTTTACCCCACGAAATTGTCAGGGAGGTGGAGAAAAATGCGTAGCGGTAAAGACTACCTTGTCGGAGATACTGCCTGGTGCCCGGGCTGTGGCAATTTTGCCATTCGTGAGGCCCTTGCCGGGGCTTTAGCCGAACTGGAGCTTGAACCGCACCGGGTCTTGATCTGCTCCGGCATTGGTCAGGCGGCGAAGATCCCGCATTACATTAAATCCAACGGGTTTAACGGATTGCATGGCCGGGCTCTGCCGCCGGCCTTGGGAGCGAAGATTGCCAACAAAGATCTGACCGTTATAGTGGAGTCAGGAGATGGCGACAGCTATGGGGAGGGTGGAAATCATTTCATACATAATATTCGCCGCAACCCAAATCTAGCCCACTTGATTCATAATAACCAGGTTTACGGCCTGACCAAGGGGCAGGCCAGTCCTACCAGCGATCCGGGGATGGTAACCGGAGTGCAGACCGGTGGGGTGGCCGTCCCGGCCTTAAATCCGCTGGCCCTGGCCCTGGTGCTTGGTGCCGGTTTTGTGGCACGCTGTTTTAGCGGTGAGAAGGAGCAACTGAAAGATATAATCAAGGCGGCCATCGAGTTCCCCGGTTATGCCTTAGTCGATATTCTGCAGCCCTGTGTCTCCTTCAACAAGGTCAACACCTTTGGCTGGTATAAGAAACGGGTCTATTTTCCCGCAATTACCGACCGGGAAGATTGGAACGGGGCGCTGCTGCTGGCCCGGGAGTGGGGGGAGAGGATTCCCTTAGGTATTTTTTACTTAAACCCCCGGCCGATCTTTGAGGCATCGCTAAGCGCAGTAGAGGGAGAGCCCCTAGCTTTCAGGGACTTTAATCCTGATGATTTGGCCGTGTTGCAGGATGAATTCCGGTAAGGCATGGTAAACAGCAGTTTTTGCCGGTTCAAGCAGTATGAGCTGCCGGTAGCTCAAGGTCGGGCTGTAGTTGAGCATCTGGCCCTTCTTGCGAGACGAATCAGGAATAGCGAAACACTATCAGTTTTGTACCGCGGCAAAGATGCAATCCAACAGTTCAGTTGTTTGTTCCGCCGTAATATCGATCGGAGGGGTAAAGCGGATTACCCTGGGGTTAAGTGTAGTCGGCAGGGCGATAACCCCTTTTGCGGCGAGGCCTGCTGCAAATTGCTCTGCCGCGGCAGCGTCGGTTAACTCAAGCCCAAGCATTAAACCCTCGCCCCTGACAGCGGAGAAGCGGTTTGGATCAGCGGCGGCAAGCTGTTGCAGACCCTTAGCCATTTCGGCGCCGCGCATCCTGGCATTTTCCCACAGCCGGTTCTTACGGATGATTTCGATGGTGGCGATGGCCACCAGGCAGCCCAAATCGGCGCCGCCAAAGGTTGAAAGGTGGATCAGCGTATGAGTGAGCATAAAGCGATTGAGGCGGGAGTTAAAGATCGTGGCCGAGATTGGATAATAGGTGCCGCCCATGCCTTTGGAAACTGTTAATATGTCAGGTTGGACTCCGTGGCGCAGACACTCGAACAGCAGGCCGGTGCGCCCGAATGCGCATTGCCCCTCATCGACGATCAGGGCTGCGCCGTGGCGGCTGCAGGCAACGCGGATCGCCTGGAGCAGGTTGGAGGGTAAGGGCACTACTCCGGCATCACTCTGGATCGGCTCGACTAGAACGGCGGCGGTGCTGCTGGTGACGGTTTCTTCTACGGCATCAACAGCCGGCGCTATACGCCTGATGCCTGGAATCAGGGGGCCAAAGTGTTTCTCCTGGCGCTGATCACCTGATGCTGACAGCGCAAAACCGGTTTGCCCGTGGGAGCCTCCTTCAAAGCAGACAATCTCTTTTCTGCCGGAAGCTCCGCGCGCCAGCTTCAGGGCAAAATCGTTTGCCTCGCCCCGTCCCACACCGAAAACGGTGTGCTTGAGATTGCCCGGGGTTACTTCTGAAAGTAGTTTGGCCAGGGCAGCTTTCTGGGCGGACATCAGGATAAAGTTGCCGAGGTCGTACTGTTTCAGGGCTTTACGAAAGGCAGCTTGCACCTCATGCCTGTAATTGCCGAGTACCTGCTGACCGCCTGAGCAGTAACAGTCAAAATACCGCCGGCCTCCGGTATCGGTTACTTTAACCCCTTCCCTGCCGGCTAAAGCGATGTTCAGTCCATACGCTTCTAGCTTTGCCGGCTTGGCCTTGCTGATGGTTTTGTAGTAAACGTCAAAAGGTTCTTGTTCCAATTCTTTGAAATTATGCATCATGGTTCCTCCGGAAAGCTCAAATGGCCTGGCTGACCCCTTTGTTCGGGATTATTTTAGCGATTGTTTTAGCAACAAGAATTAGAAAGACCTGCATCTCCTGAACGCTTAAGATTTTACCGATCAGCGGCAGTTTAACCGCTCCGGCGATGATCCGGGACGAGCGCCTCACCGAGGCCAGCGAACGATCAACGGCAGCCAGGAGTTTGTCAGCTTCTTCACGGGTAATCACAATAGGCGGCATGAATCGCATCACCTTTGGATTGTTGGCGCTGAAGATGGCCAAAACGCCATTTGTGCCCAGGTAGTAAGACATCAGCGGTCCCATCATATCGTGTTTATACTCCAGGCCGATCATCAGTCCCTTACGCCGGACTTCTTTGACCAATCCTTTATGTTTGACGGCGAGGTTCAACAGGCCTTCTCCGATATAATCGCCCACTGTGGCTGCGTGTTTGGGGATATCATTTTCAAGCAGAAAATCGATCGTTTCACAGGCGACGATACAGCCCAAGTCTGATCCACCGGAAGTTGATTCAATCAGATCAGGATTTTCTTCCATGAAGGCGCGGATCTGCCCGGAATAAATTACAGCAGAGATCGGGTAGAGAGCGCCGCCCAAGGATTTCGCCAAAACGATAAGATCGGGGTAAACACTGTAGTGTTCACAGCAAAACATTTTTCCGGTGCGTCCGAAACCGGTTTGCACTTCATCAAAAATCAACATTATTCCTTTATCGTCGCACAGGCGGCGTAACCCTTCAATGAAACCCTGCTCAGCCACAAATATGCCGCCTTCACCCTGCACCAGCTCCAGGATGATCGCCGCTGTATCTTCATTTGCCGCCGCTGCAATCGCGTCTAGGTCATTAACTGGAAATTCGTGGCTGAAGCCGGGCATCAGTGGTTCGAAGGGGTCACGGTACACCGCTTTACCGATAGCTGAAAGGGCAAACCCGGTGTGGCCGTGGTATGCTTTGACCAGAGAAATGACTTTTTTCCGGCCTGTAACGCCGCGAGCCAACTTTATAGCCGAATCGATAGCTTCACCGCCGCCGCCGCAAAACAGCACGTTCTTCAGGCCGGGTGGGGAAATGGCTGCCAGTTTTTCAGCCAGCGCCGCTTTTGGGGCTGATGGGAAGAGATGTTCTCCCATGTCCCACTGATCGAGGGCCTTTTCCAGTGCCCCGACGATGCGGGGGTTCCTTCTGCCGACATTAAAACTGCCGGCCGAGCAGAAGCAATCGATGTAACTTTTTCCGGTGCCCAGGTCCCAGACATTAACGCCCTGTCGCCGATCTTCGAGCAGGTCCAGGCCGACCGTTTTCAGAAAAACTGATTGGGTATAATTGACATATTCCTGAAAGCTCTTAATGCCTTCTTTCTTTTGCCTCTTTACGTTTTCGGTTTTCTGCATTTTCATGCCCATACTTTTTCTTTTAAAATGGGAAAATCATGGCAAGCATTTTTTGTCGCGATGAATTCTTCCCAATAAACCTCTTCGACAGATCCTGCCTGATGCCCAATGCAAGAATTTTCTCTCACGCTTTTCCCTCTTTCTAATACACTCGCCATCACTTCGGTGCCTTCTTCGTTAACCTCAATAAAAGATTTATGTTTAACAGCGCTCATATAAAGGCAGGGTGGTACCGGTCTCATTTTGCTGAAATCGGCAATGGTTTGATCAAAAGCCGGCCCCATACATGCTCAGTGGGAGAGGCAAAACGATTCTCATTTGTGGTGGCTGTGCATGTAATGCGTCCAGCAATGAGAACCGTTAGCGAAATCGCCGGTTTTTTTTACCAGGCCTGTTTTAATACTTCGAGCACTTCTTCGGCGTCGAGCACCATGCGTGGGTTGTAGATAATTGAAGCATCAGACATCGAGAGTTCGGCCGCCTCATTCAGCCCGCCTTCCGGTACCCCGGCATCGCGCAATTTCTGAGTCAGGCCGATTTTTTGGGTCAGCTCCCGGACAGCTGCGACCGCCTTCCTGCCTGCTTCCATGTCGTCCAGCCCACGGGTGTCGAGATCCATTGCCCGGGCAATAAGAGCGTAACGGTCGGCGCATTCTTCAAGGTTAAAGAGCATAACATGCGGCAACAAAATCCCGTTGGCCAAACCATGCGGCACGCCATAAAGGGCGCCGACGGAATGAGCAAGAGCGTGAACCAGGCCAACCTGGGCATTGCCGAAGGCGACACCAGCCATGGTGGCGGCCAGCAGCTGCTGCCCGCGGGCCAACAGGTTGCTTCCATCTTCGACGCAGCGCGGCAGATACTCGACGATCAGGCGGATTGCATGAAGGGCCATGGCATCGGCGATTGGCTGGCGCTGCATGGCGTGTATTCCCTCAACAGCATGGGTAAGTGCATCCATTCCGGTTGCCGCGGTAATATGCGGCGGCAAGCTTGCGGTCATGATTGGGTCAAGGATGGCGATATTGGGTATCAAATAGTAGTCGAGCAGGGTTTCCTTGGCGTTACGTTCCTCATTTTTAATTATGGCAGCCCAGGTTACTTCGCTTCCGGTCCCGGCTGTGGTCGGTATGGCGATATGGGGAGTCTGCGGCCGGTCAAGCATCTGAACCCCGGCATAATCCTGCAGCTTACCGCCTTCACGCAGCAGGATCGATATGCCCTTGGCCGTATCAATGACGCTACCTCCCCCAACACTGACTAGGATATCGACGCCTTTTTCCCTGGCAAAGCCGGCTGCAGCATTGACCAGCTTAAAACCGGAATCCTGCACGCAGCCGTCAAAAGTAGCGGAATATCTGTGCCCAAGGGCTTCTTCAATACGGGCGGTCAGTCCGGCCTGAACGATACCGCGGTCGGTAATGATCAGGGCTTTTGTGCCACCAAGACTATCTACTTCAAGTCCGACATCTTTGACACTGTTTTCACCGAAAATAATTTTTGTCGGGTTATTGTACTCAAAAGATAGATCGCGGTCGTAGCTCAAGGCAAACACCCTTTCTCTTCAGGCATTATTAAAAGCCGAATTGCTCGCGATAGCTGTTAAACCAGGCCAAATACGCGGAACGCTCTTCCTCGCTCAACTCCGAATGAAACTTGGTGTCAATTTCTGCGGCCAAATCTGTCAGGCGAATCGAGGCTTTTACATAGCGGACGATTGTTGGCAGCGAACCTTTAAGCTTTACCTTGCCTTGCATCATGGCCTTGGTTACGTCAAGCTCTTTTTTCATTACAGCTTGCCAGCGTTCCATCTCGCCGGTCAGCACAAAGTTAGCATTTGCCCCAACAATTTTTGGCACCAGGCGTATAAACCGGCAGTCGCCATGCCACAGATCCATAAAGAGGTAGAGGTCGTCGTTAATACCGTTCGCCGGGCTGGCCAAAATATGGATAACAACGGTGCCTTCCCAGGTTTTTGCTACCCTTTTATATTCCTCATCCTCCTGTACCATCTTTTCGAAGGTGGCTACCCATTCCGGTGTCCCCATAATGTAAGGCTTGGCAGCCTTTTTCAGCCGTTCTTCGACCATCTCCCGGTACGCACTATCCCACTCTGCAGTTCCGTAAGTATAAGCCATTCAATCATCTTCCCCTTTCGTTATAATATTCTTCAAAGTAAAAATATATTGACTTTATTATAACTCTTTTGATAGTAATGCAAAAGAG
>DBBD01000022.1:0-4940 GCA_002292015.1 Firmicutes bacterium UBA993
TAAAGGCTGCTCTGATATAATAGCCACATCTTTCGGCAGCATTGAGGAGGCCTACCAGTGGCAGGCGAAAAAACATTTTACATCACTACCCCTATATATTATCCTAGTAATAAATTGCATGTCGGAAATTCATACACAACTGTGGCAGCCGATGCTATGGCTCGCTTTAAGCGGCTTACCGGTTATCGGGTCTGGTTTTTGACCGGTACCGATGAACACGGGCAAAAGATCCAGCGCCAGGCTGAGGCAGTGGGTAAGCAACCGATAGTATTTGTTGATGAAATTGTTGCCTGGATTAGAGAACTCTGGGAGGAACTGGATATCTCCTATGATGATTTTATCCGCACCACGGAAGATCGCCACATGAAAAAAGTTGCGGCTATCTTTAGCCGTTTTTATGAGCAAGGTGATATATATAAGGATAAATATGAAGGGTGGTACTGTACGCCCTGCGAAGCGTACTGGACTGAGCGTCAGCTGGCCGGGGAAAAATGTCCCGACTGCGGCCGTGATGTGGAGTTGATTGCCGAGGAAGCTTACTTTTTTAAAATGTCCAGGTATGCTGACCGCCTGTTGGACCATATCGAAAAAAATCCTGAGTTTATTCAGCCGCCTTCGCGTAAAAATGAGATGGTCAATAACTTTTTGAAACCGGGCCTAGAGGATCTCTGTGTGTCACGTACTTCTTTCGACTGGGGCATCCCGGTTCCCTTTGATCCTGATCATATTATCTATGTCTGGCTTGATGCGCTCAGCAACTATATCACTGCTCTTGGATACGGCGAGCAGCAAAGCAACTTTGATCTTTTTTGGCCTGCCGATGTGCAGCTGATCGGCAAAGATATCCTGCGGTTTCACACTATTTACTGGCCAATCTTTTTAATGGCGCTTGACCTGCCGCTGCCGAAAACCGTTTTTGGGCACGGCTGGCTAATGTTGCAGGACGGCAAAATGTCCAAGTCAAAAGGAAATGTTGTTGATCCCCGGGTCCTGGCAGCTCGTTACAGCTCCGACGCCTTGCGCTATTTCCTGCTGCGCGAGATACCATTCGGCCAGGATGGGATTTTCAGCCTCGAAAATTTCATTACCCGCATCAACACAGATCTGGCTAACGACCTGGGTAACCTGGTCAGCAGAACATTGACCATGACCGATCGTTATTTTGAAGGGGCTCTCCCCACCCCCACCGTTACCGGGCCCGGCGATGACGAGCTACGCCACCTGGCTCTTGAAACCCCTAATTCTGTTGAGAAGGCGATGAGTGAACTTAAAACAAGTGACGCCCTGGCCAGTCTCTGGCTGCTGGTGCGGCGCAGCAACAAGTATATAGATGAAAACCTACCGTGGACGCTGGCCAAAGATCCGTCTGGTCTTCCCCGACTGGGTACTGTTATCTACAATTTAATTGAAAGTATTCGTTTTATTGCGGTGTTACTGAAACCCTTCATGCCGCAGACACCCGAGTCTATTTTTAAGCAGCTTGGTTTAGAAAATAATAACGCGCTTCAAAGCTGGGAGTCTCTCAGCCAATGGGGTGCGATCAGTCCCGCAACCAGGGTTGCACGGGGAGACGATCTCTTCCCCCGTTTGAACCTGCAGGCCGAAATTCGCGAAATGCAGGACGGCAAAACCGCCGGTGAAGAGCCGGAGGCAGAACAGACGGCTGACGAAGAACAGCAGGGGTTGATCAGCATCGATCAATTCCAACAGGTTGATTTAAGGGTAGCCGAAATTGTCGAAGCCGAGGGAATTCCGAAGTCCGATAAGCTGCTGAAGCTCACAGTGCTTTTAGGCGTGGCTGGAAAACGCCAGGTAGTGGCCGGTATCGCCGAGCACTACGAGCCCGAGTCGCTGATCGGCAAAAAGGTCATTTTTGTTGCCAACCTTAAACCGGTTAAGCTGCGCGGGGTGCAGTCGCAGGGGATGCTTCTGGCAGCAATAGCTCAGGACGGAAGCCTGGCTCTCACAACTGTCGAGCGCGACATGCCACCAGGAAGCAGGATTAGTTAGTTGGGGATTTTAATTGACACCCATGCCCACCTGGATTTTCCCCACTATAAAACAGACTTGGACCTGGTTTTGAATAGGGCTATAGAGGCGGGAGTAGCCGCCGTGCTCAATGCCGGTACTGATCTGAAAAGTTCCAGGCGTGCAGTGGACTTAAGCATTCGCAATTCTATCGTCAGCGCTTCAAGCGGTGTCCACCCGCATGGTGCGGCGCAGGTGGCTACGGATTGGCTGGCGCAGCTTGAAAAACTTGCTGTAGAAGATACGGTTCTTGCCATCGGTGAAATGGGGCTTGATTTTTACCGGAATCTTTCGCCGCGGGAAGTGCAGGAGCAGGTTTTTCGCGAACAGATTCGCCTTGCGGTGCGGGTTAATAAGCCGCTGATTATCCACAGCCGCGAAGCTATAGCCGATACACTGCGAATTTTAAGGGAAGAGGATTTGCCTGGTTCAGTAGGTGTAATGCACTGCTTCTCCGGTGATCGCAACTGGCTTGATGCCTGTCTTACGCTTGGCTTTTATATCTCCGTTGCCGGACCGGTTACCTACCCCCGCTCGCATGCCCTGCGCGATTTGTTGCGTTTTATCCCGGAAGACCGGCTGTTGCTCGAAACCGATGCCCCATACCTTTCGCCCCAGGCTTATCGCAGCGATCGCAACGAACCGTCATACATTAAATTGACCTATGAGCGGGTTGCTTTGGCCTTAGATATCGATCCGGAGCAATTGGCAAGACAGGTTTATCTTAATGCTGTCCGCCTGTTTTCTGATCGTCTTGTTGACTACCCGTGCACTAACGAAACAGCGCCTTCACCATGATGGAAAGGCGCCGTTTCGTTAATAAACTACTGTCAAAGCCTCCGGCACTCACAATACCTTTTGCTTAGCCAAGCAGGCTCTGTAATTTCATGGCCAGCGACATGTCACCTTTTACTTTTAATTTGCCGGCCATAAAAGCTGAAGTTGCGTTCAGTTTGCCTTCGAGCATGGAAGCAAAATCGTCAGCGGTCATAGTTATGGTAATATTTGGGCTGTCATGAGCCGCCTCAACAACCGTGGCTTTGCCATCATCTACAGCGGCATGGAATACTCCGCCACCGTCACCCGAAAGTTCGAACTGGTAAACTGCGCTTACCCCTTTCATTTTAGCCGGATCTGCTGCTTCAATCTTTTTGCTCAGGTCTCCTAAAACTGTCTTGAAATCTGCCATTCTATAACACGCCTCCTTAAAATTAATTAATGCAGCGAAACAAAAGCTTCTGCCTGCACGTACTACGACACAGCTCCCCCCTTTTCCTGCTGAATTTGCTTAATCAGGTGAAATATTACTGGTGTGAAATACATTATATGATAAGAATAGTAACTTGTCACTGTACTTTATGCAACTATAAGTACTTTTCTGAAGTTTGACCGAAATGATACTGACCGATAAAATGAGGCTGAATTAAAGATAGCAGGAGGGTTAGTTGTGAATGAAATGCCCGATCTTACTTCACCAAGGGTTCTGCGCGAACTTCTTAAAGAGCGCAGCCTGAGCCCTAAGCGCCAGTGGGGACAAAACTTTTTAATTGATGCTAACATAGCCCATAAAATTGCTGCAAGCTTGGAGGCAGTCCCAGGCAGAGAGGCAATTGAAATCGGCCCTGGCGCCGGGGCGTTAACCAAAACCTTATTGGACAAGGGCTACCGAGTTTTGGCACTGGAAATCGATCGTGGCTTGGTGAGTCTGCTTGAGGAGATCTTTATGGGGAATGGGCAGATACAGATCAGGCAAGCTGATGTTTTAAAGGTTAACTGGCAGGAACTGCTTCAGGAACATTCTGCCTTTAATAATTTGCCAAAACTTATTTCAAATCTGCCCTACGTAATCTCGGGGCCTTTTATCTATTCTATTTTAAAAGAGGCTTTACCTTTTAGCATTGTTGTGCTAATGCTGCAGAAAGAGGTTGCCTGGCGCTTGGTTGCCACCCCTGGCAGCCCCGACTACGGCGCCCTATCAGTAATCTGCCGTTATTATGCATATGGCAGGGTCCTCTTTGAAGTTAGCAGCAACGTTTTCTGGCCGAAACCGAAAGTCGGCTCTGCGGTGATCCAGCTGCTGCCGGGCCGGCGTTCGCTCGCTCCGGAAGAGGAGCCACTCTTCCGGGCAATTGTGCAGGGCGTTTTCCAACAGCGGCGGAAGACGATCTTCAACAACCTGGCCAGGTTGTTCCCGGACCTTCGCGACCAGATCGATTCGTTCTGTTCTGCAAGCGGGATAACCCCCACCTCCCGGCCCGAGGAGCTTGATGTTGAGCAATTTGCAAAGCTAAGCCGGATAATCTATAATATTCATCAGTAAATTACTCTGAAAGGTCGCGGACCGGATGTATTTTACCAGTCCTTCAATGGGCCAGATTTCATTACAGGAGCTCTTCGAGAACCTCGTAACCTACACCAATGAACACCCTGATGACAACTACAAGCTGATAATTGGTACCGATTCTCATTCTTTTCTCAATGAATCTGTTGTTTTTGTCACGGCTGTTGTAGTGCACCGAATTGGCAAAGGCGGGCGCTTTTACTATCAAAAACAGAAAACCCGTTATATGGAAAGCCTGCGTCAGAGAATTTATTACGAAACATTCCTCAGTCTCGAGGTAGCAACACGATTAACCGAACAGCTGGCTCAGAACAGCGATTGCCGCTTAAACGTAGAAATTCACCTTGACGTAGGTGAAAAAGGCGAGACCCGCAATGTAATCAAAGAGGTAGTCGGGATGGTGATCGGCAGCGGCTACGAAGCCCGGATAAAGCCCTACTCTTACGGTGCGACCACGGTTGCCGACCGTTTTACCAAATAGGGCTCAATAATATCCGTTATTCCCTTTCTGACCCGATAATTGCCGGAATTTGCCTATTTCTTGACTTTAAGACTCTTTTTATGTTATAGT
>DBBD01000022.1:5274-12955 GCA_002292015.1 Firmicutes bacterium UBA993
TGATGCAGAATAATAATAAGGTGGTTTTAAATGGTGGCCAAAGATGTCCTATTTGAAATCCGCAAAAAGCTCGAATTGCATTTAGGTCAGACAATCAAGTTGAGAGCGAACCGCGGCAGAAGAAAAACTTACGAGAAAGAAGGAATCCTGGAGAGCATCTACCCCTCGATTTTTATTGTCAGGGTTGACGAGAACAGCTACTTTCAGCGCCTGTCCTTCTCGTATGCCGATGTTCTAACCGAAACAGTCGAGCTTAGTTTTGATGAAGGAGACTTTAAGCAGACTGTCGGTCTATAATCTCTTAGGCAATAACCTGGGAGTACAGATTTAAAAGGACTTGTGTGCTGCGTCTGTTTGGTAGGCGCTCTAACCGGGAGCAGCAAACCGGATCGTGGATCCGGTTTTTCTTTTTTATACGGTTTAGTTCTGCCGGAATGGCAGGAATCGACCTGAAAGTGTAGAAAACGCTTGCAGCTAAACTTATAAGAACCCGGAGGAAATTGATGAACGCCAGAAGTTTCATTACCCTCAAAGACGAGATTGGAGAAGCGTTGTGGGTTGCTGAAGCCCTGGGGACAAAGCTTACCGGCATCAGGCTCGATACTCCCGGAGAGCATGGCGGCGTAACTCCCGATCTGGTCAGGGAAGCCAGGGCCCGCTTAAACCAGGCCGCCTACGAAAGGGTCCAAGTCGTGGTCTCCGGCGGACTAACCCCGGAAAAGATTGCGCTACTGGCTGAAGCGGGTGTAGATTCATTTGGGGTTGGCAGTTATATCTCCAGGGAACCGGCTATTAATATGACTATGGATCTCAAAGAGGTGGAGGGCAGGCTGTTGGCTAAAAGGGGTCGCATTCCAGGACTGACATTCAATCAGCGACTGCAGAAAATCAGTTGACAGGCGCTAAGAGGATCAGCATTAGAGCCCCGGCAAAAATTAACCTGGGCCTTACGGTTTGTGGATCCCGTCCTGATGGTTTTCATGAAATCGAGTCGGTAATGCAGCAGGTTTCGCTAGCCGACATCCTGCTTCTGGAACCAACAGCGGAGTCTGAAGTTCTTTTTCAATGCACTGATCCAGAACTGAACGGACCGGAAAACCTGGTCTGTCGGGCAGCCGAGATGCTGAAGATCAGGGCTGGCGGGGTTGTGCCAGGCGTAAAAATAGTTCTCTATAAAAATATTCCCGTCGGGGCGGGTCTTGCCGGCGGCAGCGCCGACGCCGCTTCCGCCTTGAAGGGGTTGAATAAATTCTGGCAGCTTAATCTGCCGCAAGTTACACTACTGGAAGTCGCCGCCACGCTCGGGTCGGATATTCCCTTCTGCCTAGAAGGAGGAACAGCACTGGCCAGGGGCCGGGGCGAGCTTCTGGAAAAACTACCGGCCAGCCCTTTTTTCTGGGTGGTGTTAGCCCTGCCGCCGGGGGCAAAGATTTCCACTGCTGCTGCTTACGGTGGTTTTGATCGAAAATTTACCGGACAGCCCTCCCTTGGCCCGCTGGTCCGGGCGATTAAGAACGATGATAAAAGGGCGCTTCAGAGGTGGCTGGGTAGTGAGCTGACCAACACCCTGGAAACAGCCGAACTGCCTGAAACAGGATCGTATAGAAAGCTTAAAGCTGAACTGGTAGCCTGCGGTTTACAGCCACAGCTTTCGGGCAGCGGACCAACGTTATTTATGCTATTTGATTCACTGGCAGAAGCCGGCAGGGCCTTGCGAGCGGCGGAGGAAGCGGGAGCCAGAGCCTATCTTTGCTGGACTGAAAGTGAATAAGGGAGTGATACTGATGTTTGACGTTATAGTTCTGGCTGGAAGCGGCAAAACCGGTAATTCCCTGGCCGAACATACCGGTGTTCTGAATAAAGCTTTTATCCCGATTAAGGGCAAGCCGCTGATCGCCTATGTCCTTGATGCGCTGGCGGCCAGCCCGGCAGTTGATAATCTAATCGTAACCGGTCCCGTAAAGGAGCTCGAAACCCTTAGGCGGGAAGGCTACAACTACCAGATTGTGAAGGAAGCCGACACCATTTTAAACAATGTTACCGCTGCCATCAAGCTTGCTGATCCAGAGCGCCTCTGTCTTGTTGTTACAGGCGATCTTCCACTGCTCAGCACTGCTGCGTTGAATGAATTTTTGGAGCTTTGCGCCCCCTACGACGGGGATCTATACTACCCCATCCTGAGCGAAGAGAATTGCCTTAGAAGCTACCCGGATACAAAGCGGACTTACGTGCGATTAAAAGAAGGCCCGGTAACCGGTGGAAACATCGGTTTGGTTAACCCTGCTTGGTTTTTAAAAAAACGAAGCAGCCTCGAGCTGTTTATCTCGTACCGCAAGAAACCTTTGAAACTATTGCGTATTTTACCTCTTTCGCTGGCGCTGAAATATTTTCTGAAACAACTCTCACTGGCCGATCTGGAAAGGCAACTCTCCAGACTGTTGGAGATGAAGGCGTATGCCGTACCCTGCCAGTGTGCTGAAATCGGGCTTGATGTCGACAAGATCAGTGATTTAGAACAGGTCAGGAAATTGCTCTGATCCTTCCTTCTCATCGGCAGAAAGCAGTGCGATAAGCAAGATCGTGCGAATATCGGTAGGTTCTTCCTTAATCAATTGTGCACTACCTTAAAAGAAGTTTTTGCCTACGGACGGTGGCTTTAGTATAATGTCTGCAGCAAATTATTCGGCAGGAGGTTTTCCAGGTGGGTACTATTTCGGCCGTTATTCTCGCTGCAGGCGAAGGGAAGCGAATGAAGTCGGCGCTGCCCAAGGTGCTGCATCCCTGCTGCGGCCGACCGTTAATCGACTATATTTTACGGAGTGCCTCTGCACTGGCGAATAATATTGTCATTGTCGTCGGCCACGGTGCTTTGCAGGTGAAAGAACTGCTTGGCGATCAGTGGCGCTACGCCCTGCAGAAAGAGCTACTCGGTACCGGGCATGCTGTACTGCAGGCCTTACCTCTGCTGCCGCAGGAAGGACAGCTCTTGGTCCTCTGCGGAGATACCCCCTTAATTGATGAGAGTATGTTAAAAGAACTGCTTATAACCGGGAGGCGATCTGCAGCAACCGTTGCCACAACAGTTGTGCCTAATCCTTCCGGTTACGGACGGATTATCCGCGACTCACTGGGTTTGATCAATATGATTGTGGAAGAAAGAGATGCCACTGATGCGGAAAAAGCGATTTGCGAGATAAACAGCGGCACCTACTGCTTTGATCTTCAACAGTTGCGTCGCTACCTTCCCCTCCTTTCAAACAACAATGCCCAGCATGAATACTACCTGACCGACTTGGTAGCGATGATGCGTGCCGACGGGCTTCAGGTTAATGCTTATCTGATCGAGGACTACCGCAAGGGGTTGGGGGTAAATGACCGAATACAGCTCGCAGAGGCGGCGGCGCTGATTAGGAGCGAGATCGCCCACAAATTGATGCAAGAAGGGGTCACGATCGAAGATCCCGCATCAACCTGGATTGACAGCGGGGTTGCGGTTGGTCCTGATACTATAATCCGGCCCAACTGTGTGATTGAGAGCGGCACAATAATTGGTTCGGCTTGCAGCATCGGGCCCGGTGTGCATCTTAAAAAGGCCGTGATCGGAGAGCGGGTTTCGATCAGCTATACAGTGGTTGAAGCTGGCGTTGTGAATAACGATGCAGAGCTAAAACCCTTCACGCTTATCACCCCTGACTGATAATAGTTTTTAGTACTGCAAATGCTACCTGGGGTTTCATTTCGCAGCAGGAAAAGCGGTGCCGGTAAGCGAATGGAAGAACTAGCGATCAATAGTGGGAGGGTTTGAATTGGTAAACGGTGAGGAACTGAAAATATTTTGCGGCAGCGCTAACCGCGGCCTGGCTGAGGAGATAGCCAACAGCTTGGGGGTTGGTCTTGGTAGCTGTGAAGTAAGCCGTTTCAGCGACGGAGAGATTTCAATCAGTATCGGTGAAAGTGTCAGGCGTACCAACTCATTTTTGATCCAACCACTCTGTTCGCCAATCAACGAAAGCATCATGGAGCTGTTAATTATAATTGACGCTCTCAGAAGGGCTTCGGCGAAAACAGTTAATGCCGTTATCCCATACTATGCCTATGCCAGGCAAGATCGGAAAACCAAGGCCCGTGATCCGATTGCGGCTAAACTGCTGGCCGACCTGATTACTGCAGCCGGAGCCAGCCGGGTTGTAGCTATGGACTTACATGCCGGGCAGATTCAGGGATTTTTTAATATCCCTCTCGATCATCTTACCGCTCTCCCAATCCTATCCAATTACCTGGAAAAGAAAGATATTAAAAACGGTGTGGTAGTGTCACCCGATCTGGGTGGTGTAACCCGCTCCCGTGATTTAGCCAACCGCCTGGGGATGCAGATTGCGATCATCGAAAAGAAAAGGCCGGTACCCAACCGGGCGGAAATTATGCACATCATTGGTGACGTAAAGGGCAAAACCGCAATATTCATTGACGATCTGATTGATACTGCCGGAACGATTACCTTAGGCGCTGAAGCGCTGATCAGGGAGGGCGCAAGCGATGTTTATGCCTGCTGTACCCATCCAGTTTTTTCCGGATCAGCCCTTGAGCGACTGAGCAAGGCTCCTATAAAAGAGGTGATCTTTACCAACACGATACCGGTTGATCGGGGCCAACTGGCCGGGCTGCGCGATTGCTTCCGCCAGTTAACAGTCGCACCGTTGATCGCCGAAGCGATTATACGCATCCAGAACCGGGTATCGGTCAGCGAACTTTTCGATTGAGGCATTTAAGATCTATGAAAGCGCCGGATTTATAAGGCTTATTTTGGGAGATTACCATGTTTTATCCCGTAGTGGGTCTATAGAACATGGTTTTGCTGTAAATGTGGCTTGGAAATCAGGAAATTGAACCGCCAAATTGTCAGGTTATGTCTATATGGGAACTATCCGAACTGTGTGGAATATAACAAAATTAGATGATCAAAGTAGCATCGCCAAAGGTGTAAAATCGGAATTTCTTCGCTATGGCATAGGCATATGCCTCAAAGATCAGGTCGCGCCCCGCAAACGCCGATACTAACACCAGGTGGGATGAACGCGGCAGGTGCAGGTTGGTAATAAGCATATCCACTACTTTAAATTGATAGCCCGGGGTTATAAATAATCCGGTAGTGCCCTGGAAAGCTTCGATCCGGCCGCCATCTTGAGCTGTCGACTCAAGAGTGCGCACTACATCGGTGCCGCAAGCGACAACGCGCCTGCCTTCTTCTTTGGCTTGGTTTATCAAGCCGGCGACTTCATCGGGTATATAGAGATACTCAACCGGCATACGATGGGCTGCCAGCAGTTCCTCTTTAATGGGTCTGAAGCTGCCTAAACCCATATGTAGGGTGGTATAACCGATAGTTACCCCTTTAGCCTTAAGCCTGCCAAGTAGCCTGGGGGTAAAATGAAGGGCGGCAGTGGGCGCCGCCACTGACCCTTCTACGCTGGCATAAACCGTCTGGTACCTGGAGGAATCCTCAATCGGTCTCTTGATATATGGCGGCAGCGGAACCTGGCCAAGATTCTTCAAAACCGCCGCGGCCTCTTCGGCAGAAGAAAACTGCACGATTCTTCCTCCTTCGGCAGCCTTATCCACCACCTCTACTGTTATCTCTTCTGTCAGGGTAAGAATTGACTTGACAGGGATCTTCTTCCCTGGATTAACCAACGCCTCCCACCGGCCATCGCCCAGATCTTTAAGCAGAAACAACTCGGCTTTGCCGCCTCCGGCTCGTTTGGCCGAAAGCCTGGCGGGGATCACCTTGGTGTTGTTCAAAATTAAAAGGTCGCCGGCCTTAAAATGATCGACCAGATCAGCAAACCTGTCCTCGTTGACCGAGCAATTGCTCCGGTTAATTACCAGCAGCCTGGACGCATCTCTTGGCTCAACAGGAGCCTGGGCAATCAGCTCACCGGGAAGATTGTATTCAAATTCTCTGGTTTGTATCGATACTGGCGCCATTTGCGGCACTTAAGGTCCCTTTCCGGTGCTGCAGGTAGTAGCCTGTAGCCTCCTTGAACTTCGGTGTCCAGCTCTTTTGTGTGTGCGTCATCTTCGACTAATCTCCTACGATGGTTATGCCCTGAGCTGATTTTCTTCCACTTGCAAACAGCGGTACCTGGCGATCCTTTTTGCTACCAGCGCTGCAAATGCGGCAGCTCCCAAGCCGTTGTCGATATTAACAACAGTCAGGCCGGGAGAACATGATTGAAGCATGGTCATCAAAGGCGCCAGCCCTTGATCGCCGATACCATAGCCAACCGAGGTGGGAACACCGATCACTGGCAGATCAACTAGTCCTCTGATAGTGATCGGCAATACTGCATCCATTCCGGCTACAACGATAATCACGTCTATATTTGCTTTTAACAGCGCTTCCAGCGCTTCAAGCGTCCTGTGAATTCCCGCTATGCCCACATCATAGGCAAAGAAAACCTCGCAGCCCATCTCAGTGGCGAATATCCGCGCTTCTTCGGCTATCGAGATATCCGCAGTGCCCGCCGTCAGCAGACCTATTTTCCCACCGGTCTTAGGGGTAACATAATCGATTTTTCTAACAATGACCATCCGTGCATCTATATGGAGATCGGCCAAAAATCCTTCGGGCACCCCTTGACCTAATCTTTCAGCCAGTTCAGGGCGCACCCTACTGGCTATACCGCGGCCACTCTCTTTGGCCATCTCAAACAACAGTTTTTCGACCCATTCGTCCTTTTTGCCCTCAGCCAGGATAACCTCGGGAATCCCTGTCCTCTGGGCACGACTCAGATCCAGCCTGGCGAATTTGTCCACAAATTGAAGTTTCATTCTCTCAAATGCTGTTTGTTCAATCTCTGCCTGGGCATCTTCCAGCGTTATAAGGCCTGCCGTAAGTTTCTCTAGTATTAGCCTCATCTTTTCGCTCCCTTTTACCGAAAAATATAGTCCTCATGGCTCTCCCCTCTCCCCAATACGTATTGGAAAGAGGGCCGGCGGGAGGAGGGGTAGAAAATTTATGCTCTCTGCTGGTGTCACCCGGCAACATGATAGTCCCCTGAAGCAAGTGAGCGGATAGTCCCACAGCTATACAGGGTTCGCCCTATTTCAGAACGCCCGATTCCTAACGAAGCACTATTGCAATACACTACGCTAAGGCGACTGCTTCTAGTTAATCAAACGAATCTTAGAAATCGAAAATATCACCCAGGAAAGACCCGCGGCGCTTGCGGCCAGAATCACGGTTACGATCTTCTAAGTAGCGGTCATCACCGCGTTCGCGCCTTTCTTCGCTCTTGCCGGCGGTTTCTCGCGATGTTCGTTCCGGTGCGCGCTCAATAAGCCGATCGAGTTCGCCGCGATCAAGCCAGACTCCCCGGCATTGCGGGCAATAATCAATCTCGATCCCTTGCCTCTCGGTCATCAATAGATCGACATTTCGACATACTGGACAATTCATTTTACTAGCTCCTTTCATTAATGAACTTAACAATTTCCGGCAGTTTTCACTAGCTCACATATAATATCCGTAACTGTTTAAAACCATATCATTAAAAATCTCACAATTCAATAGCCCCACGATCGAATGAGTTATGTATTATGAAAAAACATTCAAAGATGCCGATCATTCTCTGTCCCCTAAGGCAGAAGAAGCAAAAAGGGATAAAGTTTAACATTAGGA
>DBBD01000105.1:0-7618 GCA_002292015.1 Firmicutes bacterium UBA993
TAGCCAATTTAACACACCTCCAAAATTAATGAGTAACACTCTGCGTGATAATTTTTTGAGCTATGCTCTTCGGAACTTCTTCGTATCGGTAAAATTCCATATTATAAACCCCACGGCCCTGGGTATGAGAACGCAGCTCGGTGGCATAACCAAAAATTTCATTTAAGGGGACTACACCTCTTACCACCTGTTGCCCACCTTTCATTTCAGTACCAAGAATACGGCCGCGGCGACCGGTAAAGTCACCGATGATATCACCCAAATATTCTTCGGGGGCAGAAACTTCAACCTTCATTACCGGCTCCAGAAGCACCGGCTCGGCTTTGGATAGAGCAGACTTCAGTGCCTTGGAAGCGGCAATTTTAAAAGCCAGCTCGGAAGAATCAACTTCGTGGAAAGACCCGTCGACTAATACCGCTTTAATGTCGATAACCGGGTACCCACCGAGAATACCATTCAGGGTTGCCTCTTTCAAACCGGCTTCCACTGCTGGAATAAATTCTTTCGGAATAACACCGCCGACAATTTTGTTCTCAAAGGCAAACCCTCCACCTGCTTCCAGGGGAGAGAGTTCAATTACAACGTGACCATACTGGCCGCGTCCACCGGACTGGCGGACAAACCGCCCTTCAGCCTTGGTTTCGCCCAACACCGTTTCTTTGTAAGCTACCTGCGGCTTGCCGACGTTGGCTTGCACCCTGAACTCACGCAGCAGGCGGTCGACGATAATTTCCAAGTGGAGCTCACCCATACCGGAAATTATAGTCTGGCCTGTTTCCTGGTCGGTATGCACCTGGAAGGTAGGATCTTCTTCGGCCAGCTGCTGCATTGAAACGGACATTTTGTCCTGATCGGCCTTGGTTTTTGGCTCAATGGCCACCGAAATAACCGGTTCCGGAAATTGGATGTTTTCCAGGATAATCGGCTTATCCAAGGCACAAAGGGTATCACCGGTGCTGATCTCTTTCGGTCCGATCACAGCCAGAATATCGCCCGTCCGAGCCCGATCGATCTCCTCCCGGTAGTTGGCATGCATCCGGATCAGCCTGCTGATTCGCTGCTTTTTTTGGCGTCCGGCATTCAGCACCACTGATCCTTTCACTAAAGCACCCGAATAAACGCGGGCAAAGGCCAGCTTTCCGACAAAAGGATCGACCATGATTTTAAAGACTAAGGCGGCAAAGGGCGCGTCAACAGCCGGCAGCCGAAAGTCCTCCTCATTGCTGCTCGGATTAAATCCCCTTACTGCACCTACGTCAACCGGTGAAGGAAGGTAATAGACTACGGAGTCAAGCAAAGGCTGAACTCCTTTGTTCTTATACGAGGAACCACAGAGCACCGGGACCAGGTTGTGGTAAATTGTTGCCTTGCGCAGCGCCCGGTAGCATTCTTCGGGGCTGATTTGTTCACCATTGAAATACTTTTCCATCAGGGCATCATCATAATCGGCAACAGTTTCAAGAATCTTTTCCCGGTAATCGGCAACCTGTTCTTTCATTGCTTCCGGTACATCGGCTTCCTTACTCTGCGTTCCAAGATCATCTCCGTAGACAATCGCCCGTTCGGTAATCAGATCGATTACCCCCGAGAATCCGCTTTCAGCCCCAATCGGAAGCTGCAAAGGAAGAGCATGAGCATTAAGCCTTTCCTTCAGTTGACGTAAAACACTAAAGAAGTCGGCCCCGACCATATCCATCTTATTGATATAGGCCAGGCGTGGCACATGGTAACGGTCAGCCTGGCGCCATACTGTCTCTGACTGCGGTTCTACTCCGCCTTTAGCGCAAAAGATGGCAACCATGCCGTCCAATACCCGGAGTGAGCGCTCTACCTCAACTGTAAAGTCCACGTGTCCGGGCGTATCGATAATATTAATTAAACTATCGCGCCACCGGCAGGATGTTGCTGCACTGGTAATGGTTATACCGCGTTCCTGCTCTTGGACCATCCAGTCCATAGTTGCGCTGCCGTCGTGCACTTCGCCGAGCTTATGCAGCCGACCGGTATAAAACAAAATCCTTTCCGTGGTTGTCGTCTTGCCGGCATCAATGTGAGCGGCTATCCCAATATTTCTAATCTGTTCCAATTGTGCTTCCTTACTCATTTCTTCCCTCCTTTCATGAACGGAATCCAAAGGACGGCAGATTCGGAGAATCGTAAAATAGACCGATTCGTCGCAACCATACCGCTAAACCTACGCTTGATCACCTGCGAGGGCAATAAAACCAACTTTTACCATCGATAGTGAGCAAAGGCCTTGTTCGATTCAGCCATTTTGTGCGTATCTTCTTTTTTCTTGATTGATCCGCCTGTACTGTTGGCAGCATCCATTAGTTCGCCAGCCAGTCGCCGGGCCATCGTTTTTTCGCCGCGATTGCGAGAAAAGTTGATTATCCAGCGGATCGCTAAAATATTTTTACGGTTTGTATTAACCTCAACCGGAACCTGGTAGGTGGCGCCGCCAACCCGGCGGGGCTTAACTTCCAGGACGGGCGAGACATTGCGCATCGCGGTCTCAAAGACCTCATGCGGATCTTTGCCGGTTTTATCACGAATAATTTCAAAAGCATCATAAATAATTTCCTGAGCCGTTCCCCGTTGACCATCAAACATTAGCTTGTTTACAAAACGGGTAACGAGCTTGCTGCTGTAAACTGGATCCGGCAAGATGTCTCTTTTTGCTACAGGTCCTTTGCGCGGCATCTTAATTCATCCACTCCTGACTTTTTTACTTCTTCTTCGGCCGCTTTGTGCCGTATTTCGAACGTCCCTGCGACCGGTTTACAACTCCGGCGGAATCGAGAGCGCCCCGCACCAGGTGATAGCGGACACCGGGAAGGTCCTTGACCCGGCCACCCCTGACCAGAACCACTGAGTGCTCCTGCAGGTTATGCCCGATTCCCGGGATATAGGCAGTCACTTCAACTCCATTGGTCAGGCGGACTCTGGCAATTTTACGCAGGGCAGAGTTTGGCTTCTTTGGCGTAGTGGTAGAAACTCGCGTACATACCCCCCTTTTCTGCGGGGAACGATCAAGAGCCGGAGCAGACGACTTCCTGGTGATCTGCCGGCGGCCTTTACGTACTAATTGGTTAATTGTCGGCATCGGTCCACCTCCTTTATTCTTCTGTAATGGCAGCAACCGCTGCTTTGACTTTTATCCCACACATTTTGCCGAGCTGTTGCATAGTTTCGACGTAGTGAGGTTTAATACCGCTAGTATCACAGACTGTCAGTACCGGACGGGTAACTTTTTCCTCAGCATCTGCGGCGATAAACACATGAAGAGCCTCTCCCTTTTCCAAGGCTTTCAGGGTTTGCTTGGCTCCGACAACTTTTTGCCGGGCACTGCTGATCATCTTTTCCAACCGGCCAAAACACTCTCCCTTTTACGTACGCATAACCGAACACGCCCACAAGGCGCACCATAAGATTCTAACACCGCATGAATACCTTGTCAATTAAAAAATCAGCATACAATATCTAAATTAATCCTTAAACAACTCAGGATCTTCTTCGACCCGTTTTGGTTTTTTGCTAGCCGTGGCCACAATTGCCGTTTCTTCTGGTTCAAGACCGAGATCCACTTCCGGTAGGGTTTCGGTTACCGGCTGCGGTTCGTGACCTTCCGGATAGACCACGATATTGCGGTAGCGGTTCATGCCTGTGCCGGCCGGAATCAACTTGCCGATGATCACATTTTCTTTCAGGCCAAGTAGTTGATCCTTGCGGCCCTTAATCGATGCTTCGGTCAGCACACGCGTTGTCTCCTGGAAAGAGGCCGCCGACAGAAACGATTCTGTTGCCAGCGACGTTTTAGTAATACCGAGCAACAGCGGGCGGGCTATCGCCGGCTGTCCGCCTGCCTCGACTGTTTGGGTGTTTATTTCGTCAAACTGGTAGCTGTCGAGCATGCCACCGGGCAGGAGATCGGTATCACCCGGATCTTCAACCTTCACTTTCTTTAGCATCTGCCGTACAATAATCTCAATATGCTTATCATTAATATCGACTCCCTGCATCTTGTAGACCCACTGCACTTCTTTTAAAAGGTAGAGTTGGACACCGCGTACCCCTTTAACCTTAAGCAGCTCGTGGGGATTAATCGAACCTTCGGTCATTTCATCACCGGCGCTTACTTTTTCGCCGTCTGCAATCTTGATCCGTGCGCCGTAAGGAATAGCGTAAACCCGGCTTTCATCCTGCTCGGACGTAATCCGGATTTCACGCTTATAGCGCGTTTCGAGCACTTCTGCCTCGCCGGCTATTTCGGCAATCAGCGATTGCCCCTTCGGTTTGCGGGCTTCGAAAAGCTCTTCGACCCGTGGCAAACCCTGGGTAATATCGTCACCAGCCACGCCGCCAGTATGGAAAGTGCGCATAGTCAGCTGAGTACCGGGCTCACCAATTGACTGGGCAGCGATGATACCCACTGCTTCGCCCACGTTGACCAGGTTACCGCTGGCCAAATCCCGGCCATAACACTTAACGCACACACCATGGCGGGTTTTGCAGGTCAGCGCTGATCGAAAACGAACCTCGGTAATTTTTAAATCCGCTACCTGGTTGGCCAGCTTTTCAGTGATTAGGGTATCTGCTGCAATCAAAACCTCTCCCGTTTCAGGATGATAAACATGCTCCATCGTGAAGCGGCCAACCAGGCGAACCACAGCATCTTCTAAGTCTTCATCTTTGTCAAGAAATTCGCTCAGACCGATTGACTGACCCGTACCGCAATCGTCTTCACGAATGATTACGTCTTGCACCACGTCAACCAAGCGGCGGGTTAAGTAGCCGGAGTTGGCTGTCTTCAGGGCGGTATCGGCCAAACCTTTGCGGGCGCCGTGGGTGGAAATAAAAAATTCGATAACGGTTAACCCCTCGCGGAAATTAGCCTTGATCGGAATATCCATGATCCGGCCAGTCGGGTCGGCCATCAGGCCACGCATTCCGGCCAGCTGCGTAATTTGCGATTCATTACCGCGGGCGCCGGAGTGGGCCATCATGTAAATTGGATTCAGCTCATCAAGCCCCTCCATCATCGCTTTTGTGACTTCGTCTTTGGCCTTGCCCCAAATTTCAATTACCCGGTCGTAACGTTCTTTCTCCGTAATCAAGCCGTAAGCGTACTGCTGCTCCGTGTTTTCTACTTTTTCCTCGGCGGCAATTAGGATCTCTTTTTTCTGCGGTGGAATGACAATATCGTCGACAGCCACGGTCACTCCGGCCCGAGTTGCATACCGGAAACCAAGTTTTTTTACCTGGTCCAATATTTCGGCAGTCCGGGTATTTCCATACATCCTGTAACAACGGGAGATCAGCTCAGCCAGAAAATCCTTCTTGATCGCTTTGTAACGCGGCCGCGATTTAAGAAGTTTTTGCGGGTCAAGGTTTTTAAACGGTACGAAGCTTTCCTCCGGCAACGAGTTCGTAAAATCGGCATTATTCATATAGGGAAAATCCTTTGGAAATACATCATTAAAGATCACTTTACCAACCGTGGTCAGCAGGTATTTCTTGCGGCGCACAAAATCGCGGCCCTTAAAGCCTGAAACCCGGATCAAAATCCGTGCATGCAGGTCAAGGAAACCGAGATTGAAAGCGGTGATTGCCTCTTCCGGATCGGGGAAAACCTTGCCTTCACCTAAAACTCCCTCTTTTTCCAGAGTCAGGTAGTAACAGCCGAGCACCATGTCCTGAGTCGGAGTAGTTACCGGACGCCCGTCTTTCGGATTGAGAATATTGTGAGCTGATAACATCAAAAGACGTGCCTCGGCCTGGGCTTCGGCAGACAGTGGCACATGGACAGCCATCTGGTCGCCGTCGAAGTCAGCGTTGTAAGCAGCGCAAACCAAGGGATGAATCTGGATCGCCCGCCCCTCAACCAGCACCGGTTCAAAGGCCTGTATCCCCAGGCGGTGCAGGGTCGGTGCACGATTCAGGAGCACCGGATGATCCTTGATGACTTCTTCCAGAACATCCCAAACTTCCGGGCGGACCTTTTCAACCATGCGCTTAGCGCTCTTAATATTGTGGGCCATCCCTTCCTGCACCAAACGCTTCATCACAAAAGGTTTAAAAAGCTCAAGGGCCATCTCTTTCGGTAAGCCGCACTGATAAAGTTTTAGCTCGGGGCCGACCACGATCACTGAACGCCCTGAATAGTCAACCCGCTTACCTAAAAGGTTCTGGCGAAAACGACCCTGCTTACCTTTGAGCATATCGCTCAAAGATTTTAAGGGACGGTTTCCGGGCCCGGTTACGGGGCGACCACGGCGGCCATTATCGATTAACGCGTCCACCGCTTCTTGCAGCATTCGCTTTTCGTTACGCACTATGATATCTGGAGCGCCAAGATCGAGCAGCCGTTTTAAACGGTTATTGCGGTTAATCACCCGGCGATAGAGATCGTTAAGATCAGAGGTGGCAAAACGCCCCCCGTCGAGCTGCACCATGGGTCGCAGATCAGGTGGGATAACCGGGATAGCGTCTAGAATCATCCAGGCAGGGTCATTACCTGACTGGCGAAAGGCTTCGACCACCTCCAGGCGGCGGGTTGCCCTGATCTTCTTCTGGCCGCTGGAGCTGATCAGTTCTTCGCGCAGTTCTTCGGCAATCTCATCTAAATCGAGCCCGGCAAGCAGCTTTTTAACCGCTTCTGCGCCCATTTCAGCCTTAAACCCTTTACCGCTTTTAAAAAGAGCCTGATATTTATCAAAGTACTCGCGGTACTCCATTTCAGTCAGCAGCTGTTTCTTGCTTAAATAAGTATCACCCGGGTCAATAACCAGGTAAGCGGCAAAGTAAAGAACCTTCTCCAGGGCGCGCGGCGACATATCGAGCAGAAGCCCCATCCGGCTGGGGATACCCTTGAAATACCAGATATGTGAGACAGGAGCGGCCAGTTCAATATGTCCCATCCGTTCACGGCGGACCTTAGCCCGAGTCACCTCAACACCACAGCGATCACAGACAATCCCGCGGTAGCGAACCCGTTTGTATTTTCCACAGTGACATTCCCAGTCTTTTTGCGGCCCGAATATTTTCTCGCAGAACAGTCCTTCACGTTCAGGTTTCAATGTCCGGTAGTTGATTGTTTCCGGCTTTTTCACTTCGCCCCGTGACCAGGCCCTTATCTGCCCCGATGATGCCAACCCAATTTTTAAAGCATCAAAATTGTTTACATCCAACAACAAGATCTCTCCTTTCGCCAGGGGTTAACCTGTGCTACCAGTAGATGGTTTCTTCTTCTTCCAGATCATCGAGATCCTCATACTCTTCTTCCCGAACTCTTCTAGATTTTTTCTTTTTAGCTGAATGCTTCAGATCAGTCTCTTCTTCCTCTTCGTCGATTGACTGCTCTTCCTCTTCTTCTTCTTCAAGCTCGTCCAGTGAAAGCTCTTCCACTTCAGAGTCCTCTTCCATTTCCTCGAAGATTGCAGAAACATTGCCGACCGAAAGATTTTCCTGATCGCCTTCATCAGCACTGTGATAAGCTGTTGTTGCCTCCAAACCATCGCTTTCCGATTTGGCTTCGATCGCCTCATCGTCTTCTGCAAAATCTTCTTCTACTTCATCGTCATCTTCTTCGAGACATTCTTCATCTTCATCTTCATCT
>DBBD01000105.1:7946-11794 GCA_002292015.1 Firmicutes bacterium UBA993
TTCATCTTCATCTTCATCTTCCGCTTCCGCTTCCGCAGCGACCATTTTACTTTGTTCGCCACGGCGATAGACAAAACGATCAAGATCATCTTCGTCTGATTCCATACCTTCTATGTTCACATCAAGGCGACGGTAATCAGAATCGTCGTCGCCCTCTCTTATTTCAACTTCGCCAGTTTCATCACTTAACACCCGCACATCGAGACAAAGGCTCTGCAGCTCTTTAACTAAAACCTTAAACGATTCCGGCACTCCGGGCTCTGGTATATTTTCACCTTTGACAATGGCTTCGTAGGTTTTAACCCGGCCAACAACATCGTCGGATTTTACAGTCAGGATCTCCTGCAGGGTATAAGCGGCGCCGTAAGCCTCCAAAGCCCAAACCTCCATTTCCCCAAAGCGCTGACCTCCAAACTGGGCCTTACCGCCTAGCGGCTGCTGGGTTACAAGGGAGTACGGGCCAGTTGAACGTGCGTGAATCTTATCGTCAACCAGATGAGCCAGTTTAAGCATGTAAGCATAACCTACAGTAATATTTTCGTCAAAGGGCTCTCCGGTACGGCCATCAAAGAGTACTGTTTTACCATTTGCCGGCAGCCCTGCTTCCTTCAGGCACTTAAAAACATCTTCTTCTCTGGCCCCATCAAAAACAGGGGAGGCAATTTTGATGTTTAAGGCATTAGCTGCCCAACCCAAGTGAGTCTCCAAAACCTGACCGATATTCATCCGCGAAGGGACGCCCAGCGGGTTAAGCACAATATCGAGCGAAGTGCCGTCGGGCAGGTACGGCATATCCTCTTCCGGCAAGATACGGGCAATAACCCCCTTGTTGCCGTGTCGACCGGCCATTTTATCTCCTTCAGAAATTTTGCGCTTCTGGGCTACATAAACCCTGACCAGCTGATTAACACCGGGCGACAGCTCGTCTCCGGCTTCACGGCTGAAAACTTTAACTTCGACTACTATACCCGATTCGCCGTGGGGAATACGCAGTGAAGTATCACGTACTTCGCGGGCTTTTTCGCCGAAGATGGCTCGTAGCAGTCGTTCCTCAGCCGTCAGCTCGGTTTCGCCCTTCGGAGTAACTTTACCGACCAGAATATCACCGGCGCGGACTTCGGCACCAATGCGGATAATCCCGCGACCATCTAAGTCTTTTAAGGTTTCCTCCCCAACGTTTGGTATGTCGCGGGTAATCTCTTCCGGCCCCAGCTTGGTATCGCGTGCCTCGGACTCATACTCTTCGATATGAATCGAGGTAAAAACATCCTCCTTAACCAGCTTCTCGCTGATCAGGATCGCATCCTCGTAGTTGTACCCTTCCCAGGGGAGAAAAGCAACAAGCACATTGCGGCCCAGAGCCAACTCGCCTAAGCTGGTGCAGGACCCGTCAGCAATAACCTGGCCGGACTTCACCTGTTGCCCACGGTGCACGATTGGGTGCTGGTTAACACAGGTTCCCTGATTGGAGCGTTTGAATTTTTGTAAACGGTAGCTATCCAAGCCCTTATTCTGACCAAACTCCTGTCTGTTTGCTTCAATACGTTCCCGGGTGCGTCCGTTTATCACATAATTTATTCCCTCTTCGTCACCGCTGCGGCGGACAACAATTTCGCTGCTCGTTACCCGAATTACCTCACCGTCATTTAAACAAACCGCGACTGCCCCGGAATCGATCGCAGCTTTGTTTTCAAGGCCGGTACCAACTAGCGGCGCCTCGGTTTTCAGCAACGGTACCGCCTGGCGCTGCATATTAGCACCCATCAGGGCACGGTTGGCATCATCATTTTCGAGGAAAGGGATAAGCGCTGTAGCCACGCTGACTAACTGCTTCGGCGAAACATCCATAAAGTCAACCTCATTCGGGTGACGCATGACTGTATCGTAGTAATAGCGGCAGGTAACGCGGTTTCCCGCAAAGTAACCCTTCTCATCGAGCAAGGCGTTGGCCTGGGCAATGACAAAGCGGTCCTCGTCATCGGCTGTCAAATAAACAATCTCTGCAGTAACCCGACCCTCTTTTTTATCCACCCGCCGATAGGGGGCCTCCATAAAACCGTATTCATTAATGCGGGCGTAGGTGCCAAGTGAACCGATTAGACCGATATTCGGACCTTCGGGGGTTTCGATCGGACAAACCCGCCCGTAGTGAGAGTGGTGCACATCGCGCACCTCCGTACCAGCCCGTTCGCGGCTTAAACCGCCGGGCCCCAGAGCACTAATCCTTCTTTTATGGGTCAGCTCAGCCAAAGGGTTGGTCTGATCCATAAACTGCGAAAGCTGGCTACTGCCGAAAAATTCTTTTATCGAAGCAATCACCGGACGAATATTGATCAAAGCTTGGGGGGTGATCGCCTCTACATCCTGGATGGTCATCCGCTCCCGCACCACTCTTTCCATGCGGGACAGACCAATCCGAAACTGGTTCTGCAGCAGCTCACCCACGCTGCGTAAGCGGCGGTTACCCAAGTGATCAATATCATCAACAAAACCGATACCATCGAGCAAGTTTAATATATAACTGACGGTAGCCACAATATCTTCCTTCGCCAGATGCCTGATCTCCATAGCAACCTGGCCATTGCCGATCACCAGGTGCGGGCGATCACGGTGTATAATCATCGCCCGGGTAATACGGTGCTCATCAATCACACCGGCTGTCTCATCATCGACAACAGTTCCGGCCGGATAGAGCACCTTGCCGCTTACGGGATCCTTAAGATCTGCGGCCAACGTGCAGCCATAAAGCCGGTTAGTCATTGAGAGCTTTTTATTGGCCTTGAAGCGACCGACGTGAGCAAAATCGTAACGTTTTCCGTCGAAAAATAAAGATTCAAACAGCGTACGGGCGTTATCGATGTTTAAAGGCTCGCCGGGACGCAACCTTTTGTAGATCTCCAGCAGAGCGCTCTCCACCGAGTCGGTGCTATCCTTTTCGAGCATCTCCGCCAGACGGGGATCGTTATTAAATACTTCTAAAATTGTTTCGTTATTTCCATAACCGATCGCTCGCAGCAAAACGGTAACCGGAATCTTACGGGTCCGGTCAACCCTGACAAAAAGCGCGTCTGATACATCAGTTTCGAACTCAAGCCAGGTGCCCCGGTTGGGAATGATCGTGGCGCTGATCAACTCTTTTCCGGTGCTGCCAGTCGGATCGGGCTGATGCTTAAAATAAACACCCGGTGAACGGACCAGCTGACTGACAACAACCCTTTCCGCTCCGTTAATAACAAAGGTGCCGTTTTCAGTCATCATTGGGAAATCTCCCATGAACACTTCCTGTTCCTTCACTTCACCGGTTTCCTGGTTTATCAGGCGCACCCTGACTTTCAGGGGCACAGCAAAGGTTGCATCGCGTTCCTTACAATCATCCACCGAGCATTTCGGTTCACCCAAAGTATAGTCGAAAAATTCAAGCACAAGGTTTCCGGTAAAATCCTGGATTGGCGAAAAATCATCAAAAATATCTTTTAATCCCTGCTTAAAAAACCAGTTAAACGAACTGCGCTGGACTTCGATCAAGTTCGGAAGATCCAGTACTTCTGTAAAACGGGCGTAAGAACGGCGTTCATTTCTTTCAGCGGCAATACTGCTGGACATTAAAAAAAATCACTCCCCTGTTACCTGGTTTATGATTTAACTCTTCAAGAAACTGGCAGATTTACAGGCTTAGCCGATTCGTTTCTTTGGCTCCTGCGGATATGAAATTACTGAGAGGTGATGCAAATTACTTCTCAACCTTTACGCTTCACAGCAGTACTAGACATCTCAAGATATTATCACAATGATTTAACACCGTCAAGGGGATTGAACAACATTTCAACATTTTATACCATAGCGCTTTT
>DBBD01000145.1 GCA_002292015.1 Firmicutes bacterium UBA993
TGCCGACCGCGTAGGAAGTATTTTTTCTACACTTTCGAGACAATTCTTAAATTCCATTGAATTAATTACCAATTGCATCACGAAACCTCCTGCATCTTAGAAAGGTTTAAACAGGTAAAGAAAATATTACAATAAATATATTAATAAAGCAGTAGTAATAAACCCTGTTTGTTTTGTGGATAAATCATTATGCGTCTTGAACAATACATAACAACCTGTTAAAACGAGAATGATTCGGAAATATTTCTGTTAACCGTTCTTCAATAAACTGTGAGAAAAAATAAGGCGGCCGTCCGTGATATAAAAGCTTTAAACTTTAATCAAATTATCCACACCTTGATCAAGGGTTATCCAACAATCTTGTTTTTGATCAGTTCAATACGTTTTTTAAGATCGTTATTCTTCTTAATCAATAGGTCAATCTTTTTATATGCATGCAAAACAGTTGTATGGTCCCTGCCACCAAATTCTTCGCCTATCTTTGGCAGCGAAAGATCAGTTAACATTCTACAGAGATACATAGAAATCTGCCTGGTAAAAGCAATATCTTGTGTTCTTTTCTTCGAAAGTAGCTCTTCTGGAGTAAGACCGAAATTTTCAGCGGTGTGACTGATGATTAAAGAGACGGTAATGTTTTTTTGCCTGGTGTTGATTATATCTTGAAGAGCGGTTTCGGTTAGCTCTATGGTAATCGGTGATTTAAAGAGCGATGCGTAGGCGACAATTCTAATAAGCGCGCCTTCAAGTTCGCGGATATTTGAGTTTATTTTTCCGGCAATATACTGAATTACTTGTTCCGGCATATCAATTCCATCAGTATTAGCTTTTTTCTTCAGAATTGCTGTTCTTGTTTCAAGATCCGGGGGTTGTATGTCTGTGATTAAGCCCCACTCAAATCTTGAACGCAGACGATCTTCTAATGTGGGAATTTCTTTGGGAGGACGATCGCTTGAAATAACTATCTGCTTGTTAATATCGTGCAGGGCATTAAAAGTATGAAAAAATTCCTCCTGTGTCTGTTCTTTGCCGGCTAAAAACTGAATATCATCAATTAACAGCACATCCATAAAACGATACTTGTTGCGGAATTCTAAGGTTTTATTGTCACGTATGGAATTTATGAATTCGTTGGTAAATTTTTCGGAAGAAAGATAATATACCCTGTTAAAACCATGATTAATCAGGGTATACTGACCAATGGCATGCAGAAGATGTGTTTTACCTAGACCAACACCACCATAAATAAAAAGAGGATTATAGGCCCGAGCCGGACTTTCGGCAATGGCCAGAGAGGCGGCATGAGAAAGGCGGTTACAGGCTCCGACCACAAAAGTATTAAAAGTATAGCGGGGGTTAAATGTTGAAACTAGTTTGTGATTGCCCTGGGGGTAGCCACTGAAGGCTCCTTCCAGAGGAGGAATGTTTCTTGGAAAATCATTCCCGGATATTATTTCACTATTTGTAAGACTATCATCTTCTGTATGAAAAGTAGGGGATATTACAAAAGTTACATGATGTTCGTCTGTAGTTACTTCTTTAAGAGCATTTGCTATTTGTTGACGAAAACGGGTTTCAAACCATTGCTTGGTAAAATCATTGGGGACCTCGATTATCAGGCACTTATTTTCCAGAGTTACCGGTCTGGTCAGTTTAAACCAGGTTTCAAAGCTAGGTTTGTTGACATCTTTGCTCAACTCTTCAAGGGTGAGTTGCCAGATCTCGTTTAGCTGACTGTTCATTAAATGCTCCCCAGGCGAAAGAGTGAATGACGAAATGTTGTTAACAAAACTCAGAGTTATCAACAAAAGCTGTGGACAAATTGCTCGCTCAATAATGATCTAACGGCATCGTAAGATACATATTAACAGATAAGCTGTTTAACTGTAAAGATTGAATCGGGCAAAAGCAGAGCTAACGCATGAAAAATAAACACAGCCCGTCATTTTATAGCACCTTCACAAGAAAATAGCGCAAAAAGTTATTTTTTCCAACTTCCGTATACACGATAAATCTGCATTGAAAAACTCATGCGTCAGATCGGGGGCAATACTATTAAGTGCAGGCTTTTTACCAAGGTATTGCCCGCCCGTTGACACTTATATTATTATTACGTATAATTTTTTTAAATTATGAGCGATTAGTAAAGGGGTTACAATGAAGAGAACTTATCAGCCGAAAACAAGACAAAGGAAAAGAGTGCACGGATTTTTAAAAAGGATGAGCACCCAAGCCGGAAGACAGGTTATCAGCAGAAGAAGGCAAAAAATGAGAAAAAGATTAAGCGCTTAAGTAAATGCCACTTTTCAGGCTAAAAAAAAACTGGGAGTTTAAGCGGGTATTCCGCCACGGCAGGACGGTCGTTTCAAAAAATATCGTCCTTTATTACTGTCCAAATGGAACGGCAAGCAATCGGATCGGCTTTTCTGTCAGCAAGAAGGTCGGGGGCAGCGTTGTTAGAAACAGGATCAAGAGGCTGTTCAAGGAGGCGCTATTGAGTGTGGAACATAAGCTAATAACAGGTTATGACTATGTACTCATAGCGCGAAAAAATTGCGCGGGCTTCTCTTTTCATGAGGCTGTAGAGGAGTTGAATAATCTGTGCCGAAAAGGGAAGCTATTTATAAAGGGGCATTAAGAGAAACAGAGCATCTGGCGACGAAGGGCTGCCTTGCCCTTCTAAGTTTTTATCGTCTTTTTGTTTCCCCGCTCAAGCCCCGGGTCTGCCGTTTTTACCCTTCATGCTCACAATATATATACGAAGCCCTTAATAAGCATGGTTTATTCAGGGGCTTGGTGATGGGTCTGAAGCGATTATCCCGTTGTCACCCCTTTAACCCGGGAGGGTATCACCCGGTGGAGTAGGGCAAACAAGTAGGAGGAAGAAGAATGATTGATGCAATAGCACAGTTTTTTGGAGTTGTGATTAGTTCCATATACCAGTATATCCCCAATTTCGGGTTGGCAATTATTGTAATGACTTTGATGGTTAAGCTGGTAACGTATCCCTTAAATAACAAGCAAATTCAATCCGCGAAGAAAATGCAAGCACTACAACCCGAAATGAAGAAGATTCAGCAAAAATACAAAGATGATAAAGAGAAGCAAAATAAGGCAATGAGCGAATTCATGAGAGACAATAATATGAACCCACTGGCAGGCTGCCTGCCACTTTTGGTCCAGTTCCCTATTCTAATTGGCATATTCAGGCTTTTGGAAGATGCCGATAGCTATCTGAACATGGAAGTTATAAATCCATACCTTTTTCAGTCTGCTGAACTAATTAACCTGCTTAATGTGCCTATTTCAAGCTTGAGCTTTACTGCCTTTCTGAGTCAGTTCAGCTACTATTACTTATTTCCTTTAATTGCAGGAGCAACAACATACTTTTACTCACAGATGTCGATGTCGTCCGACAGCAACCAGAAGATGTTGCTCTACATGATGCCGATCATGATTACCGTTTTCAGTTTCAGCTTTCCTATAGGATTGGTAATCTACTGGACGATGAACAACGTGTTTTCTATCGGGCAGCATAGACTGATTATCCATCTGGATGCAATTAAAGAAATTGGGAAAAAGCCGGTAGCAGATGAGGCCGGGGACAAAAAAGTCGTTACCGATAAAGAGAGTCAAAAACGGGAAAGCGGTACAGCTTCTAAGGCAGAGAAAACCGAGAAGACAGAGAAGAAGGAAAAAGCACATTCAAAAAAGAGAAAGGGCAAGAAATGAGCGGATACGAAGCAACTGGAAAAACTGTGGATGAAGCTATAGAAAAAGCCCTTTCAAAACTTGGCATTAAGAGAGAAGATGCCAATATAGAAATTTTGGATGAACCATCATTGGGCCTTTTAGGGCTGATAGGCAACAGAGAGGCCAGAGTAAGGGTACTTCCTATCGTAAAAGCAACCCAGTTTCTTAAAGATTACCTGGCGGATATGCTGGTGCTAATGGATATCAGCTGTACAGTGTGGGTTGGCGAGGACGGAGAAAAAATTGAGGCAGAAATCCATGGGGCTGATGTAGGTGCACTGATTGGCAGACACGGGAGGACCCTCGGTGATTTGCAATACTTGTTAAATATTGTTGTACGGCGGCAGTTTCCGGGTCTTAACAAAATGGTTGTTGTAGACGTGGAGAACTATCGCGCCAGGCGTGAACAAACTCTTACACAGTTAGCCAAAAGTGTAGCGAAGAAAGTTAGCTTGGGAGGACACGAGCAGGCCCTTGAACCCATGACCCCGCAGGAGCGGCGAATTATTCACCTTGCTTTGCAGGATTACCCGGATGTCACCACATACAGTTTGGGGCAGGAGCCCTATCGAAAAGTTGTAGTGACACCCCGCTAAAACTGCTTGTTACTGCCGCCCTGGAATTGTTGATGGGGCGGCTTTTTATTGTGCCTTTATAAGACAGAAAGATGAGAATATGTTAAGTATGGAGAAAAAGAAATACAGCAACGATACAATAGTGGCTATTAGTACTCCTCTTGGCGAAGGGGGGATCGGTATTGTCAGGTTGAGCGGATCAGGCTCTTTTTCAGCGGTGCAAAAAGTATTTGATTGCAAAAAAAGAAAAGATCCCGTGTATCCGAACCCACGGTACTTATACTATGGAATTGTGAAAGATCTGGATGGTGAGCCGGTAGATGAAGCATTAGTGTCTTTTATGCCTGCACCCCACACTTATACCCGTGAAGATCTGGTTGAAATAAATTGTCACAGCGGGATTATAACCTTGCGAAATGTTTTAAAGATCTTTTTAGACATGGGGATCAGGCTTGCCGAACCGGGCGAATTTACGAAAAGGGCCTTTCTAAAAGGACGCATTGATCTGAGCCAGGCAGAAGCGGTTATTGCCTTGATTCGCGCCCGTTCAGAAGCAGCAACAAAAGCATCTCTACGGGCACTGCAGGGAGCGCTGGCCGAAACGGTAAGGGATATCAGGAGTAGAGTTAACGCTATCAGGGCTCCCATTGAAGCAGCAATCGATTACCCGGAGGAGTTTACGGAAGAACTTCCCCTGACAGAAGAAACTCGGGTGGAGCTGCAGTTAATCGAGGATAAACTACAGAATTTGCTACAGGGGATCGCCAGGGGCAGAGCGTATCAGGATGGTGTGGCGGCGGCGATTGTCGGCAAGCCAAACGTTGGTAAATCTTCTCTGCTTAACAGGCTGCTCGGAGAACAAAAAGCTATAGTCCATGAACTTCCGGGAACAACCCGCGATCTGCTGGACGGAGTTATGACGCTTGGTGGGTATCCGCTGCGCCTGATTGATACAGCCGGCATTCAGGGGTCAGCAGATCCGGTGGAGCTTGAGGGGATGAAAAGAGCCAGATCAGTTGCTGCAAAAGCACAGCTTGTTTTGCTGGTTATCGACGGGTCCGTGCCCTTTGAACCGGACATTGTTGGCCAGATCTTGCCGCTGGATAGGGACCAGAGATTAATTATCATTTTGAATAAGAGCGATTTGCCGCAAAAAGTTGCACCGGGCCATATAAAAAAGTACTGCGGAGAAGTTCCCTCAGTATCGGTATCTGCCTTGCAGGGAGCGGGTTTATCGGCGCTGGAGCAAGTGGTGGCGGATGAGCTGGACCAACTGTTCGGACCTTTAAGCGAGAATCCAACGCTGATTAGCATCCGCCAGGAAGAAGTCCTCAGAGAATGCGTGTCGGGGATCAGGGAGGCTGAAAATGCTTTGCTTTCGGAACCGGCAGAAATAACCAGCATGCTTTTGCAACAGGTTTGGCATACCCTGGGACAAATCACCGGGGACACGGCCGGTGATGATTTGCTGGACCTGATATTTAATGAATTTTGCCTCGGTAAGTAACCGGAAGGCAAGGTGGTGTAGGCGGTGGAGATAAAAAACAAACCTGATGCAATCCTCACCCTGGCCATCAAAAAGCTTGAACTAAAAATAGATCAGCAACAAGAAGAACTGCTTCTACGCTACTGCTCACTATTGCTGGAAGGGCTCAGCAAGCAGCGATTAACCGGTGAATGCAGGCTTGAGGAACTGGTTAACCGCCAAATATATGATTGTCTCTACCCGTTGAAGAAGGTAATATTTGGATCCGGCAGCCGTATTGTTGACCTGGGAAGCGGAGGCGGGCTGCCTGGAATACCAATTGCTGTTTGCGTCCCTGAATGTAGGATATACCTCATCGAGGCCAACCAGAAGAAGGCAGCATTTTTAGTCGATACTGCTCGCTCACTTAAACTCGATAATGTTTTTGTTTTAAACGAACGCGCAGAACATTATGGGAGAGCAGAAGCACACCGAGAACAGTATCATTATGTTTTGAGCAAAGCTGTTGCCGCAGCAGCTGTGCTGGCGGAACTTGCTTTGCCGCTCTTATTGCCAGGAGGACAGGCAATCTTTTATAAAGGTCCACGCGGTGAAGAAGAGATGAACGAAGCTACTAAAGCAATTTCTGTTTGTGGAGGATCCCTTGTTAACAGATATGACTACAAACTGCCTGCCGGCGAACAAAGAAGCATCTATCTTGTTGAGAAAATTAACCCTTCGCCCAGTTTATACCCGCGGGCAGCCGGCAAACCGGCAAAAAACCCGATCAAACAGGAGATATAGAGCTAAAAAAATGGTTTTTCGTCTAACGTGAAGGAATGTAGGGCTGCATGTCAAATTAAAAATAAGTATCCTATCCTAGAAAAGGTGCTGGTAGAATGAAGGAAGAAATGAAAGAAGAATGGATGGATAAATATACCTTACAGGAAGGCGAACCGACCACAGAAAATGTTCTAGCTATTGATATGGCCCGAATTAGGCCGAACCCCTTTCAGCCCCGCCGGGAGATAGCAGAGGATAAAATCGATGAACTGGCCCAGTCAATCAGGTCATGTGGACTGATCCAGCCAATTGTAGTTCGACGGATTGGGGATGGGTATCAACTGGTAGTGGGAGAGAGAAGGTATCTTGCTTGCCACAGGCTTGGTTGGAAAAAAATAGCCGCTTCGGTAAAAACTCTTTCAGATAATGCTATGGCGACGATTGCCTTAATCGAAAACATACAACGAGAAAATCTAAACTACATTGAAGAAGCATTGGGTTATACTAACCTTATGAAAACTTGTAGCCTAACTCAGGAGCAGCTTGCGCAAAGTCTCGGAAAAAGCCAGTCGACGATAGCCAACAAAATTAGACTGCTCAGGCTTGGCGATCCAGTGAGGACTAAGCTGCTTGTAAATGGACTTACTGAACGACATGCGCGGGCCCTACTTAAACTGGACTCGGAAGAAGCACAGATAAAAATGCTTCACGAAATTGTAGAGAGAGGACTTACAGTCAGCCAAGCTGAGAAAAGGATAAACCGGATCCAAGAGTCAAGGGGAGCACGAAAGACTAATGGAAAGGCAAAGCCGATTATTCGCGATATGAGGATCGTTCTAAATACTATTAGAGAAGCGGTAGCAGTTATGCAAAGCTCTGGCCTTTATCCGGAGGTAGACGAGACTGTTGAGCATGACTACATTGAGGTTACGATCCGCCTGACAAAAGAGATGATCGAATCAAGAGTGGTCGGGCACAAAGAAAAAGCAGCTGTTGCAGTAAAAACAAGCAAGGAGAGATAAGATGGGGCGCGTGATTGCTATCGCCAACCAGAAGGGAGGCGTAGGTAAAACTACAACAGCTATAAATTTGAGCGCTTCTCTGGCCGCCGGTGGTTCAAAAGTGCTTTTAATCGATACTGATCCGCAGGGTAACACGACTAGCGGGATTGGGATTAGCAAAACTGAGGGGAAGAAATGTATTTATAACGTATTAATAGACGATAATTCCCTATCATCTATTATCAGGGCTACGGAGTGGCAAGACCTTTTCATAGCGCCGGCAACTATACAACTTGCTGGTGCCGAAATTGAGTTAGTGGAGATGGATGAACGGGAAGGGCGAATGAAAAAAGCTCTGGAACCGGTACGCAACAAGTTTGACTTTATGATCATTGATTGCCCACCTTCACTTGGGCTGCTTACCCTCAATGCACTTACTGCAGCTGATGGAATTCTCATTCCCATCCAGTGCGAGTATTTTGCTCTGGAAGGTTTAGGTCAACTGATGAACACCATTGCACTGGTTCGTAGGCATTTAAATAAGAACCTGCGCATAGAAGGTGTTTTGCTGACCATGTATGATAGTCGCACTAACCTTTCTGAGCAGGTTGCCGAAGAGGTGCGCAGTTACTTTAAGCAGTATGTGTTTAATACTGTTATTCCCAGGAATGTTAGGCTGAGCGAGGCGCCTAGTTATGGGAAGCATATTCTGGAATATGACTTTCGCAGTAAAGGGGCGGAATTGCATCTTGATCTTGCCCGGGAGGTGTTATCAAGATGAGCGAAAAAAGACGCCTGGGAAAAGGTTTAGGAGCTTTAATTCCCGATGCGCTTGAAGCAGATGCGGAGAAAAGCGAGATCGCTTTGGATCGGATTAAACAGAACCCCTATCAACCGCGAGTTAACTTTGACCAGAAAAAGCTGGACGAGTTAGCGTTATCAATTAGGGAACACGGAGTGTTGCAGGCGGTAGTACTTTGTCCTGCCGGCAGCGGCGGCGACTACTTTTTGGTTGCCGGTGAACGGCGGTGCCGGGCAGCAAAACTGGCCGGGCTAAAGAGCATACCGGCGATTATCAGAGGTTATGATAACAAAGAGTTGCTTGAAATAGCATTAATTGAGAATTTACAACGGGAAGATTTAAACCCCGTAGAAGAAGCGACAGCGTATCAGCGACTGATGAAAGAATATAACTATACACAGGAAGAGCTTGCCAGGAGATTAAGTAAAAGCCGCCCGGCAATCGCTAATAGTGTCAGACTTTTAGCTTTGCCTGAAAAAGTTCTCGAACTTTTGGCTCACGGTCAATTAACTGCGGGTCAAGCCAGACCTTTGCTTGCCGTATCTGGTCAGACTCAGCAGGAGGAAATTGCGCAGAAGATTGTTGAAGAAGGTCTAACAGCAAGAGATGCTGAAAAGTATTCTGAGCGGGCAGCACATAAAAAAAAGAAAAGAGGGGAAGCCAGAGCTGAGATCACAGAAGATCCACTCATAGCCGAACTACAGCTCCAGATTCAACGACGTCTTGGAACAAAAGTGAAGATCAGGCTATCTAAAAATGGCGGGACGATTGAGATCCATTATTACGGAGACGAAGATCTAGAACGATTAATTGCAAAGCTGTTACCGGAAGGAATTTAAGCTATGTTTCACGTGAAACAAAATTGGGCTGATTGATGTTTCACGTGAAACATTTTCTTTTCCGGCAAAGCAATGGTGACAAGCGTTCCGCTTCGTGTCAACTCACGTAAAACTCTGGCCGATGGATGGTGCTTTTGTTTGCTCTCGAAGAGCTGTGTTATAACCCGACTTTTAC
>DBBD01000126.1:0-325 GCA_002292015.1 Firmicutes bacterium UBA993
GTTCCGGCGGACGGCCCGCAGACGGTCCAGGCAGTGGAGGCCGCCGCCGCGCACGATGGTCCCGTTTATCTGCGCCTGGGCAGGCCGAAAGTCCCCCCGGTCGTCCCTCCCGCCCTTCCCTTTGAACTGGGGAAGGCTCAACTGCTGCGGCAGGGGCGGGATCTGACCTTCGTATCCACCGGCATTACGACCGGCCTGGCCTTGGATGCGGCGGCGATGCTGCAGGCGGAGGGCCTGGAGGCGGCGGTACTCAATCTGCATACGCTCAAACCCCTGGACAAGGAAGGGCTGCTGCAACAGGCCGTCCTCACCGGCGCGGTGGTGA
>DBBD01000126.1:653-16587 GCA_002292015.1 Firmicutes bacterium UBA993
TCCTCACCGGCGCGGTGGTGACAGCGGAAGAACACAGCGTTATCGGCGGGCTGGGCGGGGCGGTGGCGGAGCTGCTGGCGGAAAACCACCCCGTTCCCGTGTTGCGCGCCGGCGTGCAGGATGCCTTCGGCCAGTCGGGCACACCGGACGAGCTGATGCAAAAGTACGGGCTTACCGCCCAGGCGCTGGTACACCTAGCCCATAAAGCGGTACGGCTGAAAGCGAAAGGCGCATAACACCCTAATGCTTCAGCCTTACCAAAAAATATGCAAAGACGGCAGGGATTACCGGGCTATTGTCGAATAGCCGAAGCATAAATCAAAACAGGAGGTGTTCAGCCCGCCGGTCCGCTTCTTTGAAGAAAAGGATCCGGCCGGGCGCAATAATGGCGGTAATTTATTATGACAAAGACGGAGATCTTTCCCAGCTCAAGGGCGAAAGAATCGCCATTGTGGGCTACGGTAGCCAGGGCCATGCCCACGCCCAAAATTTGAAGGAGAGTGGCCTTAGCGTTATGGTGGCCGACCTGCCTGGCAGCAAAAACTGGGAGCAGGCCCAAAAAGACGGCCTTGACGTTATGCCGACGGCCGAAGCGGCGGCGCAGGCGCAGGTAATCATGATGCTGATCGGGGATAACGACCAGCCCGCCGTTTACCGGGAGCATATACTTCCCAACCTTACCGCCGGGAAAGCCCTGGCGGTGGCCCACGGTTTCAATATTGTCTTCAACCAGGTAGTCGCGCCGGAAAATGTGGATGTTTTTATGGTTGCCCCCAAGAGCCCCGGCCACCTGGTAAGGCGTATGTACACACAGGGCAACGGCGTACCCGCCCTGGTGGCAGTACACCAGGACTACACCGGGCGGTGCCTCGCCCGTGCCCTGGCCTATGCCCGTGCCCTCGGCTGCACCAGGGCCGGCGTGATTGCGACCACCTTTCAGGAAGAAACGGAAACAGATCTATTCGGTGAACAGGCCGTACTTTGCGGCGGCGTCACAGCCCTGATTAAAGCGAGCTTCGATACGCTGGTGGAAGCGGGTTATCAGCCGGAGATTGCTTACTTTGAATGCCTGCACGAGCTGAAGTTAATTGTGGACCTCATCTATGAGGGAGGCCTTTCCTGGATGCGCTACTCCGTAAGCGACGTGGCTGAATACGGCGATCTGACACGGGGCCCCCGCGTTATCGACGGTGAAGTGCGGGCGGAGCTGAAAAAAATGCTGCAGGAGGTACAGGACGGGGTTTTTGCCGCCGAGTGCATCACCGAGTTCCGTATGAACCGTCCCCGTTTTACCGCGCTGCGCCGTAAGGAGGCCGAACACCCCATTGAGAAAGTGGGCGCACAGCTCCGGGCCATGATGCCGTGGCTAGAAAAGCGCTAAGAAACAGACAAAACAGTGCAAATAATTATTAAATATCCTTAATATTCCCTTTTTCTGAAAGGGAATGGCCCGGTTCCTGTCGAATAATATATAACGACTAGGAAACCGGGAGGGATAGCTGCCTTTGATTGAAATATATCATCTCTACCATCAGTACGGTAACGACCAAATGGTCCTGCGCGATATCAATCTGACGATCGACCGCGGGGAGTTTGTCTTTATCGTCGGCGCCAGCGGGGCCGGCAAATCCACCTTCTTAAAGCTGTTTTTGCGGGAGTTCAAACCATCACAGGGTACAATTAAAATTTTCGGCCGGGATTTGGCCCGTCTGAAAAACGGCGAAGTTCCCTACCTGCGGCGCAATATCGGCATGGTTTTTCAGGATTTTCGCCTTATTGAAGGCCGCACGGTCTATGATAACGTGGCCTTCGCCATGATGGTAATCGGCACCCCGCAACGTGAAATTCGCAAACGGGTGCCCCAGGTGCTGACCCTGGTCGGGCTTGAAGATAAAGTCCGGGCCAAGGTTTGCGATCTTTCAGGCGGCGAGCAGCAACGGGTCGGTTTGGCCCGGGCTTTGGCTAACCGTCCGGCTTTGATCGTAGCCGACGAGCCTACCGGTAACCTTGATCCCGGAACCACCCTTGACCTAATGAACCTGTTGCGCAGTATCAACCTGCGTGGGACTACTGTGCTGGTTGCCACCCATAACCGAGAAATAGTTGACCTTTTTAAGAAGCGGGTTATTTACCTTGAAGACGGCCGATTGATCGGAGATGAACAGAAAGGGTTTTATGCCCGTGATCATTAGTGGTGTCGGTTATATATTGCGCGAAACGGTCAAAGGGCTTCTCCGCAACCGCTGGATGTGCCTTACATCCACCGGGGTGGTAGCGGTTACCCTGCTGATGCTGGGGATATTTATGCTGCTCAGCCTGAATGTTAATCACATTACCGACGTGGTGAAAGAGCAAGTTGAAATTGTTGCCTTTATCGACGATCAGGCTGATCACCATACGGTGGCAGCCCTCAGGCAGAAACTCGCGGATAACCCCGCAGTGCGTGAGGTCCGGTATGTGTCCAGCGAGGAACACATGGAACGTCTGAGCCGGCAACTCGGCAATGTGCTGGAGGGTTACGATACAGAGCTGGATAATCCCCTGCTGGCATCATTCGAGGTGCGTGCGGTTGTACCGGAAAATGTTTCCGCACTGGCGGCTGAAATTGAAAGATACTCTGGTGTGAGTGAAGTTTTTTATGGGCAGGGTTATGTCGAAAATCTCTTCTCGGTGATTAGGGTTCTGCAGCTATTGGGACTAATCCTGATGATGGGGTTGTCGGCAACAGCAGTTTTCCTGATAGCGCACACCATCGGCCTGATGGTGATGATGCGAAAAAAAGAAATTGCCATTATGAAATATGTGGGCGCAACCAATTGGTTTATTCGCTGGCCCTTTCTCCTTGAAGGGTTGCTTATGGGACTGGTGGGGGCGATAATTCCCTTGGTTGTACTCTATTTTCTGTACCAGCACGCCCTGGATTGGGTGACGGCCAGCAATGTGGCTTTTATTAGCATGCTGCCTTTGCGGGAAGTGATTTTTGAGGTGGGGCAGTATCTTTTGCCGCTGGGTATCGGGCTTGGCATATTGGGCAGCAGCTTTTCAATCAGCAGGTTTTTGAAGGTCTAAATAGGAGACGGTCTAACCTATAAATTCCCTCTCCCCTGGTGGGAGAGGTTTAGGGGAAAATGGTTTTGTTCGATTGGAGCATATAAATTCCCTCTCCCCTGGTGGAAGAGGGTTAGGGTGAGGGGGAATTTAATCCCTTTGCTCTAAACAGAGATAAGTTTTACCCAGGGAGGACTCGAAAAATGAAAAAATGGAACCCGATCCGGGCAGTGACCATGTTGTGCATGGTGTTGCTGATCTTTTCCATTGCTGCCCCTGCTTTTGCTGTGGTGACCGAGGAGATCGAGGCCAGGCAACAGGAGCTGGAGGAGATCGAAAAGCGGCGCCGCGATCAGAAAAACGCCCTCGAACTGCGCCTGAACCGTGAAGCAGCTCTTAGGGAAGAACTGAAACAACTGGAATTTAACATTGAAGGGCTGCAACTGGAACAAGAAAAACTGGCTTTTGAGATAAGATCTGTTGAAAAAGAGATCGAACAGGCGGAAGCCGACCTGGCCGCAGCGGAAGAGCGATTGAAGAGCCAGGAAGATTTGCTAAAGCTGCGCTTGAGGGCGATCCAGCAGCATGGTGTAATTTCCTACCTTGAAGTCCTTTTTGAGTCGAGCAGTTTTCCCGATTTTTTGACCCGCCTGCACAGTCTTAGCACCATTGCCAATAACGATCTGGGCCTGATTGAGCAGATTAAGCAGGAGCGCGACCTGATTAAGGCCTGGAAAGAAGAGTTGGAGTTAAAAAAAACCAGGCTGGAAAATATGCGGCGCCAGGTTGCTGCAAACGAGCAAGCGTTGGAGAACGCTGCCGGAGAGCGGGAAATCATCCTCGATTCTCTGCGGGTGGAGATCTCTGCTAACTTAAAAGCGATCAAGGATCTGGAATACGAAGCGCAGCAGCTCGATACCCTGATTCGTAAGCTGATCGCCGAGGCAGCCAGCGAGTTTTCCGGCCTGCAGGGAGCTCTTCATTGGCCGATCGAGTCGCCGACCTGGATCAGTTCGAACTTCGGTTGGCGACGCGATCCATTTAGTGGGGCCCGGGCTTGGCACGGTGGGGTGGATATTGCCCCTCATCACGGTGCAGCCAACTATATTCTGGCCGCAGCTGTAGGCCAGGTAATCTTTGCCGGTTGGAAAGGTGGTTACGGAAACTGCCTGATGATTGATCACGGCAACGGCACCGTGACTCTTTATGCGCACATGAGCAGCCTGCTCGTCGGGGTTGGCGAAGTGGTAACCCGGGGGCAGAGCATTGGGCGCGCCGGGACTACCGGTTTTAGTACCGGGGTGCACCTCCACTTTGAGGTCCGGGAATATAATAAACCGCCGGTACGCAACTTTCCCAGCGGCGCCGCCGATCACCGTCACAACCCAATGGGCTATTTCTAAAAGATAGTTACCGCTCGTATGCCCGGCCGGACAAGACAATAATCAATAAGTAAGCTGAAGCAGGCATCTGGCAGGCCATCCTCAAGGGGATGGCTTTTTGTAGAAAAGTGCAACTACACGGCTTCTATTTTGTGTTATGATAAATGCCAGTGCCGCTATAATAAGTGAGAGCAAATAACCTAATATAGAATATGGGAGTTGGCCCGGATGGCAGAAGGCAATAAAAAGCTTGTATTCAAAGTGTTGATGATCGGCTTATTGGCTTTGCTTGGTACCAACTTGGTGACGTACTACCTGGCTGCAGGCCGGGCGGGGCAGCTGGCTCAAGATGGGCCGACAGTGATTAAATATGAACCTGTCCGCCGCGATTCTGATGCAGAATTGATGGTTATTGAGGAAGCGCTGCAAACCATTACGGAGTACTATTTCTCGCCGGTGGAGAGAAATGACTTGGTTGAAGGTGCCCTCAGGGGTATTGTCGAAAGCATTGGCGATCCACAAGTCCGTTTTTTAAACCCCGGTGAGCTGGAAGAGTTTATGACCGATACTCAGGGTTCCTATAGCGGTATCGGGGTGAGAATTGTGGAAACTGACGGGCGCATCGTTGTTTTTGAGGTTTTCCCGGGTTCTCCGGCTCAGGGTAGCGGTATAAATTCCGGCGATTTTCTAATCGAAGCTGATGGCTATGAGCTGACCGGGCAGGGTGTGAGCCGTGCGGCAGAGTTGCTGCGAGGCCCCTCGCATGTGCCGGTTGAAATTTTAGTTAAGCGGCCGGGTGCCGACAAACCGATCAAGGTTACCGTCAATCGGGCAGAAATTACAGTGGCAACTGTTTTTAGTGAGATGCTTGATGATGGGCTTGGTTATATGCGGATCAGCAGTTTTGACAGCAATACGGCCGGCGAGTTCATTGCCCAGTTTCGCGAGATGGAAAGACATGGCCTAGGGGTAGGCTTGATACTCGATCTGCGTAACAACCCCGGCGGACTTGTTGATCAGGCCGTTGAGATTGCCAAACTGCTTGTACCCGAAGGAGAGATTGTCAGGCTGGTCAGCAGGGATGGTGTGGTAAGGAATACTTACTATTCAAGCGCCGCCAAAAAGCCTTACCCTATAGTAGTGTTGATCAATGAAGACTCAGCCAGCTCTTCTGAACTGCTGGCCGGAGCGCTGCAGGATAGTAATGCCGCTCTCTTGGTTGGTAAAACCACATACGGTAAAGCATCGGTGCAACAGCTGGCTACCCTGACCGACGGCAGCGGAATTTTGCTATCCATAGCCCGCTATTTCACTCCTTCCGGCCACGATATACATGAACATGGCATAATACCGGATTTTGAAGTTGAAATGCCGGATATTCTGCGTTATTATCGCTACTTCTTCCCGGGCAGACTGGAGCAGGGCGACTTCGGGTCTGAGGTGGAGATGCTGCAGCTGATGCTTGAGCAGATCGGTTTTCCGGTCGAGGCAAGCGGCTATTTTGACTTATCTACTTCCATAGCTCTGACCAATTTTCAGATTGCGTCTGGTTTGCCTGCTAACGGTATATTTGATGACATGACCTGGGTGGAGTTACGTGAGGCTTTGGATCTTGCAGCCAGGGACAATGATGAACAGCTTATTTACGCCATGGAACTGATCAGAAAGCCGGGCCTTTGGACGATTTCCGGGGGCCACAATTAAGCAATGCAGATACTGGTCGATATTGGCGGAATATTTCTGACTACCTTTCTGATTTCGCTTTTTACACCAATCTTCTGGATCGTTCTGTTTCTGATCCTGATGCAATACAGGCGGATGGCAGCAATGGAAGTTAAGTTGTACGGTCAGCCGATCAATAAGATCGGCCGGCAGTTGCTTCTGTCATTCGCTATCGGCTTGCCTGGTGGTTTTCTGGCCAGTGCGGTTTTGCTGTTTCTGGGTCTATCCCTGGAGCAGATCGGGCTTTACTTTGTCTGGCCTGTCGCCTTGCTGCTGCTCTTGATCAACCCCCGCTATCTTTGTTTTTCCTATGCCGGCGGGATTGTCGGTGTTGCTGTTTTAGGCTTCCGCCACCTGCTGTTGCCCTTAGCACCGGAGCTGGCGGCCAATACCGTAGTAGAAAACCTGGTGCAAATTCATCTTCCTGCCCTGCTTGTCTTAATCGGCCTGTTGCACCTCGTTGAAGCGGTGCTGATCTACTTTGGGGGACACCTTGGCAGCAGCCCGCTTTACCTGAAAAGGGATAACGGCATGGTGGTTGGAGCCTTTTCGTTACAGCGCTTCTGGCCTTTGCCCCTGGTTGCCCTGACGGTTGCCCTAGTGGCGCAAACAGAGATCGTCGGTGTTAATATGCCGCAGTGGTGGCCGATTCTTAAGTCAACGCTACAGCCAGGCGCAGGGCAGAGCTTGCAGTATATGCTGGTCCCCGTTGCTGCCGGGCTCGGCTACGCTGATCTGGCCTTATCTTCGACGCCGCGCGAGCGCAGTGCGTTATCTGCTAAGTGGCTTGCTCTCTATAGCGTGATCCTGCTCATCGTGGGCGTAACAGCCGAGTATTGGCCTTTGCTGATCTTTCCCGGTGTAGTTTTTGCTCCACTCGGGCATGAACTGCTGGTTTTGCTCAGTAATAAACGCGAAAATAATGCTGAGCCTAGTTACCGGCAGGCTTCTGAGGGCGTGAAACTGATGATGGTTCTTCCAGGCACCCCTGCTGCTAAAGCCGGCTTGACCGAAGATGATCTGATACTGACGGTGAACGGAAACAGGGTTGACAGCGGAACTGTTTTGATGCAAGCCATTGAAAACAGTTATTTCATGGTCCTGATCGGTGGCAGACGGGGAACCGATCTATTCTCAGTAATTCTGAAGAAGGATCAGTCCGGGAAGAAAGAAGGGCACTTCCCGGATTTATCTGAAATTCTGGGACGCTCAGCATATTCAGCCCTCCACCGTTGTGCGGCACTTGGTATAATCCCTGTGCCGGCCGCAGATTCTCCGGTTTACCTGGAGTTACGAAAGCCTGATCAGCTGAACCGTCTCAAGCTGATTTTTGGCAAACTCACCGGCGGCCGAAGACAAAAAGGCTGCTGAAGGTGGTTCTGCTGATCTACTCTTTCAATTTTCTCTTCTCCAGGGAGAGGGCCACCCTATAAATCCCCTCTCTCCTTTGCGGTGAGGGCTACCAAACAAATCCCCTCTCCCTTGCGGGCGAGGGTCAGGGTGAGGGAGGAGATTTAATCCCTCTGCCGGCTTCACCCGGCGGCACGATAGCCACTGATATTGGAGGTGTTCGATGTTAGCTGCCGCTCTGGCTGCTTTTGTTACCGTGTTTGTTGCTGAGCTTGGCGACAAAACTCAGCTGGTAACGCTCACCATGGCCTGCCGCTACCCTCCCCGGCAGGTCCTTGCAGGCGCCATGGTCGCCCTGGCAGCGGTCATCGGCCTGGCTGTGGCTGTAGGCGGTTTTCTTGCCGCCCAGCTGCCCCAATCCCTGATTGCCTTAATATCCGGACTGGTTTTTATTGTCATGGGCATTTTGACCTTGCGCCGCAAAGACAATGCTGCTGAGGCCTGCAACGATCGGGATGGCTTTTTTCAAACCCTGGTCATGGTATTTGTGGCCGAGTTCGGGGATAAAACCCAGCTGGCCGCCATGTTTCTGGCCGCCGGGCTTGGCTACCCCGTGGCCGTTTTTGGCGGAGCAATGCTGGCCATGTTTTTTAATCACCTGGTAGCTGTCTATATCGGTAGCCGCTTCATCACCAGGTTTAACCCCAGCTACCTGCGGGTCGGCACGGCAGCTCTCTTTTGCCTGGTCGGATTGGCCATGATTCTCTGGGAAGCCTTGCCAGCCCTCTTCGGCTGATTCGCTGCCGCCCCCAACCTTCCGCCTACCCAAGGGGCCGTAACAGGGGCCGATCTGTGCTATAATAGGAGTTGTCGGAGGTAGAGGATTGGCTAAAAACGGCATCTTTAAAATCAGGACGGATTACCGGCCATCCGGCGATCAGCCTGAAGCAATAGAAGCCCTGGTGCAAGGTTTGCGCCGGGGCTATAATTACCAGACCCTGCTTGGCGTAACCGGCTCGGGAAAAACTTTTACTATTGCCAATGTGATCGAGAAAGTCCAGCGTCCAACGCTGGTTATGGCGCCCAATAAGATCCTGGCTGCCCAGCTGTGCAGTGAATTCAAAGAGATCTTTCCCGATAATGCGGTAGAATACTTTATCAGTTACTACGACTACTACCAGCCCGAGGCCTACCTGCCATCAAGTGACACCTACATCGAGAAAGACTCATCCATTAACGATGAAATTGATAAGCTGCGCCATTCGGCGACCAGCTCTCTCTTAGAGCGGCGCGATGTGGTGATTGTCGCTTCAGTTTCCTGCATTTATGGTCTTGGTTCGCCCCGGGAATACTTAGAACAGGTTCTGTCATTGCGCCAGGGGATGCAGATCAGCCGCGATAATATAATCGAGCGGCTGGTTGACATCCAATACATGCGTAACGAGATTGACTTTCACCGGGGCACTTTTCGGGTGAGGGGCGATGTGATCGAGATTATTCCCGCATCATTCTCCGAGGCTGCGATCCGGGTGGAACTATTTGGCGATGAGATTGAGAAGCTGCGCGAGATTGATCTGGTCAGCGGTCGGGTTAGCGGCGAAAGAGCGCACGTGGCCATCTTTCCGACCACTCATTACGTTACGGCTCCCGAACAGCTAAAGCGGGCAATCGGCGCTATTGAAGCTGAACTACAGGAACAGTTGGCCTACTACCGCGGCCGCGACAGGCTGCTTGAAGCCCAGCGCCTTGAACAGCGCACTAACTACGATCTGGAGATGCTCCAGGAGATCGGCTTTTGCAGCGGTATCGAGAATTACTCGCGCCATCTCGACGGCCGGCCGGCCGGCAGCAGACCGGCGACCCTGCTTGATTACTTTCCGGAAGATCTGCTGCTGGTGATCGATGAGTCGCATATTACCATCCCCCAGATCAACGGGATGTACCGTGGTGATTTCGCACGCAAGAACAACTTGGTGGAATACGGGTTCAGACTGCCTTCGGCTCTTGACAACCGCCCGCTGCGCTTCGACGAATTCGAAAGCCTGATTGGCCAGGCCATATTCGTCTCGGCTACACCGGGACCCTGGGAACTGGAACATAGCACGGTAGTAGTGGAGCAGATCCTCCGTCCCACCGGGTTGGTTGATCCTGAAGTGGAGGTGCGCCCCGCCGCCGGCCAGGTGGATGACCTCTACGGTGAAATCAGGACCCGGGCGGAAAAGCGCCAGCGTGTGCTGGTGACGACGATGACCAAGCGCATGGCCGAAGACCTTACCGATTATTACCGCAACATGGGGATCAGGGTGCGTTACATGCATTCCGATATCGACGCCATAGAAAGAATGGCGATTATCAGGGGCTTGCGCCTCGGCGAATTCGACGTGCTGATCGGGATTAACCTGCTGCGTGAGGGGCTCGACCTGCCGGAGGTTACCCTGGTGGCGATTCTTGATGCCGACAAGGAGGGTTTTCTGCGCTCGGATCGGTCACTGATCCAGACTATCGGTCGCACTGCACGCAATGTTGAAGGCCGGGTTATAATGTATGCTGAACAGACTACACCCTCGATGCAGCGGGCGATCGAAGAAACCGAACGCCGACGTCACCGGCAGGTTGCCTACAATGACAAACACGGTATTGTGCCGCAAACGATAGTGAAGCCGGTTTACGGGCTAATCGAGGCCACGACGGTGGCCGAGGAAGAGGGGCGCTACTTAGACGAGCAATACCGGAAAATGACTGCCGCCCAGCGGCGCAAGACGATCGAAAAACTGCGCAAGGAGATGCTCCAGGCTTCAAGAGAGCTGGCCTTCGAACGGGCGGCGGAGTTGCGTGACCTGATCTTTGAACTGGAAAAACAGTCATAAACTGATTTAATAACGATCGAGGTGTAATTTTTGACTGCAGGAGAAATTGTCATCCGCGGAGCCAGGGAGCATAACCTGAAAAATGTCAACCTGTCCCTACCGCGCAATAAGTTAATTGTTTTTACCGGCTTAAGCGGCTCCGGAAAATCGTCGCTGGCTTTTGACACCATCTATGCCGAAGGGCAGAGGCGCTACGTGGAATCACTCTCGGCTTATGCCCGCCAGTTTTTAGGGCAGATGGATAAACCCGATCTCGATCAGATCGAAGGGCTTTCCCCGGCGATCTCCATCGACCAGAAGACCGCCTCGCGCAACCCGCGCTCCACGGTCGGCACGGTAACAGAAATTTACGACTATATCCGCCTCCTTTACGCCCGGATCGGTCACCCCTACTGCCCGACCTGCAACAAGCCAATCAGCCGGCAGACCGTTCAGCAGATGGTTGACCAGGTGCTGGCCCTGCCGGGGGAAACCAAGGTCCAGGTGCTGGCCCCCCTGGTGCGCAGCCGCAAGGGCGAATATACGCGGCTCTTTGAAGAGACGCGCCGCAAGGGCTATGTGCGGGTTCGGGTCGACGGCGAAGTGCGGGAACTGGAGGAAGAAATTGTCCTCAACAAGCAGAAAAAGCATGACATTGAGGTGGTCGTCGATCGCCTCACGTTGCGTGAAGATGTCCGCTCGCGGCTCGCCGATTCAATCGAAACAGCGCTCAAGCTCAGCGAAGGGTTGGTTCTGATCGAGGAAGTGGGCGGGGCGGAGCAACTTTTCAGCGAAAACTTTGCCTGTGCCGGGTGCGGCTTCAGTTTTGAAGAGATCAGCCCGCGGATCTTCTCCTTCAACAGCCCGTACGGCGCCTGCCCGGAATGCAGTGGCCTGGGAACCAAGGCTGAGTTTGCCGTTGACCTGATAATACCCTATCCCGAGCTTTCGATTCGTGAGGGGGCCATTCACCCCTGGTCGGGACAGAATTACTACATGCAGTTCCTAGAGTCGGCGGCGCAAGCCTGGGAGATTGATCTCGATAAGCCCTTTAAGGATCTCGGGCCTGAAGCGCAGCAGAAGATTCTTTACGGATCGCCGGAAGTGATTAATTTCCGGTACGTGAATATGTTCAAAAGGGTGCGCAGCTACCGCAAAGCATTTACCGGCGTGCTGCAGCTGATGGAACGTCGCTATGCGGCTACCGATTCCGAGGATATGCGGGCTGAAATGGCCCGCTATATGCAAATCAAACCATGTCCTGCCTGCAAGGGCCGGCGCCTCAAGCCCTCCAGCCTGGCCGTGCTGTTCGGCGGGCGCAGCATTGCCGACCTGTCCGCCCTGACGGTGGAAGAAGCCGGCCGGTTTTTCAGAGAGTTGCAATTAAGCCCCCGGGAACAGCATATTGCCCGCCAGGTTCTAAAAGAAATCGGCGAAAGACTCAGCTTTTTATACAATGTCGGTTTGCAGTACCTGACCCTTGACCGGGCTGCAGCTACCCTCTCCGGCGGTGAAGCCCAGCGGATTAGGCTGGCCACCCAGATCGGCTCCGGTCTGACCGGGGTTATCTATATTCTCGACGAACCGAGTATCGGCCTGCACCAGCGTGACAACGCCCGCCTGATCGAAACGTTAAAAGCGCTGCGTGATTTGGGCAACACGGTGCTGGTGGTCGAACACGATGAAGAGACGATCAGGAGCGCCGACCACCTGGTCGACATCGGGCCGGGCGCCGGGGCGGGAGGCGGTGAGATCGTTGCCGAAGGAACCTTTGCTGATATTATCGCTGCCCGGCAATCGGTAACCGGAGACTACCTGTCCGGGAGGCGGATTGTGCCTCTACCGGCTGCCAGGCGGGCTACGAATGACCGCTGGCTCTGGATCCGTGGGGCCAGCGAGCACAACCTGAAGAATATTGACGTAGGCATACCGCTGGGGCTCTTCGTCTGTGTGGCCGGAGTTTCCGGTTCCGGCAAGAGTACCCTGGTTAACGAGATCCTGGCCCGGGCCCTGGCCCGTAAGCTGCATCGCTCCAGGGAGCAGGCAGGAGAACACCAGGCCTTAGAGGGCATGGAGCTGCTTGACAAGGTGATTGAAATAGACCAATCACCGATCGGCCGCACTCCCCGCTCTAACCCGGCCACCTACACCGGCCTTTTTGACGGCATCCGCGAGCTCTTTGCCAAAACCACGGAATCGCGGCGCCGTGGCTACAAGCAGGGGCGCTTTAGTTTTAATGTGAAGGGTGGACGCTGCGAAGCCTGCCGCGGAGATGGAATTTTGCGGATTGAAATGCACTTTCTGCCCGATGTCTATGTGCCCTGCGAGGTTTGCGGCGGCAAGCGTTATAACCGTGAAACCCTGGAGGTGCGCTACAAGGAGAAAAACATTGCAGATGTTCTGGCCATGACAGTCAAAGAGGCTCTTGAATTTTTCGCGGCGATTCCAAAAATCCAGCGCAAACTACAGCTGCTATACGATGTCGGTCTCGGCTATATTCACCTTGGTCAGCCGGCAACCACCCTTTCCGGCGGTGAAGCGCAGCGGGTTAAGCTCGCCACCGAGCTATCACGACGCAGTAATGGCCGTAGTATCTACATTCTTGACGAACCGACCACCGGGCTGCACTTAGATGATATCAGTAAGCTGCTGATCATTTTGGACCGCCTGGTGGAGAGCGGAAATACGGTTGTGGTGATCGAACATAACTTGGAAGTTCTGAAAAGGGCTGACTATTTGATCGATCTCGGCCCCGAGGGCGGCGACGGCGGCGGCCGGGTGGTCGCTTCCGGTACGCCCGAAGAAGTTGCTGCCTGCAGGGAGTCTTACACCGGCCAGTGGCTGGGAAATGTGCTTGGGGTTAACAAGAAAAAGGTCAACCATAAGACCGGTCAATCCTAAAGTGCCGGCGAGGGTCATGAGATGCTTGAAGAACTGAAAAAAAGGGTCAGCCGCTTTCCTGATCTTCCGGGTGTATACCTGCTAAAAGATCAGCAGGACCGGATCATTTACGTTGGCAAAGCCGGTTCACTGCGCAAGAGGGTTCGTTCATACCTGGCTGCCAAGGTCGATTTTTCTCCGCGCCTCCGTTCGCTTCAAAGGCAGCTGGCCAAGATCGACTACCTGGTTACTGACAGCGAGGTCGAGGCTCTGATCCTCGAGTGTAACCTGATCAAAGAATACCGGCCCCGCTTTAATGTCAACCTGAAAGACGACAAGGATTATCCTTACCTGCTGATCACTCCTGAGCTTTACCCGCGCTTGGAACTGCTGCGCCTGTCGCAGAAAGGTTCGCGCCGGGCGCGCTTTGCTGCATACCCGGGCCGGGCCGAACGCCGGTTTGGACCCTATACAGATGTCGGTTCCGTCCGGGAAACACTGCTTTTTCTTGGCACCATTTTCCCCCTGCGCCGCTGCCGCCAGCCGCTGGACGGTAACCCGACAAAAGAAAGGCCCTGCCTTAATTACCAGATGAAACGCTGCCTGGCGCCCTGCCGCGGCGAAGAAGTGGTTAGCCCGGCAGAATATGGCCAGGTTGTGCTGCAGATTGTGCTCTTCTTAGAGGGGCGGCATGGCGAACTTAAAAAGTCCCTGCAAAGGGAGATGGAAAAAGCTGCTTCCGATCAGCAGTTTGAAAGGGCCGCCGCCCTTCGGGACCGACTACTGTCTTTGCAGCGGGTAGTCGGGCAGCAGCAGAAGGTGCTGCTGGCGGAGGGTAGCCCCGACCGCGATATCCTGGCCCTGGCGCGCAGGGGCCAGGATGCTGCCGTTCACCTCTTTATGGTCCGGGATGGCAAGATGCTTAGCCAGAAGCACTTTAAGCTGACCGGCGCCGAAGACCTAGAAGATCCGGAGGTGCTGGCCTCGTTTGTTAAATCCTATTACAACCTGGTTGAAGTCCCCCCTGCGGAAATCCTGTTCAGCACCGATCCTTCTGATGCAGAACTGCTTTCGGCCTGGCTTGCAACAAAGGCCGGCTGTAGGGTGGTCAAACTGCGGTCGCCTAAAAGGGGCAGCTTGCGCAAACTGGTTAACTTAGCAGAGCGCAATGCTCTCTTAAAGCTGGATGAAGATGCTGCCGCACGGTTACGTCGGACCGAAGAACCGCTTCAGGAACTGGGTCGACTGCTCGGCAACGACCGGGCTCCGGAACGGATTGAGGCTTACGACATCTCGCACCTGGGCGGGGAAGCCGCCTCCGGGGCGATGGTTGTTTTTAAATACGGTGAGGCCGACAAGGGGGAATATCGCCGTTTTAGCATCAAAAAAGCAGCGCCGGGTGATGACTATGCTGCCCTAACCGAAATGCTGCAGCGGCGGGCAGAAAGCGCCGCGAAAAGGGCACTTCCCGACCTGCTCTTGATCGACGGGGGCAAGGGCCAGTTGACCACGGTGGTCGAAGCCCTGCGCGGCAGCCCGTTGGAAGAAGTCCCGGTCGCTGCCCTGGCCAAGGATCCGGATCGCCTTTTCCTGGCCGGCGCTTCACTGCCGGTGGTGCTGCCGGCGGATAATACCACGCTGCAGCTGCTCCAGCGCATCAGGAACGAAGCGCATCGTTTTGCGGTAAGCGGCCACCGCACGCGCAAAAGCCGCAGCGCCCTCCATTCCCGTCTTGAGAATATACCGGGTATCGGGCCGGCAAAAAGAGCAGCCCTGCTCGAAGCATTTGGCAGTATCGAACGGGTACGGCAGGCCGACATCGACGAGCTGGCCGGGGTGCCGGGTATCAACCGTGCCCTGGCTGAAAAAATTTACGCAGCAGGCCGCGCCAGGCTTTAAAAAGACAGCGGAAAGACACCGTCTGCTGTCCCCGGTCCCATACAGATCCCCGCCGGCTTTAAATAATTTTTCATGCGTTAGCTCTGCTCGGATCAATGGATTGCGGATTGCGGAATTCCTTTGCTCAAATCTGCTATAATAACAGGCAGTATCTGTCTTCTTGCTATATCTTGTTTGCACCAACCTGTATAGTATGCAGGAAAGACGGATGTCTTTTTGACCCTAATTATTTAAAAAGCTATTCTTCCTGTGGACAACTATACTTTTTGGAGGAGAACCGCAATAATGGAGCTAATAATTGAGCAAATAGCTGAATTACAAGTATTAAATCAAATTGGGCTGGCCATGTTCTTATTAATTCCCCTGGTTCTGATCGCCAGAACGGTGGTGGCCGGCACTTACTATTCCGCTATATTAATCATTGTAGTATTTGGTCTCGCTATGGGCCATATATTAGTTGCAACCGGAATAGATGAGCCAGGGTTGGCCGGATTCCCAATCATTGGCTTAATTAGCGGAACCATAGTAATTGTATTAACCGGAACCTTTTTTTCCGGTGGTCAGGAATTGCGTAAGCTGTTCGGTAGCAAAAAAATGGAATCCGACCAAACGTTCATTCCCTCAGAGGAAGAAGCAATTTTGGGTACGAAGAGAACTCAGCTGTTTTCTATTTTCAGAACCTTTTTCCTGTTACTGGGCCTGGGAACCTTATCCCGCCTGATACTTGGTGACAATGAAGGCTATTTAAGCCCGTATTATCCAATTATCGCGTACATTGGTTTACTGGGAAGCCTCATTATTATCGAC
>DBBD01000125.1:0-7647 GCA_002292015.1 Firmicutes bacterium UBA993
TATAAATACAAAATAATAAAAACTATTGTTTCAAAGTTATATTAGACAGCAGCTACTCTTTTTCCTTTCAAACTATGCATATTATGTAATTTTTTTCTACTAACAGCGGATTAACTGCCGGTTTGATCAAAAGTTCAAAAGTTCAATTAACAACTAATAATCTTATGATAAAATCGGTGATGAGATTTATAAAGACAACACTTTAGCAGACAGGAGATCTTTAATGAAAAAGATTTTTTATCCCGATTCAATCGCTATCATTGGCCTTTCGTCAAAGCCGACCAATATACCGCGTTTGACCCTTGAGAACCTATTGCGCTGGGGCTACCGGGGCAGGATTTTCGGTGTTAACCAACGCAGCAATGATCTTCATGTCGATGGGATCAGGATGTTTAACAATGTTGAGGATTTACCGGAAATCCCCGATCTCGCTTTCTGCATGATCCCGGCTCCTTTAATCCCCGATATGGTGGAGCGGTGTGGGAAATATGGAATCAGGCGGATGGCCATACCTTCAGGCGGTTTTTCAGAATACAGCGAAGAGGGCCGGTCACTGGCAACTAAGCTGCTTAATACCGCCCGCAAATACGGGATTCGTTTTGTCGGCCCGAACAGTGTAACTGTCGCCAATACTGACAATGGGCTCTGCCTCCCTTTTGTTGCCCTGCACAAAGCCCCAAAAGGGGAAATGTCCATTATCTCGCAAAGCGGCGGAGTAGCCTTAAGCATGTTGAACTACCTTGCCGACGAGAAAATCGGCCTGGCTAAATTTGCCAGCATCGGCAACAAGCTTGACCTGGACGAAGTTGATTTCCTTGAGTATTTCGGCAAAGACCCACAGACAAAAGTGATCTGCCTCTACCTGGAAAGTATCACCCGGGGCAGCAAACTGATCGAAACGGCTAATGTTATTGACAAACCGATTATTATCTACAAGTCGAACACGACAAGCGCCGGTGAAAAGGCAGCGATGAGCCACACCGCAGCCCTGAGCAGCGATGAGGCCATTATCGATTCGGCTTTCGAAGAAGCAGGCATTATCAGAATTACTAATTTCCTCGAATTTATTGAGGTAACCAAGGCTTTTCAGTTGCCGCCGATGAAAGGCAGGCGGATCATGGTAATGAGCCCCGCCGGCGGCTTTGCCGTAATGGGTGCCGACTTATGCGAAAAAGCCGGTTTTACGTTTGCTGATATGGGAGAAGAGTTTTATGATAGCTTAAAACAATTTAGTAACGCAGGCGTCATAAAATTTTCCAACCCCCTTGATATGGGCGATATTTACGATCCACAATTGACGGCACATGTAATCTATTCGGTAATGCACTCCGACCAGGTTGACGGCTCTATCTATATCAGTCAACGTCCGCAAATGCCACAGGGTGAAAATGTATTTCATAAAATGTTCCGTACTGATATCTCAATGGAAGCCTGGGGATCAATCCTTTCAGCCGGCAAGCCTCTTGGCATCTGTCTCTTCGGACCGTCACGCGTCATTCAGCAGGCCAAACGTTACGTCGAGTTTCCGCTTTTTAACAGCCCCGAGCAGATGATCAAAGCGCTGGCAGCACAAGTGAAGTTTTATGAAAAGCGAAAGCAACTACAAGAACAAGGAGAACCTGCTCCTCTTTCCGCTGTTGACCGGCAGGCTGCCCGCCGGTGGATGCTTGACAAACTGGGGGAATACGGTGAAGAGGCTTTTGAACTGCTTGAAGCTTACGGGATTAAAACAGCTGTTTCGAAATCAGCCATGGACGCAAATGAGGCGGTTCTTCATGCCCGTGCCTTAGGATATCCGGTGGTAATGAAAGTAATTTCACCTGATGCGCTGCATAAAACGGATGTCGGCGGAGTCTTGCTAAACTTAAGAAGCGACCAGGAAGTAGCCGCCGGGTTCCTAACCATTAAAAATAACCTGTACCAGTCCAATCGAAATGCCCTTTTCGGCGGAGTAAGAATTCAGAAAATGGCCGGACCGGGCTTCGACCTCTTTATCGGCGGCAAACACGACCATTCTTTTGGACCGGTTGTCTTTTTCGGCATGGGCGGAATCTATATTGAAGCTTTAAGTGACGTAGCCAACCTGCTCTGTCCCACCCGCCCGGAACAAGTGGAAGAAAAGCTTGCAGCGCTGAAATCATCAGCGATGCTCTCCGGCTGGCGCGGGCAACCAGCCGCTGACACCAAAGCTTTTATTGACCTGGTGATACGGACAGCTAGACTGCTTGCTGATTACCCTGGGATTAGAGAACTCGACATCAATCCTGTTCGCGTCTTTCCGGAAGGAGAAGGCGCCCTTGCCCTCGATACCCGGGTCCGGATCAGCTTAACTGATCATTAACCTCTCCTATAGCGGATAAAACCGGAACAGGGGATTATCTCCACTCCCCGGTTTTCAATACCGTCAAGCAGCATATTCATGCCTACGGAGTCGCTGGCGATATGACCGGCGATTACAACGTTAAGATGATTTTTTTCTGCTTCTTTGCGATGCTTATCGCTCATGTGCATACCGACGATTGTGCCTACACCAGCCTGCGAAAGTTTGGCGTAAGATTTTTCCGAACCGCTGGTGCCCCCGGTCATATCAACCAGCACTTTGCCGGCACGATTACCTTTGCTGCCAAGTATAACCTCAGGCCCGGCGCCATATTTGGAAGCCTCTGCATACTCGGGAATGTCTTTTAATATTTTTATCATATCGCCAACTGTGCGTGGATTCTCGTGTTCAATAAGATCCTGGAGATAAGCGGTTACCTGGTTATCGGCCACCGTATGGGAACAGGCCATAGCCAGGCCAAGTATCTTTGCCGCATCGATGGCCCGGTTATGGTTTACCGGCATCAAGCCTCTTTTTACCTCGCTGATCCGTGATGACATCAGCGCTTCGGCCACATTTATCGGCACCCCGAAACGGGCTAAAAGATCCTCCTGTAAGTGCATAACATAATGCAAGTCTGCCAGCGCTTTTCCTTCGGGATGGTGGGCCAGGATCAGGTCTACCGGCTTACCTTTTTCCCCGAGGCGATCAGCCAGTAATACTTCACCGACTTCAATATCGATACCAGCCAATAGGCATTTGACCTCTTTTTCGTGGTCACCGCAGAGAATCCGCGTATCAGCGTAAGGGTTGGTCAGCCGATCCCGATCGAATTCCTGCTGCTCTTCTTCTTTCAGCTCGTCAAACTTCCTTTTTTCTCTCTCCAGCGAAGCCCTTACTTCATCCGCTCCACGGGGATCTTTCTCCATGCCTTTTTTGACCAGGTATTCGTAAATCTCACTAATATTCACATCCATCACTCCTCCTCTGTGAATTGGTAACCTCACAAAATACGATATTATCTTTCAGCGATTCGCTTCACTGCAATGAGCAGGCGCTCAATTTCCTGTTCTGTATTATACGGTGAAAGCCCTACGCGTACCAGACCGCCGCTGTTCATTAATCCTAAAACTTCAACCAACCTGATCGCATAAAAATGGCCATCCCAGACAAACAGCCCTTTTTCGCCAAGCTCTGCCGCAACCTTCTCCGAGTTGATGCCTTCTATGGTGAAAGAAACTGTCGATGTTCTGGGCGAATCGGCGGGAGGACCATAAACCCTGACCCGATCAATTTGCTCTAACGCTCTGATCAGCTTATGGGCCAGCGGTTGTTCATAATCTTCCATTGCTTTCATTCCGGCCACAATTCTGCGGCGCCGCTCAGACCACACTTTCCCGGTAGCTTCGGTGTCGAAGGGTTGGCCGAACTTTTCTCCCAGGTCAGCAATAAACTCCACCGCTTCACCGGCACCGGCTATACCTTCATGGTTAAGCGTGCCGGTTTCGATCCGGTAAGGGATCTGTTCCGGTTGCACCCGTAAGCGATAGGCAGACAGGTTTTCAAAACAATCCCGCCTGCCATAAAAGACTCCGACATGGGGGCCAAAAAACTTGTAGGCCGAACAGATCAGAAAATCGGTATTTAGCTCGCGCACGTCTACCGGACCATGCAAGGCAAAGTGAACCGCATCGACTACTGTGAGGGCCCCGACCTGGTGCGCCATATGCACCATCCGGTGCACATCATTGACCGTTCCAATGCCGTTTGAAGCATAACTAAAAGCGGCCACCAGGGTTTTTTCTGATAGCTTACTGAGGAAATCTTCAAGATCGAGCATACAAGAATCGGGATCGAACCTAACTTCTTTTATTTCAAAACCCCGCTCAGCCAACGCCAACCAGGGTCCGCGATTTGCTTCATGATCGATTTCGGTGATCAGGATCTCCCGGCGACTGCCGGCTTCGCGGCTTAGTGCAAAGGCCAGTTGGTAGTTGAGGGTAGTCATGTTCTGGCCAAAGGCTACCTCATCTGCAGCGCAACCGAGAAAATCAGCAAGCACCTGCCGGGCGTTGCAGATCACCTGATCACTGTTTCTACTGGTTAAAAAGCTGCCCCCGGAATTAGCGTTGCAGCGAACCAGGTAATCTACCATGGCATCAATCACCCGCTGCGGCACCTGCGTTCCACCCGGCCCGTCAAAGAATGCTGCAGCATGGCCGTTAACCATAAGGTTAAGTGCCGGAAACTGCTGCCGCACATACTGAACATCATAGGTCATATTTGCCGACCTCCCTGTTTTGAGACTATCATGCCGTTAGGTAGCTTCAGCAGAATAGTTAATTCCCCTCTCACCTTGGCCCTCTCCCGAGGGAGAGGGGATTTATAGGGTAGATTATATCACAGTGGTTTTTCTTATCTTTTGTGATAGAATCAGATACGGTAGCAGGAATGCTTGTCAATAAGCAATATTTTCACTCTTTTCCAGAGGTTAAAGTCATTTACAGATTGGTGATGGGGGCAGCATGATTGGCGAAGCAAGGGCACGATTCAAAAAAGCTTTATTTCTTGATAAGCCGCGAGAGAAAGAGCTGGATCAGAATAACTTTCGCCGTGTTTTGATCATGTTTTATATTATGGTACCGGTTCATGTTGCACAGATCCTATTCTTTGTACAAGCGCTGGTAACAGATAATTACACTTCTGCCACGCCTGGCTACGCCTGGCGCCTGGGTATCATCTACGCTCACACGTTAACTCTGTTTATAGCCCTTATTGTTGGTTCCATAGCCATAATCTTTAAAAACAAAGGCTTGGACAGCAGCCCCAGCAGCAGAATCCTCACCGCTTCAGCGGCATTACTTTACCTTTTTTTCGGCGCCACGGTTTGTGTAATAGACCAGATGGTTACCCCGAGCATCAATCCTTACCTGATAGCCAGTATTGCGGTGGCGGTGGTCATTGTTCTCCATCCGTACCTGTCAATAATCTACTATCCCATGGTTTATCTCTTTTTCTACTTTGCCCTGCCTTTAACCCAAGGAGACACCGATCTTTTGGCCACAGTACGGGTCAATGGGATCAGCGCCGCCGCAATCGGTTTGGGTATGTCTCTAATCGTCTGGCAAACCGCATCTCGATCGTTGGCACAGAAAAATATGATCGAGAAACAGAAGGAGGAATTGTTGGAGATCAACCGGCAGCTAAAAGAAGCAGCCAGCACTGACATGCTTACCGGCCTCTCTAACCGGATGATTTTTACTGAGTTTACCGAAAAAGAGCTGGCCAAGATCAGCCGCACCGGGAACAAATCGGCAATGATTCTTCTAGATCTGGACGGAATCAAATCCATCAATGACCACTACGGCCACCCGGTCGGGGATCTCGTATTAAAAACAGTATCCAAAACCATTAAAGAAGAGCTGCGGGCAAGTGATACCCTGGCCCGTTTTGGAGGAGACGAGTTTGCCGTCTTGCTTCCGGAAACCACGGCCGACAAAGCTATCATGATTGCCGAAAGAGTCAGGATGGCAATAAGCAAACTTCTTTACCCCAGCACCGGGGAAAAGTTTACGATCACAGCCAGTTTCGGAGTAGCCGAGTTAAGCGGTGAGAAGAACTCTACCTTTGACAGCATCTATCGTGAGGCAGACCTTGCCCTCTACCGGGCCAAAGAACTGGGCAAAAACCGGGTTGAGGGCTAATCTTTAGCCAAAATGAGCTACTTTTAACCCGGCGACGATAACAAGAATCCGGCAATAATCCATCAGAGTTTCCTTATCAACTTTCGATCCCGCAATGCATCTTGAACAGACGCTTACAGGAATCGATATCGTAGTTATTGCGAATCGCAATTTTTTCCATGGTCGGCGATCCGCCGCCATGCAGTTCTCCTCCCATATATATAAATGTTCTTACGCATTTTATACATTCTTTCCCGATATTGATCGGATGTATAGATACACGTTTTCCCCATCCCCCTGTATTTTTATTTTTTCAGAGCAATTACTTCGATTTCAACAGAAAATTTACCGGGAAGCTCCTTTACCGCTACACAGGTGCGGGCCGGTTCGTTAGCGGTAAAATAAGTCTTGTAAACTTCATTCATTGCCCCAAAGTCAGCCATATCAGTAAGGTACACTGATGCCTTAACTACCTGCTCAAGGCTGCTGCCGGCCGCTTCAAGAATCAGCTTAATGTTCTCTAAAACCCGGGCGGTAGACTCCCTGATATCACCGGCAACAGGCTGGCCGCTCTGCGGATCTACCGGAACTGTTCCTGAAAGAAAGAGCATTCCTCCGGCCTCAACCGCGTGGGAATACGGGCCTGCTTTGAATAAACCGGTAATGTTGATACATTTCTTCTCCATTAACCCGACCTCCGATTTATTGTGGTAGTTAATAAGCTTTCAATTATTTAAGCTAAATTCCTGCTTATGTTACAATACAGAAAATGGGGGGTGTTTTTGATCACTTACGGTGATGATTTTCAAAAACTAAGCAAATACAGACGTGAATCACTGAGCGGCAAGGGTCTCGACTGGGCAAACAAACCGCCACTCTACAAAATATATCCGCCGGAGTTAAAACGTTTTGAACTACCAAAACCCCGGCAAGCGGGCGGACTGCCCCTCTTTAGCATTATCAAAGGGCGCCGTTCAGAAAGAAATTTTAGCAATAACGCAGTTTCGGAGACGGTGTTTTCACAAATCCTTTGGGCGGTGCAAGGTATTACCCAAGCCGATGAATACCACCAGCTTCGGGCTGCGCCCTCGGCCGGGGGACTCTTCCCGATTGAAACTTACTGTTTCGTAAACCTGGTGGCAGGCTTTGAACCGGGAATATACCACTACCAGGTTCCTGATCACAACCTGGTTTTAATCAGGCCAGGTTCATTCGGCACGGAATTAGCAAAGGCGGCATTGAGCCAGAAGATGGTCAGGGATGCCGCTTTTAACCTGGTCTGGAGCGCCATGATTGAAAGGTCAAAGTGGAAGTATGATCAGCGTGCTTACCGCTACGTTTATCTGGATGCCGGACATATCGGCCAGAATGCCGCCTTGGCCGCCGTTGCATGCGGCCTTGGATCCTGCCAAATCGGCGCCTTTTTTGATGAGGAGGTCAATGCTCTGATTGAAGTTGACGGCACCGCTGAGACAGCAGTTTATATGACGGCGATTGGTACCGTAAGATAAACTGCTTTTCGCTCCCTAATAAAGGCGCCGGGATAAAACCCGGCGCCTTCATACGTTAGTTATTAGGTCACTCCCACCAGTTGGGAGCTGGCGGAACTGGTTCACCCGGGGCTGGTTCACCCGGAACAGGTTC
>DBBD01000125.1:8030-13498 GCA_002292015.1 Firmicutes bacterium UBA993
GGTTCCTCTGGAACCGGATCCTCCTCAGTTGGATCACCAGGAAGCGGAGGCAGTTCCACATGGTAATCGCATAGCCAGTTGGGAACGTGTCTGGCAATAAAGTAATCTCTGCTCACCGTTCCGGAAGCCCGACATAGATCGTTGGGCCGCATTCCCGATACTGAGCAAATCTCCACCCTAATTATACCATCCGGGCGAATAAAATCCTTTATTTCGAGATTTTTAAAAGCCTCGAGAAAAACCTCTCTCAGAAAAACAGTAGAAAACCGCCAGCCCTGCTGAATGCTACCCAGTTTCGGTTCATCGTAACCCATCCAGAAGGCTGCAACCAGGTTTGGTGTGTAGGCAACAAGATAAACGTCGTTCCAGTTTTCTGTTGTTCCCGTTTTTGCCGCCACCGGCCGGCCAAGCTGCAGGGCTCTGCCCAGGTACTCGGTAACAAAATCCTGGAGGATGTCGTTGACGAGAAAAGCCGCCTGGTGGCTAATAATCTGCTGTGGATCGCTTTTATGCTCGTAGAGCACTCTACCATTCGAATCGACTATCTTTTCGACTGTATGCAGATCAACTTTGACTCCGTTATTAGCTAACACACTATAAGCCTGGGCCATATCAATGGCGCTAACACCATATGTAAAACCGCCTAAGGATAAGCTTAAATTATCGACCTCTTCCGGAGTAATCGTCGATATCCCCATTTTCTGGGCATATCCAGCCCCCACTCGCGGGTTCAACGCCTGGAAAAGCCGTACAGCCGGAACATTATAGGAATAATATAGCGCTACACGGGCTGAAATCGGACCTCTGAATCGATTATCAAAATTCTTCGGCTGCCAGCCATGAGGACCGGTAAATGGCGAATCATCAAGTGTTGTACCGGCACCGGCTAAAACCCCCTCGTTAAAAGCAGGGGCATAGGCAATAACCGGTTTAATTGCCGAGCCCGGCTGGCGCAAGGTAGTGAAGCGCAATAATACGTCAACGTTTTTCTGATAGTTACGCCCTCCACCCAGTGCTTTTATTTTACCGGTTACCGGATCAGCGACCACAATCGCCGCCTGAGGCTGCGCCACTCCTCCTTCTTCAACCATTAGCTCCTGGAGCTGGTTCCATGCCAGGTCGCGACCGGCAGGCAGTTCACGGATAACTTCCCTGACACGCGGCATATCAAGGTAAATTGTTGAAGGGTAGAGATTTCTTCTGGCCAGAACCTCTTCAACATGCAACTGAAGATCGGGGTCCATGGTGGTATAAATTCTCAGTCCGTGATTATAGATAGCCTGATATGCTTCCTGGCGGGAGTTAATACCCGGCATGGCGCTTAAGATCCTAATCAGCTCATGGTGAACAACATAGTCGACGAAAAATGGGAAAGCAAATTCCGGGCTCTGCGGCAAGGCATATTCAAGCTGCTCCTGTAATGCTGACTGGTACTGATTCTCGTTGACCAGGTTTAGCCTATTCATGCTTGCCAGCACAACCCGCATACGCGCCTCGGCTGCAAGAAGATTGTCAAAAGGGTTGAAAAAATTAGGCGCACGAACTGCGCCAGCCAGCATCGCTGCTTCGGCCAGAGTCAGATCGGATACACCTTTATCAAAATAAGTCCGGGCAGCCGCTTCAACTCCATATGATCCGTTGCCAAAATATATTCTGTTCAGATACATTTCCAGGATCTCTTCCTTGCTGTAAATCTGTTCCAGCTGGAGGGCAAGCCAGATCTCCTGAATTTTGCGTCTGTAAGTCTTTTCCTGAGTTAGGAAGGCGTTTTGCGCCAGCTGCTGCGTAATCGTGCTGCCTCCCTGTAAAATTTCGCCTGCGCGGAAATTGATGTACGCCGCCCGCAGGCTGGCGGTTATGTCGAATCCAAAATGATTAAAAAAACGCTCATCTTCGATCGCTATAAAAGCTTCCTGAACATGCTGCGGTATCTGATTTAATGTAACCACAACCCTATTTTGCTCTTCGTGTAGGGCAGCAATTGCATTACCGCTGCTGTCATAGATATAGGACGTTTCTACAGTCGCCAGCTGGGTAGGGTCAAACGGCGGCGCTTCCTTAACGTAGTTAACCACTACTGCTGCTACTGCTCCGCCCCCAACCAGTAAAAGCAAAATAAAGATGATGAATATCATCTTAACTATCAGTCTTAGTTTGACTTTCCTGCGCTTTAGTTTCCTGTAATGCACAGCCGACCTCAGTTCAAGAGGTATTTTCTTTTCAGCCAAGATCAGAAACCTCCCATGCTTAAATAAGAAGCACTGAACTTCATCAATTATATCACAGAGTCAGCACCCCTAGATTAATGCGCACTGGCCAACAATTCTTAAAAAAACATAACATTCTCACCCCGCCGTCTCATTATTGATAAATAAATTCGGAAAAGGTTCCCTTGACAGTTTGATATATTTACTCAACGACTCAACCGACTGTCGATAGGAAGGCTGTTATAAAAAACTTGGACCGCAGCAAAAATGTTGTCGTAATTGGCATTGCTATTGCTATAATAACTACAAGGCAGTATTCTTTTTAACGAAGGGAGAAAGAGCGCAGTGGATCGGGAAGCTGTAATAAAAGAAAGTAGTCGTGTCCTGGATTATATCCTGAAATATGAGTTGACTGCTGAGGACAAGGATCGGATTGTATCTGACTCTGTGGAAAATTATGCTAAATATGTGAATCCGGCGATCCTGGCGGCCCGCAAGTCGGTATCCTCTGACTTCTCTTTCGTCGAGTGGGAAGACGAAGGAGCTATCTTCCGCGATACCCACGGTGTGGAATTTATCGACTGTCTCGGTGGTTTTGGCATTTACATGCTTGGACACCGCAACCCCAAAGTGGTAGAGGTAGTTCGGGCCCAACTGAACCGGTACGCCCTACATAGCCAGGAATTGGTAGAACCGCTGCGCGGTTACCTTTCCAAGCTGGTTGAGATGATCACTCCTGGTGACCTGCAGTACTCATTTATCTGCAACGGGGGCGCCGAAGCGGTGGAAATGGCATTGAAACTGGCCCGCCTGGCTTCCGGCAAAACCTGGTTTATATCAACTGTCAATGCCTTTCATGGCAAGTCTATGGGAGCTGTATCGGCAACCGGCAAAGGGGGCTACCGTAAACCATACCTGCCGCTGATCCCCGGCTTTCAGCACGTGGAATATGCTGATGCAACTGCGATGGAAAAAGCAATCCGCAATTTGGTTGCCGTCGGCGAATCGGTAGCCGGGGTAATTGTGGAGCCGATCCAGGGTGAGGCGGGAATTATTGTTCCGCCACCGGACTACCTGCCGGCGCTGCGTGAGATTTGCGACCGTTATGAAGTTTTACTGATCACCGATGAAATCCAGACCGGGATGGGCCGTACGGGAAGCCTCTGGGCTGTTGAACAGGTTAATGTTGTTCCAGACATTTTAATTATGGGTAAAGCATTTGGCGGTGGCGTGATGCCCATTACCGGCATTGTGGCCCGCAAACACCTGTGGCAGAATATGCTCGAAAATCCCTGGATTCTCGGCTCGCCTACTTTCGGTGGCAACCCCCTAAGCTGCTCCGCTGCAATTGCCGCCATCAAGTACACCGTTGAGTGGGATATTCCCAAAATGGCGGCCGAAAAAGGAGACTATATTCTGGAAAAACTGCATTTATATAAGGAAAAACACCCTTCAGTTTTACGGGCTGTCCGGGGCCGGGGCCTGTTAATCGGTATGGAGTTTCCCTCAGACGAAATTGGCTTCGAACTGGCTAAAGATCTTTTTGAGCAGCGGGTGCTGGTCGGTGGAACGCTGAACAATGCAAGGGTAATCAGGATTGAACCACCGGCGGTCATCTCTTATGAGCAGATCGATACTGTCCTCGGCTGCATCGAAAAAACGCTGGCCAAGCTTGGCAGAAAATAACATTGATCATTAGAGGCATCGGTGCCTCTTGCGGCACCAACAGAGGGAATAAATCCCTCCTCTCCCTGCTCCTCTCCAAAGGAGAGAAGATTTCTAGGACAGACGACTAAGTAGCCTGCCCTATTGAGGGGCAGGCTACTTATGTTGTGGAGATTTCGTCAGAAAAGTAAAAAGCTTTTAAACAATAGAGAGAAAGACATCGACCAATTTTGGATCAAAATAAGTGCCGGCGCTTCTTTTAATCTCCTCCAGAGCATTTTCCTTGCTTCGACCCTGGCGGTAGGGGCGGTCATTGGTCATCGCGTCAAAAGCATCAGCAATAGCGAAGATACGGCATTCGATCGGTATGGCTTCACCCTGAAGCTGAGCAGGGTAGCCGCTGCCGTCCCATCTTTCGTGATGCTTCAATATTAATACAGCAACGCCTGAAAGTTCCGCTGAGGCTAATGCAATACGGTAGCCTTTTTCCGGGTGCGAACGCATCACCTTCCATTCTTCTGCAGTCAGTGGGCCCTCCTTAAATAAGATGCTGTCTGGAATGGCCACCTTCCCCAAATCATGCACCTTTGCAAGCAAGGCCAAATCAGCTAACTGGCTCGGTGTAAGTTCAACCTTTTCCCCCATCCTGCGGCATAAATCCTCTAACCGCCGGGCATGCCCCTGGGCGATGTAATCACGTTCATTCAGGGCAGCCAAAAACGCCTCTATTGACTTATTGCGTAATCTGTTGCCGCGGTAGAGCTTGTCGCGGTACATCAGATCATCGGCATGCCGGAAAACCTCATGTAGTGGCTTTTTGGCATCCCTTGCCACAGCAAAGCCAACTGAAAGGCCCAGAGGCAAATCACTATGCTGTTGATTGTACGCTTCCAAGCTCTCCCGCAAGCGGGCCACTATCTTTTCTGCTCCCTTATCGCACGTCTTAGTCAGGATCACTGCAAATTCATCTCCGCCAACCCGAGCCAAAATATCATCGCTGCGCACGGCCTTGCTTAAAACAGCAGCCGCTCCCTTCAGCAGCCGATCACCCGCTTCATGACCGAAAGTGTCATTGGCAAGCTTTAAACCGTCTAAGTCGGCCGTGATTAAAGCGATCGGGTACTCACGGCTCTGACCCAGACGTTGCAGTTCTTCTTCAAAGAACGCCCGGTTATAGAGACCCGTTAACTGATCATGCATGCCTAAAAACTCAAGTTTTTGCTCAAACAGAACCCGATCGGTGATATCGCGGGCCAAGCCCCTAAACCCGATTTTCTGCCCGGCTTTGTCAAAGATCAGGGATATAGAGAGTTCGCCGTAGACGATATCTCCATTTTTCTTAATCATTTCAAGAGTAAAACCGGTTACCGGCTGACCGGTTAAGAAGACCTGGTTAAAGGTCTGAAAAACCTTTTCGGGATTGTTATAAAGCTTTTTATAGCTGATTCCAAAAAATTCTCCACGGGAATAACCGATCAATGCGGGCAACCGATCATTAAAAAAGATGATTTTGCCGCTCAGGTCAGCCTCATAATAGCCCTCTTCAATCGAAGCCAGTATTTCACGATAGCGCTCTTCCGATTCACGTAACTTTGT
>DBBD01000125.1:13868-18891 GCA_002292015.1 Firmicutes bacterium UBA993
GGTCACGTCGCGAATAAAGCAGATCACCTCTTTTTCGCCGCTGGCTTTTGTCCGCGCCTCATAGCTACGGTTACCGTTGGGAGTATTTAAAGCATACTCCAGGATCTGCAGATCACCGGTTTCCAGAGCTTTGCGGATAGTATTACCGATTGTTTCGGCTAGGTCCGCCGGAAGGATATCGCTCATTTTTTTGCCGAGAAAATACTCTCGTGGTTTATAGAGTAAATCTTCACTTGCGCTTAAGAGTGCAAGGTAGTAACCTTCGCTGTCGTGACGGATAATCAGGTCCGGACTGGCCTCAATAATTGAGCGCTTCTGGGCCTCGCTTTCTTTTAGTCTTTTAAAAGCCTGCCTGTAATCGGTGATATCCTCACCGATACTAAGGTACTCAACGGGTTTCCCTTCATTGTTGTACAATGCCCGGTTGGTCCATTTAATCCAGCGCTCTGAGCCATCAAAGGCGATATTAGTATGTTCGTGGGCGGCAATTGGTTTAAGCGGATTTAAGGCTGCCAGGTGATCAATTACTTTTTGATAATTACCGGCAGGAACAAAATTTAATAGGGGGCTTCCGACAACTTTATCCACGCTGACACCCATAAAATCGCAGAAAGCATTATTGGCAAAGGTGATTATGTAGTCAGGCGAGATCCTGGTTACCAGCGCCGGGATATCTTCAGCTATGGTGCGGTACCATTCCCGGCTTTCAGCCAGGTTAGGCTGCGCTCGGGTTATCTTTTTCTGCATCGCTCATCTTAAGCCTCGCTTAGCGAACTGTATAATCTAAAAACAACCGAATCAGCTGAAACACGGCTGGCATGAAGCCCTTACTGCGCTTTGATCACTGTAAATCCCTCTACCATTAAAAAGCTCCTGATTAACCTCCGGCGGCCGGAGGGAAGAGGGTTACCTGATCACCCTCGCACAATACCGTATCCAACCCGTTGAGCTTACCGATATTACGCCCGTTAATCAAAACAATAAGGCCGGCCGGCCGGCTGCCCTCGAAGATTATAAGGCGCCCCTGGGGCAGATCAACCTCATCTGGCAATTTAAATTCGCCCCGTAAAATGGTTAAAAGCTTCTCTACCGTTTTTTCTTCCTCTGCCGGCAGTTCAACCTCCCGGCCGGCAAAGCCCAGGATATCGCGAAAGAAAAGGTACGGTTTTACTACCACTTTCAACTGTGGACACCCCACTGCGATTTTTTTACATTTGATGCTGCCCTTACTATCATGTATAGGCACGAAATACAGGAGAAACCGATGGCAGTAAAGTTCCCCCGTGAGAGTGTCAAAAAATTATTCGTTCTGCTGCTTCCGAATCTCTTCTTCGCGCAGCTGCCGTTTAAATATCTTTTCAGTAACGGTAAGGGGCAGGCTGTCCCTGAACTCCAGCCAACACGGCACGGCATAAGAAGCACATTTATCACGGCAAAACTCGATCAGTTCTTCTTCCGTTACTTTGCCTTCATATTCATCCCGCAGCACGACAAAAGCCTTGATCCTCTCACTTCCTTCCCGCTTGGGATCAGGCACACCGATCGCCGCCACCATCGAAACGGCAGGATGCTGATGCAAAATATCGTCAATACTGCTAGTGTACACCTTAAACCCAGAAACGTTAGCCATGTCCTTAATCCGATCAACGATATAAAAATAGCCATCTTCATCCATCTTTACAACATCTCCCGTTGGAAGCCAACCGTCGACCAGTCCATCGCCGGCATTTGGCCAATATCCTTTCATCACCTGGGGACCCTTGATGTACATGTGGCCCGGCTCTCCGGGCGGGCTCACCTCACCGGTTTCCTCATCAATAAGTTTAACATCCGTATCGGGTATCGGCAGGCCGATGCTGTATTTTTGCTTCGCAGCAAAACCGGTAATCTTGGAAAACCCGGTCAGGTCGAGATGGGTGGTCGGGCCGGTTTCCGTTAACCCGTACCCCTCGGAAACAGGCATCTTAATCTTCTCCGAAATGCCTTCACGCACTTCAACCGGTAGGTGAGAGGCGCCTGAGACAATTTGAATCGGCATCCGCGGCAAATCCTTATCTCGTAACTTCATCATCTGGGTCGGAACCAAGGCAGCCATAAAAGGCCTGTTTTCAACCAACATTTTCACAATGTAGTCACTGTCGCGCGGATCCTGGATCAGGATCAGGCGCAAGCCCCAATAGATTCCGAAAAGAGCGCTGGCATCTCCATAGGAATGAAACAGCGGCACGGCAATACAGACAGAAGCTTTGCCCCGGATTGATTTTTCCAGGCTAGACATGGCCCAGGGCATCGCCTGCAAAACATTGGTGTAACGATTATAATGGGTAAGCATTACACCCTTGGGGATTCCGGTCGCCCCGCCGGTAAAGGCAAGGTAGGCCAGATCTTCGCGTGGGTTAATCTCGACTGCCGGCGGGTTTGGCTCACTGCCAGCGATCAGTGTTTTAAAGCGGTAGGTACCGCTTGCAGCTTCCGGCTGATCCAGCTCAGCAGGTGTATAATCGGTAAGCGCGGTGACAATAACCTGCTTCAACTTTGTCTTCGTTTTAACACTGAGTACTCTTTGCAATTGCTCTTCTAAACAGATTACCGTTTCTGCTCCCGATTCGCCGATTTCGAACTCAAGCTCCCGTTCCTTGTGTAAAATACTGCAAGGTACATGGGCCGCCCCGGTTTTGAGGATCGCAAAATTAGCAATAACGTATTGCGGACAGGTCGGAAGAATAGTTGCCACCTTGTCGCCTTTCTTAACCCCAAAACCGGCCAGGGCCGCAGCCAGGCTGTCAGCATAGCATTTCAGCTCGCGGTAGCTGATACGCTCGCCGAAATAATCAATGGCCGTTGAACCAGGGTACTTGGCAGCCGACTGATCGAGGAGGGCAAAAAGCGGTTCTTCCGGGTATGGTTCCAGGCTGTGAGCCAGCTTATACGGTCCAAGGCGATAGCTGTTCACCCATGGTCTTTGTATTTCTGCAGTCATCGTTTGCCGCCCCCTATTTCCAAAGAACCGGAACTGTAAACTCAAGTCCCAGCTCTTTTAACTTTTCCGGCCCCGGCTTTCCGCTCGCCCGATCCCAGCCCCGTAGCTTGTAGTAAGCGTCCAGCAAAATTGGCAGGTCATTGACATGTCCTACTGCCGGGCCGTCGGGCAACGGATCTTCAAGCAGCCGCTTCGGCAGGGTGTCGCCGAAAGCGCTCAGTCCCTCCCGGTTGCTAAAAGCGCGGGCCAGGTTATAGACCCGTTCACCGGCTTCTTTATATTCGGCAACACTTAAATCCCAACCGGTAACCAGGTTAACCAGCTCGACCCAGTCTTCGGCGTTCAGGCAAAGCCCCATAAACTTGCAGGCTCCGACACAGTCAAAAGTAGTCAGCATATCTTCAAGGTCACGGGCTACTTTCACTTCACCGGGATCTGCTACAAAGGGATCCTTGATCTCACTGTCCTCCACGATCAAAAAGGGCACATCAGAAAAAGTAGGACCCTGCACATAGGCCGTAACGTGATCGCCGCCGCGGTTGGCAGTGGCATAGGTCAGGCCGGTCATCTGCACCGCCCTGCTGTCATAGGCCGGCAGCTCTAAGCCCTTAACATGCATAGCAAAATGTTCACTGCCCTGACCAAGCTTTTGGGACATGCGCATACTTCCCTCAGCTAGGAGATCACCAAACCCTTCCCGTCTGCCAATCAGGTGCACCAAGTCGACAATCAGCTCGGCATCGCCAAAGTTTATCTTTCTGCCGTCTGTATCGTCGGTGGTCAAAATCCCCTTCTCAAAACATTCCATGGCAAAAGCAATTGTACTGCCGGCCGATATCGTATCTATACCGTACTCGTTGCAAAGATAACCGGCCATGGTAATCGCCTCTAAGTTACTGACATAGCACATGCCCCCAAAGGTGCCGACGGTTTCATACTCCGGCCCCTCTCCCTTATAGCCGGCATACTTGCCTTCCCTGATCTCGGTTCCCCGTCCGCAGGCGATGGGGCAGGCAAAACAGGCCACACTTCTTTTCAGGATCTTATCTGAGATTGCCGGCCCGTTTATCTCTTCTGATTCATCAAAGATTCCTTTCTGCCAGTTGCGGGTCGGAAACCCGCCACGAACGTTGACCAGATCAAGCACAACGCTAGTACCGAAAGCATTCATAGCCATCTTCATCATCGACTCATCCATCAACTCAAACTGCTTTTTTGAGTGTTTCTTAAAAGCTTCCGGATTCTTGATCGGCGTTTTCCGGCTGCCTTTTACGGCAACCGCTTTTAAGTTCTTGGAGCCCATTACGGCACCAAGACCGCAGCGTCCGGCAGCCCGGTGATATTCATTCATGATCGCCGCATACTTGACCATCTTTTCGCCTCCGACGCCAATACAGGCAACGTTGTACCGACCGCCAAGTTCTTCGATGACCTGCCTGGTTGTCACCTCAACATTCTTGCCCCAGAGATGCGAGGCATCTTTTAAAGTGGCCTTGTTGTCGTCAATGACCAGGTAAACCGGTTCGGCAGCGGCGCCTTCGAAGATGATGCCATCATAGCCGGTCTTCTTAAAGGCCACACCCCAGTGCCCTCCCGAGTTGGCCTGCCCCCAGATCCCGGTCTGGGGGGATTTGGCGACAACACTAAATCTGCCCGTGCTGGGAGCTACAACTCCGGTCAGACTGCCGGCCATGAAAATCAGCCTGTTTTCGGGCCCCAACGGATCGGCGCCCTTCGGCACCTCATCCCACAAATACTTAGTGGCTAATCCGGCCCCGCCCAAGTAATCTTTGTGCAGTTGTTCGGGGATGGCCTCTTCAGAAATCTTACCATTACTTAAGTCAACTCTCAGCAATTTTCCATGACAGCCGGACATCTCGACACCTCCAATAAATTTTGAATGGTCAGGAACTTAAATAATTATAAAAGAAAATTGAGAATAAGCATATCTTACACAATATCATCATTATTTGCTCCACTATACAATGACCAGCCGAATATATCAACACTTTTCAAGGAGGCAAAATCATTTAAACTACCCTA
>DBBD01000089.1 GCA_002292015.1 Firmicutes bacterium UBA993
GATATTCCCGATACGGTGGCCCAGGCCAGTGCCGCAGCAGTGAAGGCGATCGGCCTGCTTTCAAAGGATCTGCTGAAAGGCGAAGCCTGTACTGCTGTTGTCAACCAGGCGGAATGTTCAGGTTGCCTTTACTGCGAGGCGGTTTGCCCCTATAACGCCATAGATCACATCGAGATCGAAGAGCGCTATCAGGGCGCGATGCTTAAGCGCACCGTGGCCGAAGTTAACCCCTCGCTCTGCCAGGGCTGTGGTTCCTGCTCGGTGGCCTGCCGTTCCGGCTCGATTAATATTAAAGGCTTTACCAATGAACAGATCCTGGCGGAGGTGGATGCCATATGCCTGCAGCGCTAAATGAAAAAATTGCCGGCTGGGAGCCCCTGGTGGTCGCTTTCTGTTGCAACTGGTGCAGTTATGCCGGTGGAGACCTGGCCGGTACCAGTCGCCTGAGTTATCCGGCCAATGTAAAGGTAATCCGCGTTCCCTGTTCCGGGCGTCTGAACCCGATGTTTGTGCTGCGGGCATTCCAACGCGGGGCAGACGGTGTGCTGGTGGCCGGTTGCCACCCCGGTGACTGCCACTACAGCACCGGTAACTATCACAGTCGCCGCCGCCTTTCCTCCTTCAAGCGCCTGGTTGAATTTGCCGGTTTCGAACCGGATCGTTTTGAGGTGCGCTGGATATCCAGCTCGGAGGGCGATAAGTTTGCCGATGAGATGGAAGCGATCACCGGTAGGATTAAGGCCCTCGGGCCGAACAGAAAGATGAGGGATGCCCGGTGGCAGAGCGTTACTTAGCCGAGTTAACTAAAATTCGCGATGCAGTCAGGCAGGATCTGCTGGGCGGACGCATCAACCTGCTTCTAGGCTGGGAAAAAGGACATTACTGGTGGCAATCACGTCCGCTTTTCGCCGAGGACGAAAAAGACCTGGAAAGATTGACCTGGGATTCTTTCTGTGCGGTTAATCTAAGCCGCTACCTGCTTGATGAGTTAAAGGATTATCAGAAAATTGGCGTGCTGGTCAAGGGTTGCGATTCCCGCGCCTTTAACCGCTTACTGCAGGACAACATGATAGCCCGGGAACGGGTGGTTCTCTACGGTCTGCCCTGCCCGGGAATGCTTGATTACAGCTTGTTGACGGCAGTTGCCGGGGTAGCGCCGGAAGGTATTGACGAAGAAAACGGCCGGGTAGTGCTTAAGACTGTTGCCGGGGAGAAGACGGTTGAGCGGGATCAACTTTTGCTCTATAAATGCCGGGACTGCCTTTATCCCGACCCGGTAGTTTACGATCAGCTGCTTCTTATCCCCCGCGGTGCAAAAGAGGCGCCTGAACGCTACAAGAGCGTAACCGCGCTGGAAGAGCTGCCGGCCGATGAACGGTACGCCTACTGGGACAAAGAGCTTTCCCGCTGTCTGCGCTGTTACGCCTGTCGTCAAGCCTGTCCTTACTGCAGCTGTCGTGAATGCTTTGTCGAGCAGGATAAACCGCGCTGGCAGGGCCGTGCTTACCAGGCAAGCGAAAACTTTCTTTTCCACCTGGTCCGGGCTTATCATGGTGCCGGACGCTGTATTGATTGTGGCGAGTGCCAGCGTGCCTGTCCGGTCGTTATCCCGCTTCAGGAGCTAAACCGTAAATTAATCAAAGATTTAAACGAGCTGTATGGTCAGTTTGAAGCTGGTTTGAATGCCGAGTTAGAGCCACCGCTCCTAACCTACAAACCAAATGATCCGGCAGCTTTTTCTGAAAAGTGAGGTGGTCAAGGTGAAAAAAATAGTAACAGCAGATAAACTGCCCGTTCTCTGGTCTCACCTGGCCGGTCAGGGTAAGCTGCTTTTACCGGTTAAGGAGGGACCAACGGTTCTATTTAAAGAGTGGACTGCGGGTGACGAAGTGGCCCTTGATGCTCCGACCAGCGCCATATCGCCCAAAGATATCTTCTTCCCGCGGGAAGAAACCTACATGCGCTACCGCTGCCGTGGCCCGGTGCTGGAACTCAGCGCCGGGGAAGAATTTGAACCGGTAACGGCCTTCGGTGTCCACCCCTGCGACCTGAAAGCGTTCGAGATGCTTGACCGGGTTTACCTGGACCAGGACCCGGTTGATGAACTCTACCGGGATAGACGGGCACGAACCACGGTTGTCGCCCTGGCCTGCTTCGCACCCGATCCCTTTTGTTTCTGCAGCGTTTTTGGTATTGATCCGGTCAGTGCCCCCGGCGCTGATGTGATAGCTCACCTTGACCGGCAGAGCGGGAATTTAATGCTCGAAGCGCAAACTGTAAAAGGTGAAGCGCTCCTGAAAGGTGATGCTTCATTGCTGACGGAAGCTAACGGGCAGTCGTATGGCCCGGCTTTGGTTAAAACGGCTGATTTTGGCTTAAAGCTAAGTGGGCTAAGTGAAAACCTAAAGGGTCGTTTTGAAGATCCGGCCTGGGATAAGCTTTATAAGAGCTGCCTCGGCTGTGGAGTTTGTACTTATGTTTGCCCGACTTGCTACTGTTTTGATGTTGAAGATTACGGCCACGAAATGGCAGGCGAACGCTTTCGCTGCTGGGACAGCTGTATGTACGGTCAATTTACCCTAATGGCCGGTGGGCATAACCCCCGCCCCAGCCGCAAGGAGAGGATCAGGCAGCGTTTTTTGCATAAGTTGCAATATTACCCTGAAACATATGGAGAGATAGCCTGCGTTGGCTGCGGCCGCTGCCTGCGCAGCTGCCCGGTTAACCTAGATATCGTACAGGCGATCATCGCCCTGGGAGGTGAACAGAATGTGCAGCGTTAATCCTTTAATGCCTCAGACCGCCACAGTTCTTGATATTACGGCGGAGACTCCTGACATTAAAACACTCAGGGTGTCGGGTAAAAATGGTCTGCCTTTTGAATTCATGCCCGGTCAGTGTGCCATGTTGTCGATACCGCCTGTCGGCGAGGCCATCTTTTCGATCACCTCATCGCCTACCTGCCGCGACTGTCTCGAGTTCAGTATCAAGGAAGTGGGTGCGGTTTCGAACGCTCTTCATTCCCTTGCTCCCGGTACCCAAATCGGGATCAGGGGTCCTTACGGCAACGGTTTTCCCGTCGCCGAGATGAAAGGAAAGGACATTTTATTTATCGGCGGGGGGATCGGCTTAGCGCCGCTAAGGTCGCTGATCGGTTACTGCTTTGCCAACCGCGGTGATTATGGCCACATCGATATCGTTTACGGGGCACGCAGCCCGGCTGACTTGATCCGGAAAAGCGAGGTTAAAGAGACCTGGGCGGAGCAGCCCGATACCAGGGTCTACTTAACCGTGGATGCCGAGTTCCCCGACTGGAAAGGCCATGTCGGCTTTGTGCCAACCTATGTATCAGAACTGGCTTTTACGCCGCAGGGCAAAGTAGCCGTTACCTGCGGTCCGCCGATCATGATCAGGTTTGTGTTGCAGACC
>DBBD01000122.1 GCA_002292015.1 Firmicutes bacterium UBA993
TTGCATTCCTCTTGCTCTTTTAGTAGTATGAAAAGGGATCATCAGGTTTTACTAAAAAAAAGTCACTAGCAGAGGCAGAAGGAATTATCTTTGGCGATTTTTGCGATAGCGGATCTTCACCTGGCGCACAGCAGGCATAAGCCAATGGATGTCTTCGGTGAGCTTTGGAAAGACCATGTTCAGCGTCTCGCAGAAAACTGGCGGCAGGCCGTAAAAGCCGACGACTTGGTTATCGTAGCCGGTGATATTTCCTGGGCGATGCAGCTTTATGACGCAACTCCCGATTTTGACTGGTTGACGAAGCAGCCCGGTACTAAAGTGTTAGTTAGGGGCAATCACGATTATTGGTGGTCTTCAATCGGAAAGGTCAGATCAGCGCTGCCACCCTCTGTTTATGCTCTGCAAAATGATCACTTTATTTGGGAACAGTGGGTAATTTGCGGGACCAGAGGTTGGGTTTGCCCCGGCGAAGAAGGTTTCGACAGTAATCAAGACCAGAAAATTTACCTGCGCGAAGTTGAGAGGCTGCGGTTGTCATTGCTAAGTGCCCAAAAAAATAAAGCTCAGCAGATTATCTGTGCTTTACACTATCCGCCTTTTAGCCGCACCAACCAGCCGAGTGCCTTCAGCGACTTGCTCGAAGAATATGCAGTAAAAAAATGTGTATTCGGCCATATCCATGACAGCGGGCGCGATCAGATCGGTCAGGGCTTACGCAATGGCGTTGAGTACCATTTTGTAGCCGCTGATGGCCTTGATTTTAAACCTAAGTTTTTGACTGACTAGTTTGCCTGATCAGCATAATCCGAATTGGGATCGGATAAAATTTGTGCACCCCAGGCAGGAATGACAGCGGTTTAAGTGTAATTAAGATAAAGAAAAAATCATATGTCTGGAAGGTGATTTGTTGAAGAGCGTTGCGGCAGTAGAAACAGCTATAACCGATCCAATTGACTTAAGTGCCCTAGACGCAATAGTTGAGCCTTACCTGGGGAAAAAAGAAATGGTTATCCCGGTTTTGCAGGTAATACAGGACCATTACGGTTACTTGCCCCGGCCGGCTATTGAAGTGGTCTCGCGCCTGATGTATATTCCGCTCAGCAGTCTTTATGGAGTTGCCACTTTTTATTCCCAGTTTAAGTTGAAACCGCGTGGCCGCTATATTATCAGGGTTTGTAAGGGAACAGCCTGTCATATCCAGGGCAGCCCGAAAATTGCCGAACGGATTGAAGCAATTCTCGGGGTGCAAAGCGGTGAAACAACCGATGATTTAAAGTTCACCTTAGAGGAGGTGGCCTGCATCGGAGCCTGCGCCTTGGCCCCGGTGATTATGGTTAACGACAATCCGCACGGAAGGCTGACCCCGGACAAAGTGAAGGCGGTCCTCGACAGTTACGAATAGCCAAGGAGGCTCAAAAATTTTGTATGAAAAGCATTTGATGATTTGCGGCGCGACGGGTTGTATCTCGTCTGGTTCGCAGTCAGTTGAAGAAGCGCTAATCGAAGAACTGGAAAAGCACAAGATCAGAGATAAGTACAGGCTGGTGATGGCCGGGTGCCCCGGTTTTTGCGAGGTGGGGCCGATCATTGTTGTTTACCCCGACGAGGTTTTCTACTGCCGCCTGAAGCCGAAAGATATGGCGGAGCTGGTGGTAAAACACCTGGTGGGAGGTGAAATTGTCGAACATCTGCTCTATAAGGGGCCGGACGTTGATGCTCCGGCGCGTTTTTTTGACACGATCCCTTTTTATACCAAGCAAAAACTTAAAGTGTTACGTAACAGCGGCCTGATCGATCCGGAAAGTATCGATGAGTACATCATGCGCGGCGGTTATAGCGCTTTTACCCGGGCCTTGGATCTGGAACCGCCTGCCATTTGCGCCGAGATTAAGGCTGCCGGTCTGCGTGGGCGGGGCGGAGCTGGTTTTTCCACTGGGCTGAAGTGGGAACTTGCCTTGCAGGCACCGGCCGTCAAAAAATATGTGGTATGCAACGCCGACGAGGGTGACCCAGGTGCTTTTATGGATCGCAGTATTCTTGAGGGCGACCCCCATGCCATTTTGGAAGGGATGCTGATCTGCGGTTGTGCAATCGGGGCTGATGAAGGTTACGTTTATTGTCGTGCCGAATATCCATTGGCCATCAAGAGACTGAAGACTGCTATTAAACAGGCCGAAGAATATGGACTGCTCGGCCAAAATATTCTCGCTTCCGGTTTTAATTTCAAAATCAAGATTAAGGAAGGTGCCGGCGCTTTTGTCTGCGGCGAAGAAACGGCCCTCTTAGCCTCGATCGAAGGCAAAAGAGGTATGCCGCGACCCCGTCCGCCCTTTCCGGCACAGGCCGGACTCTTTGGCAAACCGACCACGATCAACAATGTTGAAACTCTGGCCAACATACCGCTAATTTTGAAAGAAGGCGGGGTGGCCGAGTTTTCTGCCATCGGTACTGAGGGCAGTAAAGGCACTAAGGTATTTGCCCTGGCTGGCAAGATCCGCAATACTGGCTTGTGCGAAGTACCGATGGGCATCACGATCAGAGAGATAATATATGATGTTGGGGGCGGAATCAAAGGCGGCCGCGCTTTTAAAGCGGTTCAGGCTGGTGGACCATCCGGCGGTTGTATTCCTGCTGAACTATTGGATCTGCCGATTGACTACGACTCGCTGAATCAGGCTGGGGCAATTATGGGCTCCGGAGGTCTGGTAGTGATGGATGAACGGAACTGTATGGTTGACTTAGCTCAATACTTCCTAAGCTTTACCCAGAAAGAATCCTGTGGTAAATGTATACCCTGTCGTGAGGGTACTAAACGGATGCTGGAGATTTTAAACCGGATTACCGAAGGTGAAGGAAAACCGAAAGACCTCGATACCCTTGACGAGCTGGCTCACAGTATCAAAGACAGCTCCCTTTGTGGTCTCGGCCAGACTTGCCCGAACCCGGTGCTCAGCACGATCCGCTATTTCCGGACTGAATACGAAGAACATATTAACGAACAGTATTGCCGATCCGGAGTTTGTAAAGCGCTTTTTCATTACCGGATTGATCAAGAACGCTGTACCGGTTGCACCGCCTGCTCCCGGGCTTGCCCGGTAAATGCGATTACAGGTGTGAAAAAAGAAGCACATCAGATAATCCAAGAAAGCTGCACCCGCTGTGGCAGCTGTATTGAAAAGTGTCCTCAGGATTGTATCATGATCACACCGGTTGGGAGGAAAGCCGATGTCAGCAATTAAACTTACCATTGACGGTAAAGAGCTGGAAGTGGCTGCCGGCACGACTATCCTGCAGGCGGCCCGGGAGTTGGGCATTGATCTTCCCACTCTTTGCCACGATCCCGAGCTGCCGCCCAACGGCGCCTGCCGGCTTTGCGTGGTTGAAGTGGAAAAAGCGAAAAGCCTGGTTGCCTCTTGTGTCACCCCAGCTGCCCCCGGCATGGTTGTGCATACTGAATCAGAGCGAGTGGTGAGGGTCCGCCGGTCTATTTTGAGCCTGCTTATAGCCAATCACCCCTTGGTTTGCATTACCTGCGAACAGACTGGAAGCTGCAAACTGCAGGATTACTGTTACCGTTACAGTGTGACTGAAAACGAATATGTTGGCGAAACGAAAGAGCTACCTTTAGATAGCAGCAACGCCTTTTTTGTCCGGGATATGACCAAGTGTATTCTTTGCGGTATTTGTGTCGGAAAGTGCCAGGAAATTGCCGGAGCAGGGGCCATTGACTTTACCATGCGCGGCTTTATCACTAACGTTGGTCCGGCTTACGAGGATAAAATTGAAGACTCGACCTGTGTTTTCTGTGGACTCTGCATCGATAGTTGTCCGGTCGGGGCATTGGTACCCAAAGCATTGATTGGCAAGGGCCGCCCGTGGCAGGTCGAAAAAACCAAGACCATTTGTCCTTATTGCGGTGTTGGTTGCGGTATTTACCTGCAGACCAGAGATAACGAAGTGATCAATGTGCGGCCCGATTTTGATAGCCCGGTCAACCGTGGGCATCTTTGTGCCCGGGGTAAGTTTGGCTGGGATTACCTGCAGAGTAAAGAGCGCTTAACCACTCCTCTGATCAGGTCGGAGGAGGTTTTCGTCGCAGTTGGTTGGGAGGAAGCCTTCGGCCTGATCGTCGATAACCTAAAAGAGATCCGTAGCAGCTTTGGTCCCGCTGCTCTGATGGGCCTTTGTTCCCCGAAGGCCAGTAATGAGGAAAGCTACATCTTCCAGAAGCTGTTCCGTTCATTGGGCAGCAATAATGTTGACAGCTACAGCCGGCATTGCCACGCCCCGGCGGTCGAAGGGATGACGAGGGCGTTTGGCGGTGCAGCGATGACAAACAGCATGGAAGAACTGGTTTCAGCTGAAGCGATCTTTTTAATTGAAGCCGATCCGCTTAAGACGCACCCGATCATCGGTTACCGTATACGTGAGGCGATCAGGCAGGGGACATGTCTTATTGCCGCCCAGTCGGAGGACACCGGATTAAGCGATATAGCCTCTTACTACCTGCAGATTAAGTCGGGTAGCGCGGTGGCGCTAGCCAATGCCTTCGCTGCCGTGATCCTTGAAGAGAATCTCTATAACCCGAAGTTTATCAATAAACGCACGGAAGGTTTTGCCGCTTACAGCAGCTCACTGGGGCCGGAGGTTGTACGCCGGTCCCTGGAGCTGACCGGAATCAACGAAGAGCAGCTTCGCTCAGCAGCCCGTGCTTTTGCTACAGCGAATAGCGCGGCCATCGTTTCAACAGCCGGAGGAGTCGCTCAGGAGGGTGGCAGCCTGTTGGTTACCGCCTTGGCTAACCTGGCCTTGCTAACCGGAAACCTGGGGCGCGAAAACTGCGGCCTTTACCTGCCCTATAGTGAAAATAACCTGCAGGGTTCTGCTGATATGGGCACCCTGCCTGCGTTGCTGACCGGCTACCAGCCGCTTAGGGAAAAAACGGTGCGTGATCACTTTTCCCGGGCGTGGAAGGTTGAATTAAGCGAACAACCCGGCTTATCAGCCGCTGCTCTTTTTTCCGGATATGGGAATAAAACTGTTAAAGCGATGTTGGTGATGGGTGAAAATCCGGCGGCCTGCGGCGAACATCGCGAGGCGGTAACGGAAGTATTGCGCAACCTCAATTTTCTGGTTGTTCAGGAGATGTTCATGACAGAAACGGCGATGTTGGCCGATGTAATTCTGCCGGCCGCCGGTTTTGCCGAAAAAATGGGTACTTATACTAATGTGGAGCGTAGGGTGCAGCTAAACAGGGCGGCAATAGTTCCGCCGGGGGATGCCCGACCCGACTGGGCCATCCTGACCGAGCTGGCCGGCAGACTTGGCTTCAAGTGGGAGTACGAAAGCCCGGAGGATATTTCCACCGAAATAGCTGCTCTTACACCGCAGTACGCTGGTATTTCCTACGAGCGGATCGGTGCTAAGGGGTTGCAGTGGCCCTGCCCGCACTCCGAACATCCGGGTTCTAAGTATCTCTATGAAGGCCGATTCCAGCGGGGGCTTGGACTGTTTACTCCAATCAGTATGGATGATCAGGCGAAGCTCTTGTTTTCTTACGAGGAGAACCGCTCCGCAGGAAAAAAAACGCTCTGCAACTGCCTCAGCGACAGCATGCGCAACCGCTCGGTGATCAGTAAACTTTAGTAAAAACTGATAATAGCTGTGTGTATGTTAAGGGAATTAGTTGTTGTGGTCCGAGAACAGTTCGGGCTTTCCAAAGCGCAGCATTAGGCCGAAAGCGGAGATGCTTGAATTGGCCCCTGTAGCCTAATGGGGAATACCTCAATAGATAACCATAAGTGGCAGTAAGTAGGAGGGCAATACCATGGCAAAATATTTTTTCCCCAATGGTTTTCACTGGGGTGCGGCAACCGCATCCTACCAAATCGAAGGCTCACCGGAAGCCGATGGTAAAGGTGAATCGATCTGGGACCGTTTTTCACGCAGTCCGGGCCGGATCTGGGAAAATGACACGGGCGACATCGCTTGCGATCACTACCGGCGCTACCAGGAAGATGTTACCCTGATGGGCTCAATCGGTCTAAATGCTTACCGCTTTTCAATCGCATGGCCCCGTATTTTCCCGGCCGGCGGCGGTCGACCCAACGAATCGGGACTTGATTTTTACCGCCGTCTGGTTGATGCCCTGCAGCAGCAGAACATTAAAGCGGCGGCAACTCTTTATCACTGGGATCTGCCCCAGACGCTGCAGGATAAAGGTGGCTGGCGCAACCGTGATACTGCCCGTTATTTTGCTGAATATGCCGCTTATCTTTTTGAAAAGCTCGACCTGCCAATTGACCTCTGGATAACCGTCAATGAGCCTTGGGTAATAGCCTACATGGGCCATGCTTTCGGCGTACATGCCCCCGGTGACACCGATTTTGGTACTGCTTTGAAAGTTGGCCACAATTTACTATTGGGCCACGGCCTGGCTGTAAAAGCTTTCCGCAAGGCTAAGCGAGGTCCGGAAAAGATCGGTATTACCCTAAACCTGGCCCCGATCCACCCCAATTCCGACTCTGAAGCAGATTTGGAGGCTGCACGGCGCTCTGACGGTTTTATGAATCGCTGGTATCTTGACCCGCTTTTTAAGGGCAGCTACCCCCAGGATTTGGCGGAGATCTTGGCCCGCCGTTTCGAAATGCCCCAATCGGAAAAGGAAGATGCCGCCATTATTGCCGAGCCGATCGACTTCCTCGGGATCAACAATTATACACGGGTGCTGGTGGAATCAACCGGTATGGCTGACGACTTCATGGGTAATCCGGTTAATCCGCCCGACCGGGAGTACACTGAAATGGGCTGGGAAGTTTACCCTGACGCTTTATTTGAGTTGCTAACCCGGGTGCACCGTGATTATGGGCCGATCCCGCTTTATGTAACTGAAAACGGCGCCGCTTTTGACGACGAACTCGGTGTGGGCGGCGCAGTAAACGATCCCCGCCGCATTAACTACCTACAAGGTTACCTGCTAGCCTGTTGGCGGGCGATCGAAGAAGGTGTACCGCTTAATGGTTATTACGTTTGGACGCTGCTTGATAATTTCGAATGGGCATTCGGTTACAGTAAGCGGTTCGGCCTGATTTATGTCGACTACCCGAGTCAGAAGCGCTATCTTAAAAAAAGCGCCCTCTGGTATAAAGAGGTTATCTCCCGTAATGGACTGGATATCTAATGGTCGGGGGCGGAAACGTTGGCGGCTGGAAGGACTGACGCAAAGAACATTACCCGGGTGGACGGCGGCCGGCGGGAGATTTTCAGCGATCAGGTGGTAATTGAAGCGCCGCTGACCATCTACATAAATGGTAGTGAACTGGTTACCCTGCTTTGCACCCCGGAAAAGGTTGACTGCCTGGCCCTCGGATTCTTACGCAGCGAAGGCTTTATTGTTAACATGTCTGAAGTTCAGGCTTTAAGGTCCTGCCCTGAAGAAGGCCTTGTTGAGGTGGATCTGAAGGAACAGAAAGGGCTTGCGGAAAAACTTTTTGGCAAGCGGACGATCACCTCCGGCTGTGGCAAGGGTACCATCTTTTACAATGTTCTTGATTCACTGCGCAGCACCCCGCTCACCGGAAAGCTGAAAATTAGCGCCGGCAAGGTCTGGGAGCTGAACGGCGAGTTGCAAAAAAAGGCGCTGCTTTTCAAAACTACCGGTGGGGTGCACAGTGCCGCCTTGGCCAACAGCGAAAAGCTGCTCTATTTTCACGAGGATATTGGCCGTCATAATGCAGTGGACAAAATTATCGGCGAGTGTTTGTTCAACAGCGTGCCCACTGACGATAAAGCTCTTTTTACCAGCGGACGGCTTAGCTCGGAGATCCTGCTGAAAGCGGCTAAGCTGAAGATTCAGCTGATAGTTTCGCGGGCCGCTCCCACCTCGCTCAGCGTTGAACTGGCCGAGGCGATGAATATTACTCTTGTTGGCTTTGTACGTGGACTGCGGATGAATATCTACAGCCACCCCTGGCGCATCCACTAAGCTTATATCAAGCTGAAGGTTGGGAAAAACTACTTACTCGGTTCAAGAATCTCATGCCACCAGTAGAGGGATTAAATCCCTCCCTCGCCCCAATTTTTCCCCAGGGAGATGGAGTTTGCGGTTTGCTTTCCTTTGGAGGAGAAAAGATTTATAGGGTAGATTTACCACTGGAACGACCTGTATTTTCGACATACAGTTTTTTAGCGTTTACATTTACCTGGTCCAGATAAAAACCGGTTTGGTATTCAATCTCCTCTTTTAGCGTGTGCTGAAGATCTCGGAGCAGGCGATCGATGCGCTTGTCAGGAATCTTCTGCAGATCGATGGCGATGTTGAGTTGCATGTGTACCTTACCGTTGCTGGTTTCGATATTAGCATGTAAAACCTTGTGAACACCAAGTGTTTGCATGGCGATATATTCGATAAGATCGAGAATCACATGCTCGGCAATAAAAAAACTGCCCAGGGTGCTGTAAATCGGCCGGATGACGGAGCGTTCCACGGGACTACCGGTAGTCGACTGGGGCAGACTAAAAAAAGAGCGAAGCGGATCGATGATGTAACCGGGAAACTCTTTCTTGACGGCAAAGGTTGGCAGTGGAATAACATGCCGGTTTTCCTCGGCCCGGATGGTTAAGGCTGTCTGGATCGATTTGGGATCAGAGATCTCCTCGATCGCAATATAACTAGCAGGGCGGTTAAGCTCCAGGTTCTGGGTTATGACGTCGGCCATCTTTCGTGAGGTGGATAGTATGAGCAGCTTATCAGGCTTGACCGCGGACAGTTTTTCCCTGACCTGGCGGGCATGTTCCGGTTCTTTAAAGATGGCCCGCTTAATCGCCCCGTAGCGAGTGTTTTCCCGCTTGGCGGAACGCCCGGCCAGGATGACGTTACCCTTGATCAACAGGCCGTCGTCGATAATATACTCAATGTCGTACCGTTGGGCTACCAATAGCGCTTGGTGGCTTTTACCTGTTCCGCTATGCCCGATTAGGGCGTAGATTTCCACCTAATCACCTCGAAGAAGAATTTGTCAGGACTACTTGCACTCGACTTTGAAACTGTTTTATTATTATAACACAATAGGGTCGACAGTCGGGTTCGGTTGCTGATGCCTTAAAGGTTTGTAAGTTATTGATGCAGGGGAGACAGCGATGCAGATTATTATAGCGGCACCGAAGAAGCTAAAGGGCGCCTTAAGGGTTCCCGGTGATAAATCGATCACCCACAGGGCATTGCTGATTGGCGCTTTGGCCGAGGGAGTAACCGAAGTGAAAGGTTTTCTTAAAGCAGAGGATTGTCGATCTACCATGGAATGCCTGCGCTCGCTGGGGGTTATGATCACTGAGAGCGGTGAAAAGCTGCAAGTCAGGGGATGCAAGATGGATTTACAGGCAGCCGGGACCCCTTTGTATGCCGGGAATTCGGGAACAACAGCGCGTCTGCTGCTTGGCATTTTAGCTGGACAGCCATTTAAATCTACGGTTATCGGGGATCAATCGCTTAGCAAACGACCGATGAAAAGGGTCGTTGAACCTTTGCTGCAGATGGGGGCCGAGATCACTAGCGAAGGAGATCATCTGCCACTTACCATCCACGGCGGCCGCTTGCGTGCCCTTACCTACAATATGCCCCAGGCGAGCGCTCAGGTCAAGTCGGCTGTTTTACTGGCCGGATTATTCGCCACGGGCCAAACTGTCGTTATTGAACCAGCGGCAAGCAGAAATCATACCGAGCTGATGCTTAAGCTTTTCGGGGCGGAGATTGAGAGTGCTGAGTGCCGGGTTATGGTTAAAGGGCGGTCGGTTTTGAAAGGATCCTCGATTCAGGTGCCTGGCGATATTTCGTCAGCTGCCTTTTATATGGTTGCTGCTGCGTTGATGCCCGGATCAGCAGTGTTGCTGAAAGGGGTGGGTGTCAACCCGACCCGTAGTGGGGTGATCGAGGTGCTGCAACGAATGGGGGCCGACCTGGAACTTAAGGATCAGCGAAACTGGGGTATGGAACCGGTAGCTGACATCATGGTCCGCGGCGGCGCCCCGCTTAGCGGGGCAACTATAGCCGGCTCCATGATTCCCCGTTTGATCGACGAGCTGCCGGTGCTGGCTGTTGCAGCCACCGCGGCAAACGGGCGTACGGTAATTCGCGATGCCCGCGAACTGAGGGTGAAAGAGAGCGACCGTATCGCTGCTTTATGTAGTGAGCTGCGAAAACTGGGGGCGCAAATCAATGATACTGAAGACGGGATGATCATCGAGGGCGGCAGTCAGCTTAAAGGTGCCACGGTCGATTCGCATGGCGATCACCGCATTGCCATGTCACTTGCCATTGCCGGTCTGACCGCCTCTGGCGATACCATTATTGACGGAGCTGAAGTGATTGCCATTTCTTACCCGCAATTTATGGCTGACCTTCGCTCCCTGACAGTTTTCTAACAGCGGCGACCGTTTTTGTACAAATTGACGATGCTGACCTATCATGTTAATATATGGTTGTAATTTCCAGCAATCGTCTTCTCGTTATTTTGCACTTTAATTTCCATATTTGGGAAGGAGGGAAAAGATGCCAATTTCCATCTGTTCATCTTCACAATATCTTGAGCAGCGTGTTGAAACAGAGTATGATTTTCCTGCTGCTGAAATGATGCAGGCACGGGAGATAATCTGTGCTGTAAGAGAGAGCGGTGACAAAGCTTTGATCGACTTCACTCGTCAATTTGACGGAGCCAAACTTGATGCCCTGCAAGTCAGCAGGGAAGAGCTTGCCGAGGCCCATCAAAAAGTTAAGCCTGACCTGCTATCGGCTTTACGGTCGGCAGCCGCAAATATTGATGCATTTCACCGGCGTCAGATCCGGACAGACTGGTTCGCAGAAGAAGGGCATTTTAAAGTCGGTCAGCGGTATCTGCCACTTAACAGGGTTGGCGCTTATGTGCCTGGCGGTACTGCTGCTTATCCTTCATCGGTTTTGATGACAGTGATCCCGGCACGGGTTGCAGGCGTCAAAGAGATTTATATCTGTACCCCTCCGGATCAAGATGGAAATATAAACCAGTTAACTTTAGCTGCAGCCTGCGAGGCAGGCGCCACGGCGGTTTTTAAGATTGGCGGAGCCCAGGCGATCGCCGCTTTGGCTTATGGTACGGAAACAGTGCCCCGTGTGGATAAAATAGTAGGGCCCGGTAATATTTATGTTACCCTGGCCAAAAAGGAGCTTTTCGGAGCGGTTGGTATTGATATGTTGGCCGGACCGAGCGAAATTGTGATAGTGGCCGATGATCAGGCGTGCGCTTCTTATATTGCCGCCGACCTGCTGTCACAGGCGGAGCATGATCCACTGGCTAAGCCGATCCTAATTACCGGATCTGAAAGCCTGGTTTACCGGGTGATTGATGAGCTCGAAGAGCAGCTGTTGTCGCTGCCGCGCCGCGAAGTTGCTGGTCGCTCCTTAAAAAAACAGGGTGTAGCAATTATCGTGTCTGACTTAGAAGAAGCCTGGCCACTAGTCAACAGAATCGCCCCGGAGCACCTCGAACTACATATCGGCAATGCGTGGAACTATCTGGAACGGATCACCTGTGCGGGAACGGTTTTTATTGGCCCCTTTAGCCCGGAGCCATTAGGCGATTATTGGGCCGGGTTAAACCACGTGTTACCTACCGGTGGAGCAGCCCGCTATGCGTCAGCACTGGGCGTAGATGATTTTATTAAAAGATCGCAGGTGATTTTCTGCAAGGATGAAGGGTTGAGAAAATCTGCCGCTCAAATAGCTGCGCTGGCCCGGGCCGAGGGCTTGGAAGCCCACGCCAGGGCGGTGCTGATAAGGGGGAAACAGGATGAAGCGCCGCAATAGAGTTGAAAGGGAGACCACGGAAACGAAAATAGTTTTGGATCTGGTAATCGATGGGAGCGGAACGGGTACGATCAGCACGGGGCTGCCCTTTATGGAACACATGCTGAACCTGTTTTGCCGTCATGGCCGTTTTGACTTAAGGCTTGATGCCACGGGCGATATTGAAGTAGATACCCACCACCTGGTTGAAGACCTGGGCATCTGTCTTGGGCGGGCGCTCAAAGAGGCGCTAGGCGGTAAGGAAGGTATCGAACGCTACGGTTTTAGTGTTGTGCCGATGGATGAAACTTTGGTTACCGCAGCTGTTGATCTTTCTGGTCGTTCCTGGTTGCATTATGGGGTTGGCTTGCCCCCCGGTGCGGTTGGCGGAATCGACGGGGAAATGTTTCGCGAGTTCTGGCAGGCTTTTGTTAACGAAGGCAGGCTAAGCCTGCACTTGGTACTGAACCATGGCTCAAATAAGCATCACATTATCGAGGCAACCTTTAAAGCGGCAGCGCGGGCTATTGCTGGAGCCGCTTCCAGGCTGGAAGGTTTGGACGGCGTACTATCCACCAAGGGTGAACTGGAATGAGGTGAAGGGCGTGCTGGTTATACCGGCCATTGATCTGCATCGCGGATTTTGTGTGAGACTCTACCAGGGCGATCCCGAGCGGGAAACTGTTTACAGTGATAATCCGGTAGAAGTGGCTCAGCAGTGGGAACAGCTTGGAGCAAAAATGCTGCACCTGGTCGATCTGGACGGCGCTTTTACCGGCCTGACTAAGAATGCGGAAATTATTAGGGCAGTTGGCGAATCAGTGCACGTTCCGCTTCAGCTTGGCGGTGGAATTCGCACGAAAGAGGTTGCAGAGAAGGCATTTTCCGTTGGTATCAGCAGGATCATCTTAGGAACGATGGCTGTTGAAGATCCTTGGCTAGCTTGCGAGCTGGTGGCTGAACATAACGAGGCAATCCTGATCGGTATTGATGCTCGTGACGGCAAAGTGGCTGTCAAAGGGTGGAAAGAGTCATCAGCATTAAGCGTGTTGGAGCTTGCCGGTCGGATTGAAGAGTGGGGTGTAAAAGAGGTTGTTTATACTGATATAAGCCGCGACGGCACCCTGAGAGGCCCGGATCTTGATGGTTTAAAAGCAATAATAGCGCATACTTCCCTGCAAATTATCGTTTCCGGGGGGATATCTTCGCTGAGCGATCTGGTTGCCCTTCAGCCATTCAGAGAGCGAATTAAGGGCGTGATTATCGGCAAAGCTCTTTATTCAAACCAGTTTACTCTGCCTGATGCTATGGCAGCAGTTGAGTAATTATAGAAAGGTATAATAAGGTGTAATATGGATAACGTAAACAACAATGAGTCAGCAATACTGAAGAGCAGTGATTTAAAATACGATCAAAACGGTTTGATCCCGGCAATTATTCAGGACGATCGCACCTCTAGCGTTCTAATGCTCGGTTACATGAACGAAGAATCGCTGAATCGAACCATGGAGAGCAAAAAGGTTTGCTTTTGGAGTCGCAGCCGTCGGGAATACTGGGTGAAGGGCGAAACATCAGGCAATTTTTTCGTTCTAAAATCAATTACTACCGACTGTGATGCTGATGCCCTCCTGCTCAGGGTCACGCTGCTCGGTGGTGGTGTGGCTTGCCATACCGGTCGCTATTCCTGCTTTTTTCAGAAGCTTTCCGAGATGAAAGAAAAGACCGATGATTGACTACCACTTACATACCAACCGCTGCTGCCACGCAGTGGGAACCCCCGCAGAGTATCTTGTCACAGCTGAAAAGTACGGTTTACAGGAGATCGGTTTTGCCGATCATTTTCCACTGGGCTTGCTCGACTACACTCCGCGGGTTCAGGTAACGATGCTGTCCGGTGAACTTGACGTCTATTTGGAAGAGATAGAAAAGCTTAAAGCTGCTTCACGAAAAGTGCGCGTCAAAACCGGAATAGAGATCGATTACCTGCCCGGAACAGAGGAAAAACTGGATAAGCTTCTCGCCGAGTACAACTTCGATTATGTGATCGGTTCCATTCATTTTCTAGACGGATGGGATTTTACCCATCCCGTATATGCTGATACCTACCGGGAACGTGATCTGGATGCGCTCTATGATACTTACTTCGAGCTGGTCTGGAGCGCCTGCCGCAGCGGCTTTTTTGACATTATCGGGCACATTGACATGATTAAAAAATTCGGTTACCGCCCCCGTGGCTCAATCGACCACTATCTGCAGGAAACAGCCAGGGTGCTGGCTGAAACGAAGACCAGTTTTGAACTTAATACTGCCGGTCGCGATGCCCCGGTAGGAGAATTCTACCCCGACAGGCGCCTTCTGGAAGAGGCTCTGGCGCTGGGTGTTACTATTACTACCGGCTCTGATGCCCACGGGCCGGAGCAGGTTGGGCGTTATTTCCTTGAGGCCGAAAAGCTATTGCGGGAAGTTGGCTACAGGGAGCTGGCCTCATTTACAAAACGCAGCAAAAATTTGATCCCTTTCTAAAGAATCAGAAGGAGGGTGTTGCTGGTGAAAAAGTTGTTTGCAAGCCGCATCGATACAATTAAAGGAGATTTTATAGTTTTATGGAGCGAGGAAGGGATCTTTGAGCTTTTTTTCCCCGGCGCAGGACCCGTGAAAGCTTACCCGGCAAAGGATCCGCCCTGGCCGCAGTTGGCCGCCGACCTAGACCGCTACCTGGCCGGAGGGCCGGTAACCTGGGTTGGTTACCCGCTGGATTGCAGCGGTTATGGGGAATTTTCCGGGCGTATCTTAGCGGAAGTAAGCCGTATTCCCTACGGCCAGGTTTTTACCTACCGGCAGATGGCTGAAAGGGCAGGCTCGCCCCTGGCTTGGCGGGCAGCCGGACAGGCACTGGCAAGTAACCGGCACCCGCTCATCGTTCCCTGCCACCGGGTTGTGGGCAGTAATGGTAAAATAGGCGGTTTCAGTGGACCCGCCGGTTGGAAAGAGATGTTGCTAAAACTCGAAGGGGCCGTTTAAGGATAGAAAACGGGGTGAGGTGATGCGCTACCTATCTGCGGGGGAATCACATGGGCCATGCCTGACGGTCATAATCGAAGGCTTGCCGGCAGGCCTTAAACTTTATACAAAAGATATCAACCGCCAGCTTGAAAGGCGTCAGGCCGGTTATGGTCGTGGTGCCCGGATGGCTATCGAAAAGGACAGGGTTGAGGTCCGATCAGGCCTTCGCTTCAATGAAACGATCGGCAGCCCACTGACCCTGCAGATCAGGAACCGGGATTGGGTGAACTGGCAGGAGGTTATGGCGTCGGAAGGAAGGAAACCGCCCACTTTAAAGAAGTTAACCCGTCCCCGCCCGGGACACGCTGATCTTGCTGCGGGCTTGAAATATAATTATGACGATCTGCGATTGGCCCTTGAACGATCCAGCGCCCGGGAAACTGCAATTAGGGTGGCAGTTGGCACGGTTGGACGCGTTTTATTGAAACAGTTCGGGGTCAGGTTTTACAGTCACGTGACCCGCATCGGTGATGTGACTGCAGCAGTAGACCAGCTTGCCTTGCCTGAACTGCATGACACAATAGAAAAATCACCGGTTCGCTGTGCCGATCAGGCTGCTTCTGAGAGGATGGTCGCTGCTATTAAACAAGCAGGCGATGCCGGGGACAGCTTAGGTGGTGTGATTGAGCTTCTGGTTACCGCCATTCCTCCCGGACTTGGCAGCCATGTGCAGTGGGACCGGCGTCTTGACGGCCAGCTGGCCCAAGCGGTTATGGCGGTGCCGGCGATCAAGGGTGTCGAAATTGGACTCGGTTTTTCTGCAGCGGCTATGCCCGGATCTGCGGTACACGACCCGATCACCAGGAGCGCCAGGGGCATTAACCGCTCCTCCAACCGGGCCGGCGGGCTGGAAGGCGGTATAACTAACGGCCAGCCGCTGCTGATCAGGGCAGCAATGAAACCGATCCCCACATTAGTTAGGGCCCTGCCCAGCGTGGATTGGGAGAGCGGTGAGGTTTCACGCGCAGAGGTGGAGCGGTCGGATGTTTGCGCCGTACCAGCGGCGGCGGTAGTGCTGGAAGCGGTTATTGCCTGGACTTTGGCGGTCGCATTCCGGGAGAAGTTTGCCGGCGATTCAATGGATGAAGTAGAAAATGCCTATCACTATTATATGGAACAAGTTAAACAGCGTCTGAGTTAAATGAAGGTTATAAATGAAGGTGGTTTGCGGAAGTGCAGGAGATTAATGTCAAGGCGGCTAACTTCACCTACCGGGTAGTGATTGAACCAGGCGGCATCGCCAGGCTGGGCAGGGATCTGCGTCTGCTCCTCCCACCCGCTAAAACCCTGCTGGTCAGCGATACATCTGTCTATGAGCTATATGGAGAAATAGTTGAAAAGAAGCTGCGCGATGAAGGTTGGCAGGTATCCGTGGCCCTGGTTAAGCCGGGTGAAAAGGCTAAAAGCCTGGTAAACGCTGCCCGGCTCTACGATCAGGCAATCAGGGACGGACTTGACCGCAACTCACCACTGATTGCTTTAGGCGGTGGGGTGGTTGGGGATCTGGCTGGTTTTGTTGCCGCCACCTACCTGCGGGGTGTACCCCTGGTGATGGTGCCAACGACCCTATTGTCCCAGGTTGACAGCAGCGTGGGAGGCAAGGTAGCAGTTAACCATCCCCGCGGTAAAAACCTGATTGGCTCCATTTACCCCCCCAGGTTGGTGTTAATCGACCCGGTGTTTTTAATGACGCTGTCGAAGCGCCAGCTGAAAGCCGGGCTGGCCGAGGTTCTAAAATATGGGATTATCAGTGATTACCAATTTTTCGACTGGTTGGAATTAAACATGGATCAGCTGCTCCGGTTTAACCTGGTACTGCTGACCGATGCTGTAGCTGCTTCGGTGCGTAACAAGGCCAAGGTGGTGGAGGCTGATGAGTATGAAAAGGATTACCGGCGCATACTCAATTTTGGCCATACCATCGGTCATGCCCTGGAAGCGGCAACTGCTTACCGGCATTACCTGCATGGAGAAGCGGTTTTGAGCGGCATGTATGCGGCGGTTGACCTGGCCATAAAAATGAAAGTACTAAGCACAGAAGACGCCGGGAGGATAGACAGATTATTGCGGCAGATTGGCCGGAGAAAAGCTCCGGCCGACTTGACCGCAGAAGCGGTAATCGATAAACTAAGGCAGGATAAAAAACGACTTGCGGGCGAGATTTTTTTTGTTCTGCCTAAAACAATAGGGTCGGCCACGATTGTCGCGATCAGTGATCGCGATTTGATCTGCGAAGCGGTGAAGACCGTTTTGGGTAAGTAGGAGGCAGGAGTGAACACGGTGAAAACGATTTTTTTAAAGGATATCCAGGATAACATCCAGGTGAAGACTTTGATTCAGAAAGCTGACGATAACCTGGGCACCCTGGGTTATACTGAACACGGGTTTCGCCACTGCCGCCTGACCGGCAATGCAGCCCGCCGTTTATTGCTGGAGCTGGGGGTTGACCAGAGAGAAGCTGAGCTGGCCGGTATTGCCGGCTACCTGCATGACATCGGCAATGTCATGGGCAGGCGCGAACACGATGTTGCCGGCGGGATCATAGCTCTGCAGATCCTGCAGGAGATGGGTATGCCGCTGACTGAGGCGGCTGATGTCGCGGCTGCTATCGGTAACCATGATGAAGAGGAAGGCAGAGTAGTCAACAGGATCACAGCAGCCCTAATTCTTGCTGATAAGTCTGATGTGCATCGCAGTAGGGTCCGTAATCGCGACAGATCCACTTTTGATATCCACGACCGGGTTAATTATGCGGTAGAAGAATCACGGCTGAACATTTGTCCGGATCAGAAAACAATCAGTCTCGACCTGAGAATCGATAAATCAATCAGCCAGGTTATGGAGTATTTTGAGATATTTCTGTCAAGGATGATTATGTGCCGCAGAGCGGCTTCGTTCCTGGAGACCCGCTTTGCCCTGAAAATAAACGAAGTTGACCTGTTGTAACTGTCGAAACGAATGGGGAGTGATGTGATAATGAAACCAGCGATAAAACCAGGCCGCCTGGCCATCCTGCTGGCGATCTGCCTGCTGATCCTGGCCTCCGCTTACTGGGCATTTCTGAGCGCAGCGGATAGGCAGACCGGGATTAAACGCGGTCTCGACATTGCCGGAGGGCTTTATGTTTTGCTGGAGGCGGTTGAAACCGGTGATCAAGAGCTCGATGATGATGCTATAGAAAGAGCGATCACCGTTATCCGGATGCGGGTAGATGAACTTGGCGTTGCTGAACCGATCATTGCCGCCCAGGGTGACCGCCGCATCCGTATTGAGTTGCCCGATATCGATGAAGTTGAGCAGGCCCGCGACATTATCGGCAGAACTGCATTGCTCAGGTTTGTCGGGCCGGATGGAGTGGAGATTGTTACCGGCGCCAATTTGGTCCGGGCCAGGGCAGAACGAAATCCTGCAATTACGCCCTACCCTTTTGTCTCAATTGAGTTTGACCCAGAAGGGGCCGAATTGTTTGCCGACGCAACGGCCAAGTTCTTAAACGAGCCAATTGCTATCGTTCTTGACGACGAGGTCATTTCCAGTCCGGTGGTCAGGGCGGTAATTACTGATGGGCTGGCAGTAATCGAGGGTGATTTTGAAATTGAAGAAGCGGCCAACCTGGCTTTGCTGCTGCGCAGCGGTTCATTGCCTGTCCAACTGGTAGAGCTGGAATCGCGCATGGTTGGCCCGACACTCGGGCAGCGCACGGAAGAAGTTGCCGTTTATGCTGCCGGGATCGGCCTGATTCTAATTTTTCTGTTTATGATCGTTTATTATAAGCTGGCCGGAGTAATCGCCAGCATCGCTTTGGTCTTTTACGTGGCAATGGTGTTATGGGCACTAAATTACCTGCCTACTACACTAACCTTGCCCGGTATTGCCGGTCTAATTCTTTCAATTGGCATGGCTGTTGATGCCAACGTAATAATTTTCGAAAGGATTAAGGACGAGTTGCGTGCCGGCCGTACCCCGCGCAGTTCCTTAGAAAGCGGTTTTCAGAGTGCTTTCCGGGCCATTCTCGATGCAAATGTGACTACTTTGATCGTGACTGTGGTTCTATTTAGTCTGGCGAGCGGTCCGGTCAGAGGCTTTGCCGTGACCCTCACCATTGGTATTGTCTGCAGCATGTTTACCGCAATTGTCCTGACCCGCCTGTTGATGCGTCTTGCTTTCCAAGCCGGGTTGATCCGCAGCGGGGCTTATGTGGGGGTGAAAGGATAATGATTAACTTTATTGGTAATCGCCGCAAGGCCTATCTTCTGTCATCGCTTCTGGTCATTGCCGGTCTGGTTTCGCTCGTCTTTTACGGCCTTAATTTAGGTATTGACTTTACCGGAGGCACCGTGTTGCATCTAAATCTCGGTGAAGAATTTTCAATGGGGGAAGTTCAATCAGTTCTTGATCAATTTGAAGAACTTGAGGGAGCGTTAGTCCAGATGGTTCAGGGCCGTGATATTACCGGAGAACTGGCCGAGGAGGGACTGGTTGTTAAAGCCCCTTTTATTGAAGAAAGCCGGCGAAACGAGCTGATGGATGCTTTCCGCAGTCATTGGCCGAATATTGATCCTGATGACCTGCGCATCGAAAGCGTCGGGGCGGTCGTGGGAGGAGAGTTGACCCGCCAAGCCCTGCTTTCCCTGGCGGTGGCAATCGTGCTGATGGTTGCCTATATCACTATTCGGTTTGAGTTTAAATTTGCCATTGCTACGATTGCATCTCTTTTGCATAACGTGGTGGTAGTGGTCGGAGTGTTTTCGATCCTGCAGATAGAGATTAACGTGCCATTTGTTGCTGCCATCCTGACAGTATTCGGCTATTCGGTAAATGATACGATCGTGATCATTGACCGGATTCGCGAGAATATCAAGCATGCGAGGAAGAGCGACTTTGCCAAGATTGTCAACGAAAGTATCAACCAAAACCTGGTGCGCTCGATCAACACGTCGCTCACTACCCTTTTTGTATTGATATCCCTGCTCATCGGCTTTAACTATTTTATCGGCAGTGTTGATCTGATCGTTTTCGTGATTGCCCTGATTATCGGGGTCCTGGTCGGTACTTACTCGTCGATCTTCGTTGCCAGCCCGTTGTGGCTTAACCTACAGGAAGCTCAATTAAGGAAAGTAAAGCGGGGCAAGTAAGCGGAGGGGGAATATGGTTATAGATTTACCTGAACTTTGGCCCTATCGGCAGCTCGGTGGGGTTCGCGGATGAACTTAACAAATCTGCCTTGGAACTGGCCTGCTGAGGATCCGGTGCAGTTTTTGAATCTGGCCCGGGAGGCGGAAATTTCCCCGGTCTTGGCCCGTTTGCTGATCAATCGCGGCATCACCGATGCCGAAAATGCACGGGCCTTTTTATACTCTTCTGCTGGCGACCTTTACTCCCCCTGGTTGATGTGCGGGATGTGCAAAGCTGTTAAGCGGATCCAAGCGGCGCTTAAAAGTGGAGAAAAAATTACAGTGTACGGCGACTACGATGCTGACGGGATTACCGCGGCAACAATTTTAGTTGAAGCGCTGCAAACTCTTGGTGGTGAGGTCAATTATTATTTGCCTAGCCGTTTCGATGAAGGTTACGGTCTGCACGGCGAGCCGCTGAAACGCTTCAAAGAAGAGGGGGTCGGCCTGGTGATTACCGTTGACTGCGGAATCAACGCCCTGGCCGAGATTATTTTCGCGACCGAAATTGGCCTCGACCTGATCATAACCGACCATCACCAACAGCTGGTAGAACTCCCGAAAACAGTTACAGTAGTTAATCCTCTGCAGGATGCCTGTTCGTACCCCTTTAAAGAGCTCTCTGGCGCCGGTATTGCGTTTAAGCTGGCCTGTGCCCTTTTCGAAGAGCATAAACTGCCATTTCCTGAATCGCTTCTCGACCTGGCCGCTTTGGGCACGGCGGCTGATGTGGTGCCGCTGGTCGATGAAAACCGGATTCTGGTTGCCGCCGGCCTGGCAGTGCTGCGCAGGCTGGAGAGGGTCGGTTTCAAGGCCCTGGCTAGTGCGGTCAGCCTTGAACAGAGCAGAATTGACAGCAGGGCGCTTAGTTTTACCCTGGCCCCGATGATTAACGCAGCTGGACGAATGGGCGAAGCAGATCCGGCGGCCAGGCTGCTGCTTGAAAAAGAACCGTTGGAAGCGCAAAAATTGGCTGCGCATCTGCACCGGCTTAATCAGCAACGCCGCTCTATAGAGCAGGAAATTCTTAAAGAGTCTGCAGCCGCAGCCTCAGAGCTGCTGGAGAGAAGCGATCAAGCGGTCATTACACTGGCTTCCGATCGTTGGCATCACGGTGTAATCGGGATCGTAGCATCGCGCTTGGTTGAAAAATTCGGAAGACCGGTAGCGTTGATTGCACTGGAAAATGGCGAAGGTAGAGGATCTGCCCGCAGCGTTCCCGGTTTTGATATTACTGCTGCCCTCGCTGCCCAGGCAGACATGCTTATAAAATTCGGTGGCCACGAACAGGCTGCCGGTTTTAGGCTCAAGAGGGAAAGTGTGAACGCCCTGCGGGAAGGTATAAACCGTTATGCTTATCAAAATGAATTGTTCTGTAAACTGAAACCTCGCCTGGATCTCGAAGCCGAGTTGAGCACAGAAGAAATTAACCTCGAACTTGCGGCCGCCCTAGAACAGTTCGAACCCTTTGGACAGGATAACCCTGAGCCGCTTTTCGGCAGCCGGCAGTGGGAAGTATCAGGCTGGAGATTGGTTGGTGCCGACAAAAGACATCTTAAACTGGATGTGAAGAAGGGATCTAAAAAGTTTTCACCGGTTTTTTTCTCCGGAGTGATATTCGAACCGGCACTTGAAAAGGGGAGGCGGGTAGATCTTGCCTTCAGGTTGAAAAAAGGCTATTTCAAGGGAGAGAAAACACTTGACCTGTTGCTGAAGGCTTTTCGTTATTCAGATAACTTCCGGTCAGAGAACATGGAACTGATTGACAGCCGCAACAGCACTGACCGGGAAGGCCGTTTAAAGCAGCTGCTATCATCAGCGCAGGGAGAGGGAGTAACGACAGCGATTTTTTGTACCACCAGAAAAAGGGCGGAAAAATTACGAAACCTCATCACGAACAACAGGCAGTCGCAGGTTATTACCGGGGGGGATTTAAACAGCCCTGCACCGTATCCGGTTGAAGCAGAACGATTGATCATTTACGATCTGCCAATCAGGGAAGAACAGGTTAGATCGCTAATTGGCGATAACGGCGCGTCTAATTCGCTAAAGATCCACCTTCTCTTCGGTGGTGAAGATCTTGAGCTAAACCGGAGGATGCTGGATGCCTCACTTCCATCAGCCGGGCATTTGGAAACAATCTGGGAAGCGCTCTGCGCAGGAATTAGTGTATTTGACTTCAAGGATCTTCCAGGCAGTAAAAACAGCCTTTTCCCCTACGAACCGCTGACTCGCTTTTGGGAAAAAGCAGAGCTGATTTTCTCCGAGTGCGGCCTGCTGCAGAAGGGGCAGCCTAAAGCGTCAGCGGACTGTGTGGGTTTAAAGCTGCCGGAGCTGTTCACTCTTTCCCCAACTTTCCTGGAAAGCCGGCACTTACGCGAAGCCAGTGAAATGTTTCAGCAATTTTTCCTCACCGGTTCCCTTGAAGAATTAGCAGCAGCGCTGATTATTCCCGCTCATGGGGACGCCGGCCATAGTAATTAAGACCCCTTTTTAGTAATATAGATGGTAACGTTGATTTCCCGGGGAATTATGGCCATGGTTGTAAAAGAAAAAAAATTAAGTGACCTTAAAAGAGCAATTCAGCGTTATTACCCAAGGCTGGAAGACTGGGCTATGGTCGAGAAAGCTTACAACTATTCGCAAGATGCCCACGGCGGCCAGCTGCGCGAATCTGGTGAATCTTATATTATCCACCCGCTCGGAGTGGTCATGATCCTGGCCGAACTGGAACTGGACCTGGTGACCATTGTGGCCGGCTTGCTGCACGATGTTGTGGAAGATACCAATGTAACGCTTGAAGATATTGGTCGGGAGTTTGGTGCTGAGGTGGCGTCACTAGTCGACGGGGTTACCAAGCTGAGCCGTCTCGACTTCACTTCAAAGGAAGAACAGCAGGCAGAAACGCTGCGTAAGATGTTCATTGCCATGGCCCAGGATATCAGGGTGGTAATGATCAAGTTGGCTGATCGGACCCATAACCTGCGCACCCTACGTTACCTCAATACCGACAAACAGAAGGAAATCGCCCGTGAAACTTTGGAGATTTATGCCCCTTTAGCCCATCGTCTCGGGATTTACATGATTAAGTGGGAGCTTGAAGACCTGGCTTTTCGTTACATGCAGCCTGAGGAATATTTTCAGCTAGTGGAGAAACTGGCTAAAAAGAGGCGGGAGCGGGAGCATTTTATAAACCGGATCATCTGGGTCCTGCAGGATCAATTGGCGGAAGCTGCAATCAAGGCTGAAATCCAGGGTCGGCCGAAGCATCTTTTCAGCATTTACAATAAGATGAAGGCCCAGAGTAAGGACCTAAGCGAAATCTATGACCTAACTGCGGTTAGGATTATCGTCGATTCGGTAAAAGATTGCTATCATACACTGGGCATTGTTCATACGGTTTGGAAACCGATCCCCGGTCGTTTCAAAGATTTTATCGCCATGCCGAAGCCGAACATGTACCAATCGCTTCACACTACGGTATTTGCCGCCGAAAATGAATTGGCTGAAATTCAGATCAGAACCTGGGATATGCATCGGACTGCTGAATATGGGATTGCCGCGCACTGGCGGTACAAGGAAAAACTTAAGAATTCCGACGAACTGGATCAAAAACTGGTCTGGCTGAGGCAACTGCTGGAGTGGCAGCATGATTACCGCGATGCCCGGGAATTTATTAAAGATCTAAAGGGTGACCTTTTTACCGATGAGGTTTTCGTTTTTACTCCCAAGGGAGATGTTTTAGACCTGCCTGCCGGCTCGGTAACAATTGACTTTGCCTATAAAATTCACACCGATGTGGGTAATCGCTGTACCGGGTCCAGGGTTAACGGCAGGCTGGTGCCGCTTGACTACCAACTGAAAACCGGCGACATGGTGGAGGTGATCGTTTCCAAAAGCGGATCGCCGAGCCGTGACTGGCTCAACTTGGTTAAAACCAACCAGGCTAAGAGTAAAATCCGCAGCTGGTTTAAAAAAGAGCGCCGGGAAGAAAATATTGAAAAAGGGAAAGAGATGCTGGAGCGTGAGATTCGCAGGATCAATGTGGAGCAGCGCCTGGCGATTAAGCACGATCTGCTGGAAGATGTAGGGCGTTCTTTCAACCTGGTGTCGGTGGACGATCTATATGCAGCGGTTGGTTACGGTGGGGTTTCAGTTCATCAGGCAATCAGCCGTCTGCGTGAGGAGCATAACCGCAAAAAGGGCGAAAAAGAAGAAACAGAGGTGCTGCCGGAGCTTAAGCCGGTGAAGCGGATCAAATCGGGGCCTGCCGGGGTATCAATTTCTGGGATGGACAACCTTCTGATGCGGGTGGCCCGCTGCTGTAACCCGGTTCCCGGTGATGACATAATCGGTTTTATTACCAGGGGACGGGGGGTGACTATTCACCGCCGCGACTGCCCGAATCTGGTTCACTACAGCGCCGATAATGGACGTTTTATTAATGCTTCCTGGGATAGCATTGTGACTGCCTCCTACCCGGTTGATGTTGAGATTTCGGCTAACGACCGTAAAAATTTGCTTTCAGATATTATGGCCGCAGTTAACGAGAGTAAAGTTGATATTACCGCTGTTTCGGCCAGAGCCGATAAAAACAGGATTGCCACGATCTACCTGACTATGGTGGTGCGCGATCAGGTTCATCTGGAACAGATCATGAGCAAAATCAAGAAGATCAGGGATGTTTGCACAGTCCGGCGCTATGTATACGGGTCGAACAATAACAAATAAGGGCGGGTGCAGATGAGAGCAGTCGTGCAAAGGGTGCACAGTGCAACTGTTGCGGTGGATGAAAAAATAGTCGGTACTATTGGGCCGGGCTTGGTTGTCTTCCTGGGGGTAGGCAGAGGCGACCGAGAAGCAGATGCTGATTTCCTGGCCTCAAAAATTGCGGGCTTAAGAATTTTTGAAGACGGAGCCGGATTAATGAACCTTTCAATAAAGGATAGCGGCGGAGAGGTGCTGGCTGTCTCGCAGTTTACACTTTACGCCGATTGCCGAAAAGGACGGCGCCCCGGTTTTTCCGAAGCTGCCCTGCCTGCCGAAGCGGAGAAGCTCTATGATTATTTTTGCGCGTTGCTGCACCGGGAGGGTCTAACCGTGGCAGTAGGGCGCTTTCAGGCTGAAATGAGGATTTTAGTCGATAACAATGGGCCGGTAACGATCCTGCTTGACAGCGGGAAACTCTTTTAGCTATTATGTTTTAGCCATTGTTCTATGCCAGCAAAAAATCGGCTATTTAAGAATAAATTTCATAACAGGCCATGATTTACAGCGCTTATTGTTGAAAAAATGGAGGCAACCAATGAAGTACAAAGCACCGCGCGGCACCCGCGATATCCTACCGGATGAAGCAGCAAAATGGCAGTATTTAGAAACGAAATACAGGGAGCTCTGTACTTTATACGGTTTCGGAGAGATCAGAACGCCTCTCTTTGAGCAGACAGAGCTTTTCGCCCGCAGCGTAGGGGAAGATAGCGATATTGTATCGAAAGAGATGTATTCTTTTAAAGATCGAAGCGGGCGTGAGCTTACCCTGCGCCCCGAACTGACAGCACCGGTGGCCAGAGCCTACCTGGAGCACAACTTAGGTGAAAAACAACAGCCGATCAAACTTTACTACAGTGGGCCAATGTTTCGTTACGACCGGCCTCAGGCCGGGCGTTATCGCCAATTTCACCAGTTTGGCTTGGAAATATTCGGCGCTGCCCATGCGGCAGCCGATTGTGAGATAATCTCTTTTTGCTATAACTTCTTTAAAATCCTCAACCTCAGTGATATGAGCATTGAGCTGAACAGTGTCGGTTGTCCGGTTTGCCGGCCTGCGTACCGAGAAGTATTGGTTCCCTACCTTGAAAAGTTGGAACATAATCTCTGTGCCGATTGCCGGCGCCGTTATAAAACCAATCCCTTACGGGTTCTGGACTGTAAAGAGGAGAGCTGCCAGGGGAGAGTGGCTGATGCTCCGAAGCTGATTGATCGCCTCTGTGAAGGTTGTTCTGATCATTTCTCCACGCTTAAAATACTGCTAAAGAGACTTGAAATCCCTTTCAGTTTGAACGATCGGCTGGTTCGCGGGCTCGATTACTACACCCGCACCGCCTTCGAAATCACCGCCGGCTCGCTGGGTGCCCAAGCCTCGGTTTGTGGTGGCGGCCGTTACGATTACCTGGTAGAACACCTCGGCGGACCACCAACACCGGGAGTAGGTGTTGCCTTCGGCAAGGAGAGAATTCTTTTAACCATGGACTGGGAAAAAGAACTGCACTATCCGGGCGGTAAAATTTTTGTGGCCACCGCCGGCAGCGGTCTGGAGGGCGATGCTCTGCAACTGGCAGGAGAGCTGCGCCATCGTCATCTTGCCGCTGACACCGACCTCCTGGAGCGCAGCCTGAAAGCCCAGATGAAATATGCCGGAAAACTTGATTTTGAGAAGGTAGTGATCATCGGCGAGAATGAAATGGCTGAAGGGCTCGTTGTTCTGCGTGATATGAAAAGTGGTGAACAGCTGAAAATGACCCGTAGCGAACTGTTGTCCAACCTGGATAGGAAACCGCCGGCTAAGGGTTCAACCGAAAGCGGTACTTTTCCGCCCACGGTGCGACTGCCACTCTTATCAGGTGAAACGAACCTTAAAACTCACCATTGCGGTGCACTGACCACTGATCAGATTAACCTGAAAGTGAAGCTGGCCGGCTGGGTGGGGCGCCGCCGGGACCACGGGGGGCTCATCTTTATCGACCTGCGCGACCGCAGCGGTTTAATACAGCTCGTATTCGATCAGCGAAACGGTGAGAAGCTGTTTGCCCTCGCAGAAAGCCTGCGTTCCGAATATGTAGTGGCCGTAGAAGGGGACTTGGTCCGTCGTTCTGCGGAAAATATTAATCCTTCCCTGCCAACCGGCGAGATTGAAGTTCACGTTACCAAAATGGAGGTTTTGAACCGTTCCAAAACCCCGCCTTTCTATATTGAAGATGACCTAACCGTGGACGAAAACCTGCGCCTGCGCTACCGCTATCTAGATTTAAGGCGCCCGGAGATGTTTAACCGCCTTAAACTGCGTCACCGGGCGGTTAAGCTGGTTCGCGACTACCTGGACAGCTACGACTTTCTGGAAGTGGAAACGCCGATGCTGACCCGCAGCACTCCCGAAGGGGCGAGGGACTTTCTGGTGCCCAGCCGTGTGCGTCCCGGTTCGTTCTACGCCCTGCCCCAGTCGCCCCAGTTATTTAAGCAGCTATTAATGGTCGGTGGGGTTGAACGCTATTTTCAGATTGTGCGCTGTTTCCGTGACGAAGACTTAAGGGCCGACCGCCAGCCGGAATTTACCCAGATTGATATTGAGACTTCATTTTTCGGCAGCGAAAACCTTTTTGCGATCCTGGAAGGTCTGATGGCACTGCTGTGGAAAGAGATCCTTGGAGTCGATCTCAAATTGCCATTCTTAAGAATGCCCTACCGGGAAGCGATGAATCGCTTCGGCTCCGATAAACCGGACCTGCGTTTTGCGATGGAACTGATTGATATCGAGCGGTTAGCCGCAAGGAGCAATTTTAAAGTATTCAATGCTGCATTAAGTGATGGTGGATCTGTAAAAGGCCTGTGCGTCCCTGGCGGCAGTAGCCTGAGCCGCAAGGATTTGGATGACCTGACCTTGCTGTCCCGCCAGCTGGGGGCTAAGGGGCTGGCTTGGACCTTTATTGAAGATAAAGGGTGGCGTTCACCGATTGCTAAGTTTTTCTCCGCCGAAGTGATGGATGAGATCACTGAGGCGATGGGGGCCGTCCCCGGAGATGTTTTGCTTTTTGTAGCTGATCGTTGGGAGATTTGCTGCCAGGTTCTTGGCTACCTGCGCCGCCACCTGGCCCCACAGGGCCTGGCAAAAGATCCCCATTTTCTGTGGATAATCGATTTTCCGCTCTTTCATTACAACGAAGAAGAGAAACGTTTCGATTCCGATCACCACCCATTTACGGCGCCGCGGGGTGAAGATCTCGTGTTCTTAGACAGCGATCCGCTTGCTGTCCGAGCCCAGGCCTACGACCTGGTCCTTGATGGTGTCGAGATTGGCGGCGGCAGCACCAGGATTCACGATCCGGAAACCCAGGGCCGGATATTCAAACTGCTCGGTTTTTCTGAGGAAGAGAGCCATAATAAATTCGGTTTTCTTCTGGAAGCGCTTTCCTTCGGCGCGCCGCCCCACGGAGGACTAGCTCTCGGCCTTGACCGCATAGTTGCACTCCTGGTTGGCGACGATTCGATCAGACAGGTTATCCCTTTCCCGAAGACTGCAGCAGCAGCCTGCCTAATGACCGGCGCTCCAGCCGTGGTCGATGAAAAACAGCTTAATGAACTGAAGATTATGCTAAAAGTCGATGAAGGTGATGAAGAAGAGTAAGTTATTTCTTGCACCTTTTAGGCTTATGTGTTATTATTTTTGTGGAAATAGTTAGTTTTTGACGAGCATGCCCTGCTGTGTTCGTGACAACCGATAAAGTTTTGAGCTAACACTTTATTTATGGGAACCCGGTCTTCTGCTGCAGCGCAGCAGCCTTTGTAAAGAGGACCTGCAAAGCAGCGGAGAGGGTACCCACCTATCGGGGAACAGTTCAAAACGACGGCCCACGGCATGGCGGGGTTTTTTGGTGCTTTTTTACCTGCACTCAATTAAAGCGCCTCAGTTTCCTTCTAGGGATTAGAGCGGGTGGTGAGTATGATGTCGGTAGAGCATATTTTCCTGCAAATTAGCCGGGAGTTGAAAGCCGGGACACACCCCGGCGATTTGCTCGATCTCTTGGCTGAACTTAATGTTGAGCAAAAAACGGCGCTAATGCAGCGTATGTCCGAGTCTGATGCCGCCCTTATTTTCCAAGAGATGGAGGATTTTGAGCAGGCTGAAATATTAAGGTTGCTGAGCGATGATCGGGCAAAGGCTATTTTAAGCGCTATGCCTGCTGATGATGCAGTTGACCTGATCGGTGAGCTTACCCCAACTGAAGCGCAGGAGATACTTGAGCTGATCGGTGATGAGGATCAGGCCGATTACGGTGACTTACTGAAATATCCAGAAGACAGCGCCGGGGGTTTAATGACCACCGAGTATCTGGCGCTTCCTTCTGACATCCCGGTTGAAGAGGCGATTCAGCGCCTCAGGGAGATTGCTTCCGAGGCTGAGACTATTTACTATGTTTTTGTTGTGGATGAACAGGGGCGCCTGATCGGGGTGCTTTCGTTGCGTGATCTGATTGCTGCCAACGACGGCACTTTGCTAAAAAATATCATGCGGCGTAATGTGATCAGTGTTAACGCCACCTTAGACCAGGAGGAAGTCGCCCGCATTGTCTCTAAATATGACCTGCTCGCTGTGCCGGTTGTTGACGATGATGATCGCCTGCTCGGCATTGTTACGGTTGATGATATTATTGACGTTCTGGAACAGGAAGCAACGGAAGATATTTACCGCTTTGCCGGCGCAATCGAGGTTGAGGGGATTGGCCTAACCGATGCTCCGGTGGTCAAGGTGGTAAAAATGCGCCTGCCTTGGCTGATTATCGCCATGCTGGGCGGGATTCTATCAGGCAGCGTGATTGGAGTCTACCGCAGCACGTTGGAAACGATAGTGGTTCTTGCCGTTTTTATTCCGGTAATCATGGGCATGGGTGGTAATGTAGGCACCCAATCGTCAACCATATTTGTCCGTGGTTTGGCGACAGGCGAGATCAATAAGGTTGATGTCTGGAGCTATTTTTTCCGTGAGATTCGCGTCGGTCTTTCGATGGGGATTATCTGTGGCGGCCTTATATCGCTTACTGCCTTTTTCTGGCAAGGCAACCCCTACCTCGGCTTTGTTGTCGGTTTGTCCATGCTTGCTACCATTTGCGTGGCTACCCTGATTGGAACCCTGGTTCCCTTGCTGTTAAACATGGCGCATATTGATCCGGCTATCACTGCCGGACCATTTGTGACAACGATCAAAGACGTCACCGGGTTATTGATTTACTTTACCTTTGCTTCGTTTTTTATCAGCCGCCTCAGCTAGCACCTGACTGTTTTTAGGCCGGAGGTTATCGCGATGACTGCCGAAAATGTCTATTTAATCATCAACCGTGAGCTGAAATCCGGTGCTCATCCCGGAGACCTCCTTGACTTATTTGAGGATTTAAGCCTATCAGAACGGATCGAAGTTCTGGAACGGCTGCCGGAGAATGATGCAGTTTTAATCTTTCAGGAAATGGAAGACTTTACACAGGCCGAGATTTTGAGGCTCTTAAGCGAAGAGAGGGCAAGGGTAATTCTCGGTACTATGCCTTCTGATGATGCTGCCGACCTGATTGGTGAACTTTCACCGGCTGAAGCCCAGATAATGCTTGAGCGGTTCGATGAGGATGATCAGCTGGATCTGGGTGATCTGCTCCGTTACCCGGAGGAGAGCGCCGGCGGTATTATGACCACCGAGTATATTTCCCTGCCGGCCGATATATTTGTTGAAGAAGCGATTGCCAGGTTAAGAGAAATCGCTCCTGAGGCGGAGACAATTTATTATGTTTATGTTGTAGATCACGAAGGCCGGCTGACCGGAGTTTTGTCGCTGCGGGATCTGATTGCTTCAGCAAATGGCACTTTACTAGAAGATGTTATGCGCAGTAATGTGATCAGCGTGAATGCAGATCTCGACCAGGAAAAAGTAGCCAGGATTGTATCTAAGTATGACCTGCTAGCTGTCCCTGTAGTTGACGGCAGGCAAAGGCTGCTGGGCATTATTACGGTTGATGATATTATTGACGTCCTGGAACAGGAAGCAACGGAAGATATTTACCGCTTTGCCGGAGCGGGTGAAATTGAGGGTGTAGAACTAACCGGGGCCACGGTCACTAAAATCGTGCGTATGCGTCTGCCATGGCTGCTGATCAGTATGCTCGGCGGAGTGATCTCGGGCAGCGTGATTGGGGTTTTTGAGCATACCCTGGAAGCAATCGTGATGCTGGCTGTATTTATACCAATGATCATGGACATGGGAGGTAATGTTGGGACTCAGTCATCGACAATTTATGTGCGCGGATTGGCTACAGGTGAAATTGAAAGAAGCGAGGAGCGGTCTTACTTCTTCAGGGAAATTAAAATAGGCGCAGTAATGGGAGCAATCTGCGGAGTGATGATTTCCGTCATTACTCTGCTTTGGCAGGGAAACCCCTACCTCGGCCTGGTAGTAGGCATTTCGATGTTTTCTACGATCTGTGTCGCTGCGGTTCTCGGTACCGTCATACCCATGTTCTTTAACCTGGTCAGGATTGACCCGGCCATTACAGCTGGTCCCTTTGTGACGACATTTAAAGATATTACCGGATTGCTGATTTATTTTACAATTGCCTCTGCGTTTCTTGAACACTTACGCTGATTTTTCCGATCCGGGCTTGGTGGATACTGCAGGGCCTGAAAAGACCGATAAACAGGGCTTTTTAGAAACCGGCAGCTAATTTTATAGTGGTAATATGTGTAATATATAAGAGGAAAATAGATACAATTTCCTCTATTTTTTATATTTTTTTTGCTTTTTTGCAGAAAAATGGGGAATAGGGGTTGAAAAATGGAGTAAAGTGGTGTAAAGTGGTGAAAAGTAGTTGAGGTCGCTTCAAACGGGGGCGAACATATGTTTATCGGCGAATTCCAGCATGTGCTGGATGGCAAGGGTAGGGTAATTATCCCCTCGCGGTTGCGCGAAGGCCTGGGCGAGCGTTTTGTTTTAACCCGCGGCATTGATCCTTGCGTCGCCGTTTACCCGTTAGACGAATGGAGCCGCACAGAAGAGAAACTGATCAATAATCCGATGACCAAAAAAGATCTACGGGCTCTGAACCGGATCATGTTTTCCGGAGCGATGGAGGTTGAGCTTGATAAGCAAGGCCGGACATTAATCCCCCAGTATTTGCGGGAGCATGCTAATATCGATAAAAACGTAATGATCCTGGGTGTTGGAGATCGCGTTGAGATTTGGGACGAAGATTCCTGGAAGAAGTATTATGAAAATGTAAGCGATACTCTCTCTGCGATGCTGGAAAACCTGGATGTGGCCCATGGCCGCTAAGGCGGTATAGTGTAATGGTTGAGCTTCATCGGCCGGTAATGGAGAAGGAAGTTACAGAGCACTTGGTATGGTGTTCCGCGGGGGTTTATGTTGATGCTACTGTAGGTGACGGAGGGCACGCCGAGGCAATTCTTAATCGCCTCGCACCAGGGGGCAGGCTGATTGGTCTGGATTGGGATCGGGAAGCCCTCACACGGGCAGAGAAAAGGCTTAATCGTTTTGGAAGCCGGGTGATCCTAATTCATGACAGCTATACAAACCTGGAAGAGGTTTTAACGAACTTAAAAATTGTTGCGGTTGAAGGGATTTTGATTGATCTTGGCGCCTCAACTTTGCAGCTGATGGATCCTAATCGTGGTTTCTCATATCACCAGGAGGGTGATCTGGATATGCGCATGGATCGCCGCAGCTCTTTGACAGCCAGAGAGGTTATCAACTGTTATCCCGAAGAGCAGCTTGCGGAGATCTTCTACCGCTTCGGTGAAGAGCGCTGGTCGAAAAAAATTGCCGCTCTCATCGTGCGGGAAAGAGAACAGGGTAAACCGATCGATGACAGCAAAGCTTTGGCTGAGTTGGTTAAATTGGCCATACCGGCCCGTTTCCGCCGGCACGGCGGCCACCCTTCGCGGAAAGTTTTTCAGGCATTACGGTTGACCGTGAACCGGGAGCTGGATAACATATCAACTTTCATGCCGCAGTCTTTAAAAATGTTGTCGCCGGGGGGCAGGATCGTAGTTATTGCTTACCACTCCCTGGAGGACCGTCTGGTTAAAAATTTCCTGCGTGAAAATGCCGGGCGGTGCAGCTGTCCGCTGCATTTGCCCTGTGTTTGCGGACAGAAAGGGAAGCTGAAAATTATAACCGGCAAAGCGCTGAAGCCTTTACCGACCGAAATTGAAGAAAACCCCCGGGCCCGCAGTGCCCGGATCAGGGTAGCTGAAAAACTTAAACCAGTAGACTGATGGATAGAGAGTAGGTGTAACGGATGCAAACAGCAAGGCAACTGGTCCCTCAGCACTCACGGGGTATGCAAAACCGGCCGTACCGGTTTCCGGCATATCAGCAAGACCCGCAAAGACGGGTCAAAAAGGTTACGGCCATAGCGCTTTTTCTGGCCAGTTTTATGCTTAGCCTGGTAGTTGTTGCCCAGTATTCATCGCTGGTCATCGCTAATTACCAGCTCAGCAGGGCACAAAGAGAACTTGCTGTGGTCAAAAACAGTGTCAGTCAGCTTGAACTTAAGGTGGCTAAAAACAGCTCGATAGTGGTAATTGAAGAGATTGCCCGGACAGAACTAGGCATGGGTGAGCCTGAACTTAAGCAAATAAAGGTTATTTCCGCCGGTCGGGTTTTTGCGACCGGCGTGGGAGAGTGAGCTTCTTGCCGGGTTTTGCAGTCAGGCGCAACACGGTGAGGAAAAGGATGCTGTTCGTTTTCGTCCTGACCCTGTTATTTTCTCTTTACCTGATTGGCAGGTTGGCTTGGATCCAGATCGTTCTGGCTGATGAACTATATGACCAGGCATGGAGACAGTGGAATCATAATATCGTCGTGCAGGTAGGTCGGGGAGCAATTTATGATCAGCATGGCCGTTTGCTGGCCGGAAGCACTGAAGTGCAGACGGTGGTTGCCATACCGCAAAAGATAGCCGATCCTGAAGTTGTTGCCGGTGCCCTTGCGCCTGTTTTAAGTATGAATGAACGGGATATAGCTGAATTGGTCACCTTGGATCGCAGCGCAGTTTACATCAAGCGCAAGGTAGATCCGGAAATAACCGAGGCGGTACGAGAAATGAATTTGCCAGGCATAGTTTTTTTTAATGAAGAGAAGCGCTATTACCCGGGTGGCAATCTTGCCTCTCAGCTGCTTGGTTTCGTCGGCATGGACCAGGGGTGGTCTGGCTTGGAGTTCTACTACGAACAGTATTTAAGTGGCAGCGAGAGCAGATTACACTTTCCAGCTGATGCACTGGGCCGTCAGCTTTCCCGTAATTATTTTGGCAATCCACTACCGAAGCAGAGTTATAATCTTTACCTGGCAATTGATGAATCAATTCAACATATTGCAGAAAGAGAACTGGAACGGGTGATGGCTGAAGCTGCGCCCAGGCAGGTACTGGCTATTGCTGTAGATCCCTACAGCGGTGCAGTGCTGGCAGCTGCAGCCCGGCCCGACTTTAATCCTCACTATTTTACTGATTTTGATCCGGAGCGCTGGACCCTGGCTCCCTTCACCACTTCTTTTGAGCCAGGTTCAACTCTAAAGCTGGTCACCCTTGCAGCCGTCCTGGAAGAAGGGCTGCTCGATCCGGAAGAGCACTTCTACTGTCCTGGTTTTGTTATGGTCAACAGTCAGCGGATTAATTGCTGGACAGCCGATCGCGGAGGATGTGGTAATATTACTTTTCGGCAGGCGCTGGCCGTTTCCTGCAATCCAGCCTTTGTAACTCTGAGTAGAAAAATCGGGGCGCAAAAGCTGTCCGGTTACATCGATTTTTTTGGTTTTGGAAAAACCACCGGTATCGATTACCCAGGCGAAAGCAGTGGTCTTGTTTTTGGCGCCTCTTCGCTCGGTCCGTTGGAGCTGGCTACCACCTCTTTCGGCCAGGGAATATCAGTAACCCCGATTCAGCAGGCAATGGCAGTAGCGGCTATGATTAACGGTGGGTATTTATACAAACCGTACCTGGTCAAAGAGATTAGAAGCAGAGATGGCGAAACGATTTTTAAAAGAGAACCGGAGTTAGTCAGGCAGGTAATCTCAGCCGGGACTTCGGAAAAGCTGGTTGAGCTCATGGAAACAGTAATTCTCGAAGGAACAGGAAGAACAGCGGCTCTCGAGGGTTATCGTGTCGCCGGGAAAACAGGCACCGCGAAAAAACTGGGCGAAGACCAGCTCTATAGAAGCGATTCTTATATCTATTCTTTTGTCGGATTTGCCCCGGTGGAAGCGCCGCGTATTGTACTTTTTGTCTCCGTCGACGGGGTTACAAAGGGGCCGCGTTTCGGTTCAGCAACCAGTGTCCCGCTCTTTAAACGGATTATGGAAGATACTCTTAATTACCTGCAGGTTACGCCTACAGTGGTAACCAGTATAAAAGAAGATTTGAACTGAAGATAAGGAGAGAGCCATGAACCTGAGGGCAAGTGAAATTATCGAGGCAACTCAGGGTAAATTGCTGCAGGGTAATTCTAAACAGCAGGTAACTGGTTTTGCGATCGACTCGAGGCTGGTTGCTCCGGGCGAAATGTTTGTTCCCTTCAGGGGTGAGAAGACCGATGGTCACCTTTTTATAGCCGACGCTCTCAACCGTGGCGCTGCTGGATCGCTGGTTGAAAACGGGGCCGAAAACCTACCACTGGTGGGAGCGGGAGCACTGCTGATTGAAGTGGGCAATTCGCTCACTGCGTTGCAGCAGATCGCAGCTTGGTATCGCAAACAATTTTCACTCACTGTAATCGGCATAACTGGCAGCAGCGGCAAGACCACGACCAAGGATTATCTTGCCGGAGTTCTGGAATCGAGGTTCAACGTATTAAAAACAGAAGGCAACCTGAACAACGAGATCGGCTTGCCCTTGACTGTGCTTAAATTGGAGGGCAGCCACCAGGTAGCGGTGCTGGAGATGGGTATGAGTGCGCCTGGTGAGATAGACACACTATGCAAAATTGCCAACCCCTCAATTGGGGTGATCACCAATATCGGTGAAGCCCATATTGAACTGCTAGGATCGATCGATGCGATTGAGAAGGCGAAAGGAGAGCTACTTGATTACCTCGGCTCAGGCGGGGTAGCCGTTTTGAACGGCGATGATCCCCGCCTTCTAAAGATTGGGAAACGCTACCCGGGAAAAGTATACTACTACAGCTTTAACCAGGGCGATATAAAAGGCTTAGAGTTGTCTCAAAGGGGAGAAAACAGCTTTTTCCGGGTGCGTTTTCCAGATAAATCGGAAGGGTGGTTTAAAGCACCCTTACCTGGACGGGAGTCGGTAAGCAATGCCCTGGCGGCTCTTACCGTCGGCTATATTCTGGGGTTAAGCCTGCCGGAGATGCAAAAAGGTCTCGAAAAAAGCCGAACTTCAGCGGGCAGACTCAGGGTTTGCCGTACTGCTGAAGACTTAATTGTCATCGACGATAGTTATAATGCTAACCCCAGTTCGGTCAAAGCGGCCATTGATGTGCTCTTTGAGCTTGGCGGCAGGAATAGTGTGGCCGTTCTCGGTGATATGCTGGAGCTCGGTTTTGCTGCAAACGATGCACATCAGGAGATAGGCCGCTATCTGGCAGAGTCCGGAGTTACCTACCTGATAGCGGTAGGAGAGTTGATGCAGGTGGCAGCCCGTGAAGCGATGGTTGCCGGGATGACTGTTTTTGCTTGCAGAAGCCAGGAAGAAGCTTTGATGAGGCTTGCGAAGCTTCCCCTCGATTATAAATGGCATATATTGGTAAAAGGTTCGAGAGGGATGCGTATGGACAAGATTGTTGCTGCTTTGCTTGGAAACGACCCGGAAGGAGTTGGCGGGTAATGTTGGCGGAGATCCTGTTCGCGTTGCTGCTTGCTTTTTTGTTTTCAGTGATTGCCTATCCCGTGTTTATCAGGCACGTGAAAAAGCTGCAGTTTGGCCAGCAGATCCGGGAAGAAGGCCCAGCCCGTCATGCTCTCAAAAGTGGTACCCCGACCATGGGTGGTGTGGTGATCATTGTTTCAGCGCTGGTTGCTGCCCTCTTTACAGTCGGCCTGGCTAAACCATTTCTAGTTACCCTGCCGGTTATTCTCGGTTGTGGACTGCTGGGATTTGTTGATGATTATCTGAAGATCGTCAGAAAGCAATCATTGGGTTTGAAGGCGAGATCGAAATTGTTCGGCATGTTGGTTATCGCCGCGGTCTTTATGCTTCTTTTATCGCTGGCCGATCTTTATGATCCGTCGGTACAACTGCCGTTTTTGAACCTGACTATAAACCTTGGCTTTATCTATCCGCTTTTTGTCCTGTTCCTGATTACCGGTTTTAGTAACAGTGTTAACCTGACCGATGGAGTAGATGGCTTGGCTGCCGGAACTTCAGCGCTGGCCCTGGCCGCTTTTGCCTATATCGGCTACCGGGCCGGAGTCCCTTCAATTGCAGTTTTCTGCGCGGCGCTGATCGGATCCTGTCTCGGGTTTTTAATTTTTAACCGTTATCCGGCGCGGCTTTTTATGGGTGATAGCGGTTCGCTTGCCCTCGGTGGGATCCTCGCAGCAATCGCGGTCATAACTGCCGCAGAACTCTACTTATTGATCATCGGTGCTGTTTTCGTTTTGGAGGCGCTGTCGGTAACCATGCAGGTGGCTTCTTTTCAGTTAACGGGTAAGCGGGTATTTTTAATGAGTCCCCTGCATCATCACTTTGAGTTAAAAGGCTGGTCTGAATGGCGGGTGGCAACTATGTTCTGGTTAGCTGGTTTTATTTTTGCCCTGACCGGCATTTGGCAGTACAATTTAATGAGTGCGGCGCTTTAACCCGGCAGGAATAGTAGCAACCACTTTTTCATGGAGGAAAATTTTGATCGATCGGATTAGGGGTAAAGAGGTTTTGGTAGTTGGTATGGGCAGAAGCGGAATAGCTGCCGCTGAGCTGCTGTCTGGTTGTGGAGTGTCTAAAATAACGGTAGTAGATCATAAAAAGCCGGACGAGCTGCAGGAAGCACTGGCCAGGTTAAGGCGCTACCCTCTAATAGTAACGGTCACCGGAGAAAATCCGCCGGAGTTAGTAACACTTGCATTGGCTCTGATCGTTAAAAGCCCGGGAGTGCCGCCAACGCTTGAGATCTTAAAAAAAGCTGAACAGCTTGGAGTACCGGTTATCTCAGAGATCGAGCTGGCTTACCACTTTATCCGCACCCCGCTGGTCGGAATTACCGGTACTAACGGTAAAACAACCACTACAGCCCTGGTAACAGAGATGCTGAAGGCAGCCCGCTTCGATCCGGTGGTAGCTGCCGGTAATATCGGTGAACCCTTAAGCGCCCTGGCCGGTAAATTTAGTGCTCAGGGCATGATCGTTGCCGAGCTGAGCAGTTTCCAGTTGGAAAATATCCTTAATTTCAGGCCTTTTGTCGCCCTTTATTTGAACTTTACAGAAGACCATCTTGACTACCATGGCAGCCTGGAACGTTACTTTCAGGCCAAAGCCCGCATTTTCGAGAACCAATATGCCGAAGACTATGCAATTCTAAATGCTGATGACCAGGCGATAGCAGGGTTGGCCGGTAAATGCCGGGCTACAGTAATCTGGTTTGGCCGCAGGCCGTTACCGATAGGTTGTGGCATCGATCAGGAGTGGATTACACTTTACAATAACCCTCAGGAACCAATCAGAATTTGCCCCGTCCGGGAAGTTGTCCTGCCCGGGGAGCATAATCTTGAAAATGCCCTGGCCGGAGCAACCGCAGCCTGGGCTGCCGGCGCAGATCCTGAAGCGATTGGCTCTGTCCTACGTTCTTTTAAAGCTATCGAGCACCGGCTGGAGTTGGTCAAATCTGTTAACGGTGTTGATTATATCAATGATTCCAAGGGGACCAACCCAGACGCAACGATCAAAGCGATAAGTTCTTTTCCTGGTAGAAATATCATCCTTATTGCCGGTGGCAAAGAAAAAGGAGCTGATTTTACCGGGCTGGCGGAAGTACTGAAGCGCAAGGTGTGCCTATTGATCTTGTTCGGTGAGACAAAGGAAAAAATGGCAGCAGCAGCCGGCCAGGCCGGTTTTAAAAATTTCCGATTTGTTCCCGGCCTGCAGGAGGCAGTGCGCTTGGCTGCGGCTGAGGCGAAGAACGGGGATGTGGTCATGTTATCTCCGGCCTGTGCCAGTTGGGATATGTTTACAGATTACGAAGAGCGGGGCAGAAAGTTTAAGGGTATGGTTGATCAATTGGTGACGAAGGATTTAGCTAGCGGGGTGCAAAACCATGATATCCAGACAAGAAAGGCCTAAAACTGATAATGTTTTGCTGTTAACAACTGTTTTGCTGTTAGCAATCGGCCTGATCATGGTTTTTAGTGCCAGTTATATAGTAGCCGCTGAAAGGATGGGTGATTCTTACTATTTTTTAAAGCGGCAGGCTCTCTGGATAGCCATTGGTCTGCTTGGGCTGGCGATTATTTCCAGAATCAACTATTTGGTGTTGAAGCGTTTTTCACTGCTGATCCTTCTCCTGAACTTTGTGCTGCTAGTGTTGGTTTTCTCACCGCTCGGAACCTCTTTAGGTACTGAGGCGCAACGTTGGCTGGCCCTGGGACCTGCTATTTTGCAGCCTTCGGAATTCAGCAAGCTGGCCCTTGTTATTTTTACCGCAGCCTATATGAGCAGCCGCAGCCTTAACATCAGGCATACCTGGACTGCTACGATCTTACCCTTGCTTATTGCCTTTATTGCGTTTTTGTTGATCCAGTTCCAACCTGATTTGAGTACTGGCCTGGTCGTGCTTGCGGGGGCAATCCTGGTTGTTTTTTGTGCCGGAGTACCACTGGCCAGGGCAGCCTGCCTCTCCTTGATCTCAATTCCCTTGGTGGCCTGGGTTACGCTACACGAAGATTACCGGATGCAGCGGCTTTTTACCTTTTTTGATCCATGGGCTGATCCGACGGGCTCCGGTTACCAGATTATACAATCCCTTTACGCCCTGGGCTCCGGCTATATATTCGGAAGTGGTCTCGGACAAGGTAGACAGAAACTATTCTATCTACCGGAGCCGCACAACGACTTTATTTTTGCCGTAATCGGCGAGGAGCTGGGGTTCATCGGCGCTATGTCGATTTTGCTGTTTTACCTGCTGATTATTTGGCGTGGTTACCAGATTGCCATCAAAGCTCCGGATCTTTTTAGTAGTTTGTTGGCCGCCGGCCTTACTTTTATTTTTGGTTTGCAGGTATTGATTAATATTGCCGTGGTAACTGCTTCGATGCCGGTTACCGGGATTAATCTGCCGCTAATCAGCGCTGGAGGCAGTTCTGTTTTCTTTACACTGATCTCAATCGGAATCTTGCTAAGTATATCGCGGTACACCAGGGAAGATCTTGCTCTGAAAGGAAGGGCAGCCTGATGAAATTGCTGATCGGCGGGGGCGGAACAGGAGGTCATATCTATCCTGGCTTGGCTTTGGCCCGGTATATACTATCGATTAGCGCAGAAAGCGAGATTCTTTTTGTTGGCAGCGAAGCCGGGCTGGAGCAGAAAATTGTTCCTGCTTCCGGTTTTAAGCTGGTCAACATACCAGCCAAAGGTTTTCAACGCAACTTCAGGCAGTTGGGCCAGGTCATTAGCAGACTTTACAGTGGCATAAGAAAGGCGGGCAAAGTAATGGAAGATTTTAAACCGGATGTGGTGCTTGGCACTGGCGGTTTTGTTGCAGCACCTCTGGTCATTGCCGCGCTTTTAAAAAGAGTGCCGGTGGTTTTGCATGAACAAAATGCCCTTCCCGGTTTGGTAAACCGCATGTTTGCCCCTTTTGTCAACAGGGTTTGTATATCCTTTGCTGAGACGGCAAAAAAACTTTCCCGCCTCAGCCAGGTTGTGCATACCGGTAATCCCCGATCAACGGAAGTCGTAAGCTTAAGTCGCGAAGTGGGTTGCTTAGCGCTAAATCTCGACCAGCACCGAGTAATAGTTTTGATTTACGGCGGCAGCAGAGGCGCTTTGCGGCTGAACGAAGTAGTTGCCGATTACCTTAAGGAGGCGATCCTGCCGGAGGAGCTAACAATTGTCTTTATCACCGGAGACATTTACTATCAGGAGATCAGCGGCAAACTTGACCCACTGCCGGAGCAGGCTAAAATATACCCCTATTTGAACCAGATGCCCGAGGCCCTGGCTGCCGCAGATCTGGTGGTTGCCCGCAGTGGGGCGACTACTTTAGCGGAACTTACCGCCATTGGTTTACCGGCGATTCTCATTCCGTCGCCCAACGTGGTAAATAATCACCAGTATTATAATGCCAGGGTGCTTACTGATGTGGGAGCAGCAGTTTTGATTGAAGAAAAAGATTTTAACTGGAAGAGGCTTGAACATGAGATTAATCAATTATTAAAAAACCCAGTCCAAAGAATTAGTATGCAGAAAAAAAGTAAAGCGCTTGGTGTAACCGATGCTGCGGAAAGGCTCTACCATGTCCTGCAGGGGGTTGCCTCATGAGTATCATAGAAATGCTTCGCCATAGGCTGGCAAACGGTGTCAGGGTCAACGAGCTGATGGCCAATCACACTTCGTGGCAGGTAGGCGGTCCGGCAGATTATTATGTCTGCCCTGTCGGATTAGTTGAACTAGTTGCAGTTTTGAGTGCCTGCAGCGAAACCAGGATTCCCTACTTTGTTATCGGCAACGGAACAAACCTGCTGGTTTTGGATGGAGGGATTCGGGGCATAGTAATCAATATCGGAACTTCCTTCTCATACATTAAACCCGCGGGGGAAAAACTGGTAGTAGGGGCCGGCACTCCGATGACTCTCCTGGCTTTTACTGCGGCTGAAGAATCGCTCAGCGGGTTGGAGTTTACGGTGGGTATACCAGGGTCGCTCGGTGGTGCGGTGATTATGAATGCCGGAGCCTTCGGAGGTTATATCGGTGACAAAATCAGCTTGGTCAGGTTGGTTGATTCAGAGGGCAAGCTTGTTGAAAAGAGGCGCGGTGAGCTTGAGTTTGGGTATCGCACCAGCAATCTGATTGGTAAAGGCGTGGTTTACGAAGTTGAGCTTGAGTTAGCTTGGGGTGATCAGATGGAATCAAAAAGACTGATCAACAATTTTCTAACTGAGCGCCGCCGCCGCCATCCCAATTTGCCAAGCGCCGGATCAGTTTTCAGAAATCTCGCCGAACAACCTGCCGGCCGGATTATTGAGCAGGCTGGGGCTAAGGGAATGCGTATCGGGGGAGCCGAAGTATCAACGCAACATGCTAACTTTATTGTAAACTCCGGCAAGGCTACAGCGGCAGATGTTTTGAACCTGATCAAAAAGGTTCAGGAGTTGGTAAAAGAGCAATTCGACATTGAACTGAAGCCGGAGGTAAAAATCGTTGGAGAGGAGTCTGTCGGGTGAAAATAGCCGGAAATAGCTATTACCTGTCGACTGTAAATAGGAAAACACCCGCCTGGAAAAGAGTCTTGCGGACCCTGTTTAGGCTAACTATTCTGGCCGGATTTTTTGTATTGGCAATCAAAGGTGAATCATATTTCACGATAACCGAGATCCGGGTTACCGGAACAAACTTAATCCCGGTTGCAGAAATAATAAAGGCTTCCGGCGTCGACGGTTCACGTAACATCTTTATGCTGCGTGAAAAAAGAGCAGTGGAGCAGATTCTGAGCAGATACCCACAGTTAGAAGCGGTGGAAGTATCACGTAGTTTGCCTGGGTCGGTAGAGATTAATGTCACAGAAAGGGTTCCGGTGGCTGTGGTGATGACGGCAGACGGCTATTGGATGATCGATAAATATTTAATATGTTTTAATTTTTCTGCGGAGCAACAGGACCCGGTATACCCGCTTATTACCGGACTCGATGGTAGTATTGGTGTGCCAGGTCTACCGCTTGGTTGCTCAGACCGGGCAGAGCTGCTGCAGAAATTTTTTGCGGTCTGGGAAAAAATGGAGTTTGTGGTTATACGGAAGATCGACTTAAGCAGTAATTATAACCTTGTTGTGCATACCGACAATCAGGTTGAAATCTGGTTGGGTGATAGTTCTTCAATGGAACAGAAACTGCTGCTGGTCGAAGGAAGCTTGCCGTACCTGCAGAAAGGTGGCCACCTAATACTGGATGTGCGTTCCGGCAGTCGCTTGGCTGTGGCCGGAAATGCGGTAATTAGTAAAGGGGAGGTGGAGCCATAAGCATAAAAATAAGGAAGGTGTAGAGATGTGCAGCACGGTTTAGTAATCACCGCAATTGCATCCACGATTGGAAGGGTAAGGGGGGTTTGTTGTGAGCAAGCGAAACTACTTGGTAGGAATCGATGTTGGTACGGCTGAGGTTAGAGTTGGGCTTGGTGAGCCCCGTCCGGACGGCACTGTTAACATAATTGGTTTAGGCCTGAGCCCTTCCGAAGGTGTCCGCAAAGGGGTTATCGTCGATCTTGATAAAACAGTAGATGCGATTGCCACTGCGGTAGAAGAAGCAGAACGGATGGCCGGTTTGAAGATCGATTCGGCGTACGTTGGTCTGAAAGGTTTAAATATTGAGCTGATCAACAACCGCGGAGTTGTGGCAGTCAGCAGCGAAGACCGGGAGATCAGAGAAGAAGATATTGAAAGGGTAATGCAGGCGGCAAGAGTCGTAGCCCTGACTATGGATCGTGAAATAGTTGATGTGATTCCCCGGGAATTCATCGTCGACGGGTTTGATGGAATCAGGGATCCGCTCGGGATGCTCGGAGTCAGATTGGAAGTTGATGCCCTGGTAGTGACCAGCCTGATTACATCTCTACACAATCTGTTGCGATGCGTGAATAAGGCGGGGATTAATATCAGGGGTTTGATTCTGCAGGCGCTGGCAAATTCGGAGATTTCTCTTTCGCCTGATGAAAAAGATCTAGGCGTGTTTCTGGTTGATATCGGAGCGGGAACGACTGAAGTATCCCTTTTTCAGCACGGAAAACTGCAGAAAATGGTAGTAGTGCCACTTGGCGGTGATCACATCACAAGTGATCTGGCAGCCGGTTTGCGGATCAACCATTTTAAAGCGGAAGAATTAAAACGGTTACATGGTTCGGCATTACTCACTAATAGAGAAAGCGAACCGAAGATCGAGATTAAGACAGTTGGCAGCAATGAGCTCAGGCTGGTGTCGGAAAGGGAGCTCACTGGATTTATCGAGCCGAGGGTCCAGGAGATTTTACAAATCACCAGGGAAGAGATGGTTAAACTAGGCTGGCCTTATTTGCCGCCGGCCGGGGTTGTTTTGCGCGGCGGGGTTTCTGCGATGAAAGGGATCGTCGAAGTAGCCCGCCTGTATTTTGAGAGTAACCAGGTTCGGCTGGCCAACTTTGATGTGATCGGTGTTCAGAACCCTATTTACTCGACAGTGATTGGCCTTTTATACTACGCTCAGTGCAACCAACCCCGGATGTTCGGTGCCCAAAAAGGCAAAACGGCCAGGCGGCAGGGACCGGGCCTCTGGCAGCGGTTGAAAGACTGGATGACCGATCTGGTTGAATAAAAGCAGACCATTTTGGGGAGGTGCTTTAAATGATCGAGTTTGATATTGAGATGGAACCGTTTGCTTCTATCAAGGTTGTTGGAATAGGTGGTGGTGGCAGCAATGCCGTCAATCGGATGATAGCGGCCGGATTAAAAGGAGTTGATTTTTGCGCCGTCAACACCGATGCCCAAGCTCTTTACCTGGCTAATGCCGCAAACAAAATCCAGATCGGCGAACAGCTGACTAAGGGGCTCGGTGCCGGAGCCAACCCGGAAATCGGGCGCAAGGCTGCTGAAGAAAGCCGGGATGCTATTGAGGCAATGATTAAAGGTGCCGATATGGTCTTTGTCACAGCTGGAATGGGTGGCGGCACCGGCACTGGGGCTGCCCCGGTGGTGGCTGAGATCGCCCGCAGGCTGGGTGCTCTTACCGTGGGAGTAGTGACCAAGCCTTTTTCTTTTGAAGGTAGCAAACGCAAGCAGCAAGCTGATGAAGGGATGGCTGTTCTGAAAGAGAAAGTTGATACATTGATTACTATCCCAAATGACCGGCTGCTGCAAATTGTTGAAAAGAAAACTCCATTACTTGAAGCTTTTCGAGTAGCCGACGATGTTTTGCGCCAGGGTGTGCAAGGGATTTCCGATCTGATTGCTGTTCCCGGCTTGATCAATCTCGATTTTGCCGATGTGCGGACGATCATGGCAGAAACGGGGCCCGCCCTGATGGGGGTTGGTCAGGGCAGTGGTGAAAACCGTGCTGTCGAGGCAGCAAAGGCGGCGACTAGCAGCCCCCTGCTGGAAGTATCGATTGAGGGAGCTAAAGGGGTGCTGATTAATATCACCGGTGGATCTGATATCAGCCTTTATGAAGTTGAGGAGGCGGCAAATATCGTTTCCAGCTATGCTGACCCCGAAGCAAACATCATCTTCGGCTCAGTTATTGATGACAACTTTAAGGACCAGGTCAGGGTCACTGTTATTGCAACCGGCTTCCGGGCAGCCCAACAAAGTTTTCGGCCCAAATTGGCTGCCGTTGGCGGAGCTGCCGTTAATCGCGGTCAAAACCTTGATTCACCAACCTGGTCACGCTGGCAACAGCAAGAAAGAATCGTTAACGAGTAAGCATAAAGACTAACACACCACGGGTGGCGACAACAGAGGGACTAAATCCCTTCTCATCCTAGCCCTCTCCCGAAAGGAGAGAGGATTTATAGGGTAGTTCGATGACTCACTAATACTAGGCGGTTTTCTCTCAAAATGGGGAAGGCTGCCACTTTTTTTGTTGATAGCAAAATTTACTCTTTACGCATAAATTATAGTGATAATCACATGTGAACAGCTATATGCATCCTGTTTCAATACTGCTTGCAGGATTGCATAAAACCTTATATTTCAAGACCTGACCCCTCAGTTATTAGAATCTCGTACGACGCATGTGACTCAACCCACACTCCCTGCTTCCGATCCTTCCACGGCTTCATCTCCGGGTCAAAGTCACAGAGCTCGATGTGGACTGTTTCACTGTCCTTCCACGTGGCCCCGACATACCTGAGCTCAAGAATGACAATGATTCCGGTCACTCCATCAACGGTAATGGGAGCATCAAGCTTGATGACTGCAGCGGGTTCTTGGTGCTGTCCCGGCGTGAACCGAACCAGAGTGCCGGTATACTCATTCTTGCCACAAAGCCATTGAGGGATCATATCGAATCCACCAAAGAGTTGGACACGATCCCCTGGCTTGAGTCTGCCACTTCCGCAGATCATTTCATCATTCCCCAAGTCTGCTCCCAGAGTACCATTAGACTTTTCAAGCGTTGGTTCACGGGCATCAAAATTGTCATGCACCTTTGAAAAATTTTTTAAAATCACCGTAGCCTTCAGCATCCATTTTTTCATAAGGCACAAACCGCAACGCAGCGCTGTTTATGCAATATCGCACGCCGCTTGGGGATTCGGGATCATTTTGGAAAATATGTCCCAAATGAGAGTTGCCCGCCCGGCTTCGCACTTCGGTGCGCGTTAAAAAGTGTGAATTGTCCTCACGATATGAAAAAGCGTTTTCATCAATACCGGACGCGAAACTTGGCCAGCCACAGCTGCTGTGGTACTTGTCATCGGATGTAAAAAGAGGTTCTCCCGATACTATATCCACATAGATACCACGCTCAGCATTATTCCAGTACTCGTTCCTAAAGGGGGGTTCGGTAGCGGAATGCCGGGTCACATCAAACTGCATAACTGTAAGCATATCTTTTACTGTTTCTTTTGCCGGACGTTTGTAATCGCCCGGATCAAACATCATGCGGCTTATCATATCGATCTTTTGCGGTGAAATATGGCAATATCCCGAAGGATTCTTCCCAAGATAGTTCTGATGGTATTCTTCGGCTTCAAAAAAGCACTTCAGCGGTGCAATCTCAACATTAAACTCGACACATCGCTCTTTTTCTACATCAGCGATGCGCTCTATGGTAAGTCTTGAAGGTTCATCTGAATAATATATGCCCGTTTGATATTGTGTGCCGATGTCATTTCCCTGCCTGTTTTTTTGCGTAGAATCAATAACGCTGAAAAAAGCGAAGAGAATTGCATCAAGGCTGACCCTTTGCGGGTCGTATATGACCCTCACCGTTTCCCTGTGTCCGGTTCTTCCCGTGCATACGGATTCATAGCTGGGTTTTGTATCCGCTTCTCCATTGGCGTATCCGCTTGTCGCGCTTATAACGCCCGGGATCGATTTCATTAGCTTCTCTATCCCCCAGAAGCATCCTCCCGCAAGGTAAACCGTACCTAATCCCGTTTCTTGTCCAGTGCCTTTTATATGGTTTTGAGCTTGCATGGCATCATTTCCCGTCTATACTATACTTCGAAATGCAAACGCATAATAATCTATCAACAATTATAGCATATTTAACCGACG
>DBBD01000048.1 GCA_002292015.1 Firmicutes bacterium UBA993
CTCTTTCTTATGCTCATGAGACATATACCCTAAAGAGTAACAGGCCGCCATAAACCAGAGTAAAGAGAAGAATGCCCCTAGGAAAAAAGTTAGCTGATCTACTTTAAATGAAATTGAAAGTGGAAATGAAAAATATTGAAATATGCCGAAAAGTATTTTGCCCTCCCTGATCGCCGGGTACATACTCAGAACCAGAATAAAGAATAACCCGGTTACTCCAATACAGATATATTCCTTGTATGGATAAAGCCGGCCAGAAAAAAAGAAAAGGATTAACCCGGATACAATCGGGACAAAAATAATAACGGCCGGTAAAAAAGTTTGAGTAACTTCCTGACTCATTTCCACGCACCTCCGCGGGACATATGACTAATACTATTTTAAAATACCCAAATAATTTCTGTCATCGTGTTCGATTGTTATCTATCTGACCACGCTAAAAGTAGATTTGGGCTACTGCCCGGGCCAGGCTCAGAGGCCAGTTAACCGGAGCAAGGGTAAAAACAAAGGCAGCAGAAGCAAACAAAATAACTGGAACTATGCGTAGCGGCTGCAGACGCAACCTCTGCCTCTCGATATTCTGAAGTTCCCGGCAACCGAAAAAAGCATTAATGGGTATGGGAAAATAGTAGGAAGCATTAAGTAAACTGCTTAACAAAAGCAGCAAGATGATCGCCGGCATTTCCGCTTCGTAAGCGCCCAACCCTAAATGCCACTTGCTAACAAAAACATTAAGGGGAGGGACTCCTACAGCGCTGACAGCAGCAATCGTAAAGGCTAGCATGGTAACCGGCATCTGCAACCCGATGCCTTTCATTTCACTGATCTTAGTTTTGCCCGTGTTAACAAAAATTATCCCGGAGCACATGAACATGCAACCTTTCATAAAAGCATGGGCCATAATGTGATAAATACTCCCTACCAGGGCCTGCTCGGTTAACAGGGCAATGCCCAGAAGCATATAACCGACCTGGGCAATTCCTGAATAAGCCAGCCGGCGGTTCAAATCATTCTGGGCAAAGGCGCAAATTGAGCCATAAACAATGCTGACCAGGGAAAAAGCAAGAAGGATATTGTTCCAACCTATTTCCTGGAGCATTGTAGGACTAAAAAGATCATAAAAAACCCGAATAAGTCCCAGCACACCGGTTTTCAGCATTATAGCCGAAGAAAGCGCTGCGGCCGGAGTCGGGGCAAAAGCATAGGCATCAGGCATCCAAAAATGAAGGGGTAACATAGCCGACTTAATCCCGAAGCTGATTAGGAAACCGCAAAAAGCAACCAGCAGCACAGGAGTGCCCTCATTAATTAGTCCCCCATGCCCAAATGATACCGTACCGGCAGCGTTATAGGTTACTACAATGGCCCAGAACAGGGCAATACCGGAAATGATTGTCATAAATAAAAACTTAAGCCCGGCAGCTTGTGCCTCCGGGGTTGACTTATAGGAGACAAGTGGAAAAAACATCAGCGACATAAACTCAAAAAAAAGAAAGAAAGTCATCATGTTACCGCTCAAAGCAACACCGTAAGAACCACCAATGGCCAGGAGGTAAAAGTAAAAGAAGTTCCTCCCATCTTCCCTGTCCCGGTAGTAGCCTAATGAATAGATAGCGAGCACAGTACTTAAAGCTACAAAAAGGAGAATCATAAATAGTGACAAAAGGTCAATCCTGAATTCCATGCCGGCCGGAGGAAGTATATCCAGGAAGAGGTAATAGCGTGCCCCGGCAATTACCGAAGGAGTGACCATCGCAGCGATAAAAAAGGGAATCGCTGTCGCAGCAATAACCACATAGTTTCGCCAGTTTGGGCGGTAGCGATCGGCAAGCGCCGCACCAGCGGCGCCCAGCATCGGGATTAAAACTATCATGATGGGAATTATAGATATAATTTGATCGTTTTGTGGCATCCAGGATTCCCTCCCTGTCAGGCTAAAAAGCGTTTCTGATTACAGCTTCAATAAAAGGAACGGTTGTATAATTGGCAAACAATCCCAGCAATATGCTAAATACGGCCAAAACCAGGGTTGGTATAAGCATGCTTAGAGGAGCTTCATAGCCGGGTTTCTTTTTAAATTCGCCTTCTTTGAAAAAGGCATTTAGAATAATGGGCAGGTAATAGATGGCATTGAGCAGGGTGCTGCCCATAATAACATAAGAATATACAGGCATACCCGACTCCAGGCCGCCTACCAGCAGGTAATACTTACTGATATAGCCGGCTATCGGGGTTACACCCATCAACCCCAGGGATCCGATAGCAAAAGCAAGCATGGTTAAGGGCATCTGCCTACCAACCCCATTTAGCTGGTTCAGATTCTTGTAGCCGGTCACGGTGATAATCATCCCGGCGCAGAAAAAGAGGATAATTTTCAATATAGCGTGGTTTATAATATGAATCAAACCGCCAAGTGCGCCGACCGGGTGGAGCATCAGGATTCCGAGGGTGATATAACCTAGTTGGCCAATAGTCGAATAAGCCAGCCTGAGCTTCAAAACAGTCTGCTTTATTGCCATCAGCGAACCGACAATAATGGTAAAGCAAATAATTACGGCTAGGATATGGGTTACATTGAGACCGCTGAGCACATCTACCCCGTAGATTGAGTAAAAGACCCTAGATATACCAAATACCCCGGCCTTGACAATTGCTACCGCATGCAGCAATGCGCTAACCGGAGTAGGGGCAACCATCGCCCCCGGCAACCAAGAGTGCAGAGGCATAATTGCTGCTTTGGTACCGAAACCAGCTATAAGCAAAGCGAAAATTACCGTTAGGCGAGTGCCGTGATCGGCAAAAACGGTTCCAAGAATCCCTCCGGCAGAAAAATTTAAAGTGCCGACTAGATCGTAAATCAAAAATATTGAGAGAAGAATCAGGGCACCCCCGGCCAGGCTATAACTGATATACTTGATCCCTGCCCTTACCGATTCCGCTGTACCGGCGTGGACAACCAGTGGATAGGTGCAGATTGCCAGAAACTCATAAAATATATAAAGCGTAAATAGGTTGCCGGCAAAGGCTACACCCATGGTAGCGCTGCAAGAGATGACGAAAAAAACAAAATAGCTACGTTGATCATGTTCGTGCGCCATATAACCGATGGAGTAGATTGTGGCAAAGATCCACAGGGTCGCAGATACAAGCCCGAAAACCAGGCCGAGGGAGTCCGCCCTTAGATACACTTCCATGCCTTCAATAAGATGGAACAGCTTTAAGGTTATGTAATTACCGGCCAAAACTACCGGAAGCATGGAAGCAACTGCGATGAAGACAACAGCTGTTGAGACTAGCGCTACCAAGTGACGGGCAAAAGCCTTATCTTCATCAAGCAAGCGAATTATTAAGGCACCAATAACCGGCACTATTACCGCAATTAGCGGCTGGGGGTAAGCCAAATCCAAAATTATCGCCTCCTCCACAGGGAAATATTACCGGTTAGTTGAAAAAAACAGCAAACTGGCAGCCAAAATGGTTCCAATCACAATCAAGACGATAAATAGGTCAAAATCTATATTGGAAATATTAATCGTTCGAAAGCGTCGATCACCAAGAGTTTTGTAGTCTAACTTAAAGATAATAAAAAATAATCCTTCAAGAAGCCTTTTTAGCCGCCGAAAAGCAGTATTAATCACTACCAGCCAAGCTTGATATATATGATCAAACAAGATCATAGTCGTAGAAGCAATCCGTCTGCCGTAGTCAACGGATACCACTCTGTCAAATCGATTGAAACTTCTTGATATAATGATCAACATACTCGGAGAGCTGACAATCAATTGGTTGGCTAGAGTATCAAAAAGCCTGCCAACCGAGGAAAAAGCAAACAAGCTCCACCTGGTCAGCGGCGTATAGACGAGATAATCAGCACTCAACCGTGGTGAAAAATTAATTTTTTCAATGTGCCGGGCAACTACGATAAAGATAAAAATTCCGATCAGGATTACTTTGAGCGCCGCCCATGCTCCACTAAGAGAATAAACCTGCAGCGATGATGAATAAGGAAGAATTGGTTTTATCATATCAGGCCAAACACCCAACAAGACGCAGCTGACTGCCGAGAGGGTTATCGCTATATTCATCGACAGCGTTGGCCGACGAAAAGTTTTTATCTTTGCATCAATGAACCCAAAGTAAACGAATTTCGCAAATGACAGCGCTGTCCCAACACCAGCCACCAGAAGCATGGTTTCTATGGGATCAATTCCCTGAGCAGCTTTTTTTAAAAGATACTTACTAACATAACCGTTGAAAAGGGGAGTCCCAGAAATAGCCAGAGCACCGACAAGAGCGCCTATGGTAGCCAGCGGCATTACCCTCCAAAGGTTTGGTCCTTGGTTACCGGCGTGAGGGTGATGCAATTCGAGAATATTTTCAGTACCGGTCGAATAGATTACTGCCCCGGCACTCATGAATAAAAGAGCTTTGTAAATCATATGATTTAATAGGTGTAATAAGCCGCCGTCTACGCCATATGCCGATCCCAGGCCAATGCCGGCTATCATAAAGCCAACCTTGCTGATGATACTAAATGACAGTAAGCGCCGCAAATCACTTTGTACTATAGCAAAGCCGACCGCGACTATCGCCATACCAGCACCCATCAGGGCGATAAAATCTCCTGATGGCAAGACACGGGCAACTGCATAAACGCCAACCTTTGTGCAAAGCGCGGCTAAAAGAACACTTGACGGAAACGCAGCTTCCGGATAACCCCAGGGGACCCAGAAATGCACCAGCAAAAATGCTGCCTTTACTCCTATACCGAGCAAAAAATACAACAAACCCGCCTCTGGAATCTGAACGGCAAAACTGCCTGTCGCATAATAATTAAGAATAATTCCGATCGTAATCGAAAAACCACCGGCCAGCTGAAGAAAGAAAACTCTGTAAGCAGCGTGTATAGCCTCTTTTGTGCCTTTTAAAAAGATGAGCATAGAAGTCGTAAATGTCAGCAATTCCCAGAAAAAAAGAAAGCTAATGAAATTGTCAGAAAAAGCAATGCCAACTGCACTTGCAATAGCTGTAAAGGATACCAGCTGTTCAACAGGTTTCACAACCTTAATCCCATACAATATACCCAGCGCTCCAACAAAGGTGAACCCAAAGGCTGCGATCCGGCTATAAGGATGCATGGAGAAGCTAATAAGCGCTACACCATCATTGGATTGAAAAAACGATGCAAACACTGCAAAACTTGTGAACTCACCAGGCAATAGAATGATATATGAAGCATAAAGAAGTATAGCTGCAGTTATTATAGGAAAATACTGACGCATCTTGGCATTGGTAACAAACAGAAGAGGGGAAAGCAAAAGAGGAGTAAAAACCAGTAACAATATCAGCTGCATAATGAAGTTAACTCCTTCTTACTGTAAGTGCGCCAGTTATTTTTGTGTAGCAGCCAGCATGAAAATTAATATTCACTGTTTACTACCGAAAATTATAACT
>DBBD01000027.1:0-4488 GCA_002292015.1 Firmicutes bacterium UBA993
TGAAATGGTGGAGGGGTTCTCTGATTTACCTCTGATGAGGCTGGTTTTTAAGTATTTCAAGCTGACATATCTCTAGTATCAGAGGAACGGTAAACTGCGTGATAATCGATGGTTTGTTACATAGAGATGCACACAAACACTAACAGATTATTTGTAATTTATCTAGAGTAAGTAAAAATCAGCGGGGTGAATTCTCACACAGTCTACGGTCGCCTTGACAATTCCCTCAAACTAAATAACCCCCAATGCGCTGTAAAGAATGTTTAAATAGCGCATCGGGGGTCATACACGCATTTAGCCGTACAACTTTTCGATATCGTCGGCGTAATTGTCAATAACATTGCGCCGTTTTAACTTCATGGTCTGGGTCAGCATCTTATTTTCTACGGTAAAATCTTCGCGTATAAAGAGAAATTTCTCCGGAATTTCATATCCACCGAAATTTTTTCGCAGATGGGCTTTGATTTCAGTGCTCATCATGGTTTTAAATTTTTCACTTCCAAGCAGTTCATCCGGATCGATAGAGACACCCTCTTTGGCAGCCCAACGGGAGGCAACCTCGAAATCAGGCAGAATGAGGCAAACATTATAGGGCTTGCCATCACCATAGACCATGGCATTGGCCACCAGCGGCATGAGCTTAGTCTCCTCTTCAATCATCGCTGGGAAAACATATTTACCGTTGGAAAGCTTATACTGCTCCTTGATACGACCGGTTATCCAAAGGAAACCGTCGTCATCAAAGCGGCCCCGGTCGCCTGTACGAAAACCTCCATCAGGCATTATAACCACCGCTGTATCATCCGGCTTGTTATGGTAGCCTTTCATCAAATTGGGTCCGTATACAATAATTTCACCGTCATCGGCACCCTCTTCAGCTACGCTCTTGTTAATAACTACTTTCTGCCCTTTGAGCACCTTACCTACACTGCCGATGCGCCAATCGGCGGGGCTGTTCATGGTAACGGCCGGCGCCGTTTCTGTCAGACCGTAACAATCGTAGGTTGGAATACCAATATCGTAAAAAAATTCGGCAATCTCTTTATTCATAGCGGCGCTGGCGGTAAGAGCACCGGTAACTCTACCGCCCATCGCTGCGCGAACCTTGGAAAACACTATTTTGTCAAGCAGTTTATGTTTAAAGTTAACCAACCCGGAGGAACGACCTTGATCAGCCAGCTCGCGTTTTTCTTTCGCCGCGACACAGGCGGCATCAAAAAGTTTTTTCTTCATTCCGCCGGCATCACTCATTTTAAGCTGGATACCATCATAGATTTTATTAAAAACACGAGGCACTGATATCAGGTATGTCGGTTTAACTATCTTTAAATCGTCAGCAAGGGTAGTCACATCACGCATAAAACCAAGCGAGCCGCCAAACTGGATGTAGTTGTTTAATTCAGCACTAAGAGCGTAAGAGTGAGCCCATGGCAGCATTGATATGCCAACCTGAGTTTCAACGAGTTCAGGATATAGCCGGTAGCCGGCTCTTGAGCAATAGGTTAAGTTGCCGTGTGTAAGCAAAACCCCCTTCGGTTCGGCAGTAGTACCCGAGGTATATATTAACACTGCCACATCGTCAAAACCGGGGATAACGGGATCAGCTGGGTTCGTCTTACCAGCCAGTTCCAAAGCAGCCATGCTGTTATCGCCTTCTGCATCAATAATATATATGTTCTCCAAAGTTTCAATCTCGTCTATAAAGCTTTTAACCTGTTCGTAGATTTCTGGGGTTGAGACCATCAGAAACTTTACGGCACTATCTTTAATAATATATTTCCAGGTCTGGGTCAGCTCTTTTTCATACATGGGTACATAGCGAGCATTACGCCCGTAGGTGGCATAGGCCAACACGGCCCATTCGGGCCGGTTCGGAGCAATTATTCCGACAGCATCGCCCACGTCGACGCCAAGCATCGCCAGACCGCCCCTGGCATTGTTGATACGCTGCCCAATCTCACCATACTTAATCGGATCTAGCCCACCCTGCCCATTATGAACCCAAAATAACACATTGTCTTTAAACTTCTTTTCGCTTTCAAACCACCATTCCACCAAATTATCAGGCTTTTCATAAATCCAATCCTTCATTTGCTGATGCCTCCTAAAAATATAGTGTGATGTATAACCGAATATTCAGAAGTTCACAAATACTTTTGAGCAAATTTGCGATCTTCAACTAATTATAAACAGTTCGACATATATGTCATATTGCCTGCCGCAGTTCAAGAAAATATTGTGCTAAAGGGATAATTCTTGTAACCGGTTACGATGGAACCGTCAATTGGACCGATCTGGCGGCACGCTTTACACTGGATATTCCCGAACGGAATAAAATCGGCGAACTCGCTAGCAAGAGACTCTATCGCACAACCTGAAGGCATAGGCTAATGTTTTCGAATTGAGTATATTGACAGACAGCAGATTACCGTAGAAGATATAAGTAAAAATGAAATCTACTCTAAGGACAGCATAGAGGTGCTATTTAAGAATTAACAGGAACAAGAAAACCCTGTGTGGCTCCGCCAACTCGCCGGGGCGTAAGCCGGCTGGAAGCCGGCTCCGCTGTACCTCGGCTTTTATATGGCTCTGAGAATGCGGGCCAGGTTTACCGTGACTATAGGTTTCTGAGAACAGGCTGGCGCGTTTATTTATCACTTTACAGACTCCGCTGTCAACTTATAGGAGAATGAGCGTTCAGCCAGATATGCAATAACCGTAATACCGGCAACGATCTGGCGACTTTAGCGACGCCGGATCAGCAAAATACCGGCAGCACTTAGGACTGGGGAGATGGCATTTTTGAACTACAAGGCTGCAGACCTGGAAAAGGAAAAAGAGCTGGTAGAACAAGCAAAGCGCGATCCTGAAGCCTTCGGTAAACTTTATGAGCAATATTTTGATGCCATTTTAAACTATGTTTTGCGCAGAACGGGCAACGTTCAAAACGCGCAGGATATAACCGCGGAGATTTTCCTCCAAGCGCTGAAAAATATCAACAAATTTCAATGGCGGAATATACCTTTTTCGGCTTGGCTGTTCAGGATAGCCACTAACGAAATCGCTGCCTGGTTCAGAAAAAAGGGTTCTAAAACAGTATCGCTGGATGCTTTAAGAGAGAAAGGTTTTGATCCTGTGGCGGGGGATGATGTGGAGCAGGAAGCGCTGGCCGCTCAGGAAGAGCTTCTTAAACAGCAGGAATTCCTGGCTGTCCTAAAGCAGATCGATCTGTTGCCGCCTAAGTACCGGGAGGTAGTAGCTTTACGGTTTTTTGCCGGCAAACAATTGCTTGAGATCAGTCAGATCCTAAAAAAGCCTGAAGGCACCGTAAAGTCGCTGCTGCACCGCGGGCTTAAGAAGCTTAAAAATAATTATTTGCGACACGAGCAAAGTGCAACTTTTTAGGTTTATCGGCAATATAAAGGGTAGGAGAGTGGGTACATGGATAAATATACTGAAGAGAGGCAACCACCGGCATTAGATCTGGAGAAAGTTAATTTGCCCTCGGTACAAATGCCGCTTTTTAAACAAAAACTAAAGAGCGCCTTGCTTAGCCAGGCCCGTTTGTCCAAACAGCCTGTTGCGAATGTTCCGATCAGCAGACGGTTTTTGGGGTTGCGCCCCCGAACAGCTTTTGCGGTGCCGGTTGCGGTTATGTTAATGCTGGCAGCATGGCTGATGTTTGCTCCAGCGCCGCAGATTTACGCCCATCTGGTGCTGGAGATAAACCCGGCGGTCAGGCTGACCGTCGATAGCAGCGGCCGAGTTGCCGGCGTTGAAGCTTTGGACCCTGAGGCATACGAGATCATCTGGAATAGTGACCTTCTTCACAATAACTTGCCGCAGGCCGTTACACTAATTATAGACAGATTACACGACCATGGCCTGCTTACACCTGACCGTAAGATGTTTTTGCTCATCTACCCAGCAGCTGACGCTATACAGAAGGATCAACTGGCCCCCGCCCTGGAAAAAGCGCACACGGCCGTTAGCAGGCGGCTGAACGATCTGAATCTTAAGATCACAGTCAAGCAGTTTACTATGGAATCTGCAACGTATCTGGCTGCTGAGCAGGCGGGGCTCAGACCTTCACAATATCTCCAGCTGCTCGACTACAACGTCTCCTCCGAAATACTTTCGGAGCTGTTCCTGGCGGGCGAAGAATACGGGATAGAAGAAGAAATATTTGCTGAACGCTTTCCGGACCTAGCGGAGTTGGTGGCTGTAATGCTGGAGGCAGGAGGATCTGAAAAAGAAGCACTGCAGATAGTTAAAGCGCTGTTGGCTGCAGGAGCAGGGGCCGAGCTGCTGGAAAAAGCGCTGTCAACTCTGCAGGAAAATCTGGAAGAAGGTAAAAACCCGGCTTGGGCAATTAATCAGTTATACCAAGCCATAATTACCGGCCGGTTTGACCAAGCTGAAGACCGAGATGACGACAATAACGGTGGTGACCCTGAAAAAGTTGATGAAGTCGAAGTCGAAGTCGAA
>DBBD01000027.1:4810-10156 GCA_002292015.1 Firmicutes bacterium UBA993
AAGTCGAAGTCGAAGTCGAAGACAAACAGGATGCTTTGGAAAAAGATGAGGGTGCTGGATTCGAAAACAATCGAGATGATGGAACGGAAGAAGCAATAAACAGCGATGACCGGGCCAGGCCGGGAAAGCCGGATGAAAATGGTAACTATGAAGAAGAATAAGAGTCCGGGGCTGCAGGTGATGGCGAAAAACCTTAAATATCACAATCAGAATTTATAATACCACGCGATTATACTGTTTACTCAGAGAGCGGCGCGTCGAAATTGGAATGCCACGCCGCATGACTCATCCTTCAAAAAAACAATGGATAAACGATGAGCAACAAACGCGAACAGGTGCGCCAACCAGGCTTACCAGCTAATCTTTACATATTTTTACCGGACTTCTTGTCCTTACTGCAAACTCTTACGCTTGTTACAGTAAAAATTCTTTTGCAACCTTTTTCTTCTTACTTCATTGTAAAGGATGAACGAAAAATTCATTATGAAGAGGTGATGACAGTGTTATCGAAAAGACTTAAGTTGATTATCCCCGTTTTTGCTTTGTTGTTATTGCTTGTGGCTGCTTTACCGCTTTTTGGTTCCCCTCCCGCCGCCTTTGCTCACATCACGCTGGAGGTAAACCCGGGTTTGGTATTGTCCGTCGACTCCGAAAGCATGATCACCGGTGTCGAATTTAAGGAAGGGGCGGCGCAGGAACTTTTTGCAGGGATGGATTTTATCGGCATGAGCCTTGACCAGGCGCTGACGCAGATCGCAGGGCATCTTAAAGAAGCCGGCTTTTTAAACCCGGAAGATGTCGTGCTGCTCGCAGTGCACCCGGCAGAAGGCATCCCCTTGGAGGAGATGACTGTTGTTTCTGAACGGTTAGAGCAGCTAGTCGAAAATCACCCGGATCTGCTGCAGCTTGCCGGTAGAGTTGAAACTGTTATCCTGGATCCTGCTCTGTATAACGCCGCGCGAAAAGCCGGATTATGGCCGTCCGATTACGTAGTCCTAGTCGCACATGGGGCTGTTGCCGAAACAATAACCACTTTGATAAGCATCATGGATTCAGCTGGGATTAGCGGACAGCACTACAATATTTTTGAAGCTTACATGGATTTGAGAGCTGCCGGCCTGAGTGAGGCCGATGCGCTGGAAGTTATTAACCAGGCGTCAGCCATAACCTCCAACGCCACGAACATTTATGAGATAGCTTCGGACTTTGTAGATATGCAGGAGGTCGGGATAGCCTTTACTGACGCGATAAAAATGTTTCAATTGGGCCAAAATATTGATCAGAACATCTTCACCGAGGAGTTCTCTACTTTAACCTCGGATCTGATCGATATGCACGAAGAGGGGATTTCCATTGAGGTGGCTCTGGAAGCGCTCAGAATGGCGGTAGCTGCTGACCACAGCCTGGAAGAAGTCAGCACAATCATATCAGCCTTTATTGATCTCAAAGAATACGGTATTGCAGATGCGGCGGCACTAGAGCTGGTTCGGCAAGCTATCGCCGCTGATCCTTCTTTAGAAACTTTCGAGATCCTTAAGCAGGAGGGCGTGACGGACGAGGATTTGCCGGACGAGGACATGCCGGCTGAGGCCAATGTTTCTGGCTCCGCCGTCAACGCTCAGCAGGCGAGCACCATAGCGCTCGGTGCTGTCCCCGACGGAACGGTGGTCGAAGTTTCAAGCGGTTTTGAGCGTGGGATCGCAACGTGGGAGCTACTAATTCTCAAGCCGGACGGGAGTGGCGTAGAGATCTATATCGACGCAGCCACTGGCAAGATCCTTAAGCAGGAGAACGTGCCGGCCGCGGACATGCAGGACGAGGATATGCCGGCCGGGACCAAGCCTGCTGAGAACAAATACGACGATTCTCTTTACGTCGATTACGACAATTATGAATATGAATATGATAAAGTTGATAAAGTTGACAGAGATGACAAAAATAACAACCGCGGGGGATCGAAGAGATCTAACGAGCATGATGACGAATAAGACTACAGCGGACTGAGAGACGCAGAAGGGGCAAGGAATATCTTTTCTTGCCCCGTTTAAATTATAATGTCAAGGGGACGGGGTTGCCGACAACTCAACTGTTGCATAAACTGTCAAAGGGACAGAATTATTGACAACATCATAACAGCAGCATATACTTTCCCCCGGGAGTATTATAACTACCAAGGAAAGCCCGCAAAAAACACTAAAGCGGCATTTCCCATATTGCATATTGAAAGACCTTGCAGATCGGACAGTGCGGATAAGTGGCGCAAGATAGATCAACACACCTTGGACTATTGTTTAAGCAAGTTGAAACAGAAAGGAATATCGGAGAGGCAAATATCCGGGCTGACCGGGCTCAAAAAGGACGTTGTTGTAAGAGCCTGAAAATGTTGTCAATAACCCCGTCCCCTTGACAATAAACAACCCCGTCCCCTTGAAATTTTGTTTTGGAGGTACTTGCGGTGGATTTATTTTTTCTGCTGTTAGGGTTCGTCCCCTTGCTCTACGGAGCAACTTTGCTGGTTGATAGCGCTTCTTCGCTGGCCAGAAGACTGAATATCCCCAATATTGTTATCGGACTCACAATCATTGCATTCGGCACTTCTTCGCCGGAGCTAATTGTTAACGTCCTTTCCTCCTTAGCTGGAAATACCGAGCTTGCTTTAGGCAATGTCGTTGGCAGCAATATTTTCAACACCCTGGTAATTTTAGGCATCTGTGCGACAATTGTTCCCTTATCGGTTAAGTCAAATACGGTATGGATAGAGATACCCCTTAGCCTGCTTGCTGCGACGGCACTGCTGTTCCTGGCTAACGATGTGCTGATTGATGATGCTGCGTACTCTGTCTTATCAAGAATTGACGGTCTGATGTTAATCTTGTTCTTCGCAATATTCTTGGGTTATAACGTGAAGATGATGCTTCGCGGCTCATTTTCAGACGAGGTTTCCGTAAAGGATTATAGGGTAATAACAGCAATTTTGCTGTTGATCCTGGGCTTTGCTTTACTGTTTACCGGTGGCAGAATAATAGTCATTTATGCTGTCAGGCTGGCCGAGAGTTTCGGCGTTGCGGAAAGAATAATTGCCTTAACCATAGTTTCAGCGGGCACATCTCTGCCCGAATTAGCAACTTCGGCAATCGCCGCCAGAAAAAACAACTTCGATCTGGCCATAGGCAATATTGTGGGCTCCAACATTTTTAATATATTTTTTATTTTAGGGGCATCAGCCCTGCTTACACCGATACCGCTTGGCGACAATGCTAATTTTGATTTGCTGGTTAATGTTTCAACCAGTCTGCTTCTTTTTATAATCCTGTTTACCGGTAAAGGGCGGCGGCTCGAACGTTGGGAAGGCCTTTTATTTCTGGTGGCATACCTGGCGTATCTCAGTTATATCACCGGAATATTCACGATTTAATTAATCTCGCAGCAGCTAAGTTGAGCTGTAAACAACTTTGAAAACTCCGCGCAAATATGACGAGGTGCCTTTTCGATAAAAGAAACAACTCTTGCCCCATGATCAAGTGCTTTGACTGATTCGCACATTGTCGTAATTGTTGCACCGGTTTTTTGGGTCTGCTCACTAAGAGAAACATGTGCGGGAAAGCCGCGATCCGCGATCAGTGTTGGTAACCGGATAGACGATGGCCGGATACATGGCCTACGGCTATTAACTGCGCTTTATCACTAACTAAAGGGGGCTTTGCGGCCCCCCTTTTACTGCTGATTCTGATATAAATCATCTCATTGTCGTTTTGGTTTAGGAAAACTCTTTCTCCGCCTCGCTGACTATCTCGCGCAGGGTGGTTGCCACCGAATTGGGTAGCGGCTCCGGCTGGTGGGTTGCCAGGATCTCCCTGGCATACTCGTTACAGCGGGTATGCATATCTTTGCCACCGGCTTCATTCCAGACCCCGCGAGTGTTACGGTCGATCAGCCGGCTTTGTGACTGGTTTTGTTTAAAGTGATCAAAGGTGTGCTGATGGGTGACAAATTCACCACCAATGCCCACCTCCCTGATCACATCAACCGCCAGGGATTCATCGTTTACCGAAACTCCGTCAAGCATACGTCTAATCATACGGACAAACTCGTTATCGGCAACCAACAAGCCATAGTCCATGGTCATTCCCAACTCCACCATCCCAAGGCCGTAGATCATGTTGGCACCTGCCAACGCTGCAGCCATGAGAGTCAGAGTTCTTTCCTGACCGGCTTGAAGATCGCCCAACTTGCTGTCAGTCTATGAACCAGCTAAGAAGCTGGGTATACGGTAACTCTTAGCCAAAGTGGCCACGCAAGCGCCTAGCATAGCCATTTCGGGGCAGCCAACGGTAGCGGTTCCACGACGCATTTCCATCATCGTCGTCGAACTGCCGTAAATGTTCGGAGTGCCCGGGTTGGTCAGCTGGCTCAGGCAGATACCGGCCAACACTTCGGCGTTATGGGTCACCAGGGTGCCTGCCAAAGTAACGGGGCTGGTACCGCCAGCCAGGGCCATAGATAGCACGTTAACCGGGATCTCCTGCCGGGCATAGGCAATGATTGTTTCACAGGTTTCGCGAGCCAGCGACAGCGGACTTTGCGGACAAACGTCAGCTGAGATTATCGGCCGGGCACGCAGTTTATCTTTGCCTCCGACAACCACCGAGGCCATCTCGATAATCAGCTCTGCCAACCTGAAGCTAAAGGGTGCTGTGCTGCAATGTTTTGAGGTGTTAGAGATCATCGCCTCGAAGTTGTGCAGCGGGAAGATGGCCTGGTTCACATCGCGCGGCACAACTGGGCAGTCAAGAATATCATACTGATCGAGATAGTCAACCAGCTTTGAAACGTCTTCCGTATCCTTCTTAGTTGATTCGCGGATTGAGCCATCTTCTAAGTCGGCTACCTGCACCCCACAACTGAAATTACAGAAACCGACTCGCCGGCCGCCCATTACGTAATCGTGCTGAGGATTGCGGGCCGCCATCACGAAACCGGGGGGAGCGGAGCGAATGCAGCTCTCAACCACGTAAGCCGGAAAGTAGACCGTCTGATTGGCTTTATCAACCGCACAGCCACCACCGTGATAGATCTCGAGGGCATCATCACTATAAACTTTAATACCGGTATGCTTTAATACTTCCAACGTGGCATCGTGGATGCGTTCCACTGCTGCATCTGAGATGCAGTTAAGGCCAAAACCTTCAACCATAGTTTCAGCCGCTGCCTTGCTGCGCCTCACTTTAAAACCTCCTTTAACCCTTTAAAACAGGGCTTTGATCTGCTTATATGCCGCAGAAATCATACCATGTTAGCGAATCGCCGGTCAAACAGACTACTTAACCGGATCGCGTCAAGCAGTTG
>DBBD01000108.1 GCA_002292015.1 Firmicutes bacterium UBA993
ATAAACTTCAAACTCGACCAGGGCGAAATCATGGGGTTGGTTGGAGAGTCAGGTTGCGGCAAAAGCATGACACTACTATCGTTAATGCGCCTGGTTCCCACTCCCGGTGAAATCGTTGGCGGTGAAATATTGTATCAAGGAGAAGATCTGCTCAAAAAAAGCCGTCGGGAGATGACCCGCTTACGCGGTAAAGATCTGGCAATGATCTTTCAGGATCCGATGACTTCATTAAACCCGGTTTTTAAAGTAGGGGAACAGATTCGTGAATCATTGCTTATTCATAATTATTTTCGTGGATCTCGCAGTGCCGGCCTTCGCCGCATTGGCGCAGAAAAAGCGCGGGTGATTGAGTTGATGGAGGAAGTGGGCATTTCTTCGCCGATGGAACGCTACTTTGAATATCCTCACCAGTTTAGCGGTGGAATGCAGCAGCGGGCTGTAATTGCTATTGCGCTGTCCTGTGAGCCAAAAATTCTCTTGGCAGATGAACCGACAACAGCGCTTGATGTAACAATACAAGCGCAAATTCTGAGCGTAATGGAAAACATTAACCGTCGGCACGGCATGGCTATCATATTGGTTACTCATGATCTTGGCGTTGCGGCAGAATTTTGTCATCGTATTGCAGTGATGTATGCCGGCCAAATTATCGAACAGGGTACGACCGATGAAGTCATAGAAGAACCGTGTCACCCCTATACCAAGGGTTTGCTAAATTCTATTCCACACATTGTTCCGGATAGACCCAGGTTAAAACCAATTCGTGGCACCGTTCCCAGCCTATTAAATTTACCTCCAGGCTGTCGGTTCCTGCCGCGTTGTGACTTTGCGGTGGAGGAATGTAGCCAGCCTCAGCAAATGTACCATATCGGAGAAAAGCGCACGGTTCGTTGTATCCATTATAGTAATCATAGTCATGGAGGGGCAAGCAATGACAAATAGACAGCCGCTCCTACAAGTATCAGGGTTAAAGAAATATTTTAAAATCAGGCGCTCTATTCTCTCCAAGCTGCTTGCCCGCCAAAAAGACCTGTTGGTCAGGGCTGTAGACGGTGTAAACCTGGCCATTGAAGAAGGAGAAACTTTGGGGTTAGTCGGGGAAAGTGGCTGTGGTAAGTCAACGCTTGGCCGTTCGATTCTGAACATTTTTCCTCCCACTGCCGGCGAAGTATCATTACGCGGTGAAAATATTCTCAAATTTAGCAAAGATGAGTTACTTAAATTCAGGCAGCAAGCGCAGATAATTTTTCAAAACCCCTATTCTTCCCTTAATCCACGCAAAACAGTCAGGGATATAATGACCGTTCCCCTGGTGCAAAAGGGAATTCGGGATCCTATTAAACGCGAGGAAATGATCTTTTCATTACTGAAGAAGGTAGGATTATCGGAGTATCACATTAACAACTACCCTCATCAGTTCAGTGGGGGACAGCGCCAGCGAATCGGTGTTGCTCGTGCCTTGGCAATGAATCCGGCATTCATTGTTTGTGATGAACCGGTTTCATCGCTTGACGTGTCTGTTCAGGCCCAGATAATTAACCTCCTGGAAGATCTGCAACAGGAATTTAACCTGACTTACCTTTTTATTACTCATGATTTGAGTGTAATTTATTATGTCAGTACCAGAATTGCCGTTATGTACCTGGGTAAAATAGTCGAAGTGTCTCCGACACTGGAGTTTTTTGACTATCCCCTGCATCCTTATTCACGAGCGCTTCTATCGGCAATACCAATTGTTGATAAAGCAGCCAGGCGGGAAAGAATTATTCTTGAGGGGAGTGTTCCAAGCCCCATCTATGTGCCCTCAGGCTGCCCCTTCCACCCGCGTTGCCCGGAAAAAATCGGGGACATTTGCCGTACAAATCTCCCTGAACTTCGCGAAGCAGAAACAGGACGATTGGTGATGTGTCATCTTTATATCGACCAACGATTATAACGGTTTTTAGCATCTATGTTCGTCAGAAAATGCTGGTTTCGAATTGAATTTCACGAAAATACGCTTGACAATCGTGCCTACTGGTAGTAACCTGACAATACAAGTGAGGGGCAAATGTTCGATACTATTAAGAAAGTGACTATTTGCGGAGGCGGCAATGCCGCCCACGTGGTTTTGCCTCTTCTGAAAGATTACGGAGTAGCAGTTACACTATACACACCTTTTTCAGAAGAAGCGGCCCTTTTTAGAGCGGGACTTACCAACGGCGGCATTAACCTGGTTGAGGATGGTCGAATCCCTGTTAACGGTAAGGCTGATTTGATCACGACAGATCCGCAAATAGCGGCCGAAGCCGATTTGATTTTATTGGTATTGCCTGCATTTGCTCACGGTCCTACTCTCGGGGCTTTATCGCCCTATCTTGCTGATAAAGTTGTGATTGGAGCCATTCCTTCCCGCAGCGGTTTTGAACTGCAGGCAGATTACCACCTCAACCTCAAATCTGCTAAACAAACTATTTTTTGCGGCCAAACGCTTCCCTGGGCCTGCCGCACGGTAGAACCGGGCCGCAAAGTTAAAGTGCTTGGCTTAAAAAAACAGGTTGGCCTTGCAGCAGTGCCGGCTGATGCTGCGCCGGAAATCAGTGCCTGGCTTTCAAGGGCTTTAAAGGTAAACTTTACCCCGATGAAAGGCAGTCTTGCCGTATCTCTCGGCAATATCGGCCAGGTTATACACCCCGGTATTATGTATGGTCTGCTAAAAAACTATGACAACGAAATTTGGTCTAAAGAAGAGATCCCCCTTTTTTACCAGGGGGTTACTGAAGAGATTGCTGATCTGCTGGAGGCATTAAGCGCAGAAATAACGCATATTGCCGAGTTGTTTTCCCAAAAATACAGCATAAATTTGGGCGAGGTTATGCCGGTCAGGCAATGGCTCTTCGACTCATACAGCGCTAATATCGAAGATAAAAGCTCTCTTGCCCGTGCATTTTGTACAAACCACAGTTACAGGGGTCTCAAAGTACCGGTGATCAAAGAAAAAGAAGGTTATAAACCCGATTTTAATAGCCGTTATCTAACCGAAGATATTCCTTATGGTCTTCTATACAGCAAAGCGGTTGCCACGATGATCAATTTACAGACACCACACATAGATCAGGTTATAAGAACTGCTGGGAAATGGGCCGATAAGAATTATTTAGATTCCGGCGGATCTCTATCCGGATCG
>DBBD01000110.1 GCA_002292015.1 Firmicutes bacterium UBA993
AGCTAAACCGAAGGTCTCGAGCAGCTTGCCGATGGTAGTGCTTTCACCGCCTGGTATGATCAGGCCGCTGACCTTATCCAGGGCCGCTTTTCCTTTTACGGCAATGGCATCAACCCCGCACCGCTTAAGGTGGCCCAAATGCTCCGATACAGCGCCCTGGACCGCCAGCACACCAACCTTCATCTGCTTAAATACCCCGCTCCTGCATCCGGTCAGCTGCAGAGAGGGAGGACATCTCAAGGCCGGGCATCGCTTCCCCCAAGCCTTTTGAGACCTTGGCCAGGACTTTTGGATCTTCATAATGCAGGGTTGCCTGGACAATTGCTTCGGCAACCAATTCCGGTTTTTCGGACTTAAAGATGCCGGAGCCGACAAAAATGCCGTCAGAGCCAAGCTGCATCATCAGCGAAGCATCGGCGGGGGAGGCTATACCCCCGGCGGCAAAATTTACGACCGGCAGCCTTCCTGCCTCGCGCACTTCTTTTAACATTTCAATAGATACGCCCATCTCCTTGGCCATCACAACCAGCTCATCATCGGCCTTGCCGAGCACCTGGCGAACCTGGTCCATTACTTTACGCATGTGGCGGACCGCTTCAACCACGTTGCCTGTTCCGGGTTCACCCTTGGTACGGATCATCGCTGCCCCTTCCGAGACGCGGCGCAGCGCTTCGCCTAAATCTCTGGCCCCGCAGACAAATGGTACTGTAAAAAGATGCTTGTTAATGTGGTATTGTTCGTCTGCCGGGGTTAATACTTCGCTTTCATCGATGTAATCGACTCCAAGTTCTTCTAAAATCTGAGCTTCGGCAAAATGGCCGATGCGCACCTTGGCCATGACCGGGATCGTTACGGCATCCATTATTCTTAAAATAATTTCGGGATCGGCCATGCGAGCCACGCCGCCGGCTGCCCTGATGTCGGCCGGGACCCGCTCCAAGGCCATCACGGCAACAGCGCCCGCCTTTTCAGCTATCCGGGCCTGTTCTACGGTCGTAACGTCCATGATTACGCCGCCCTTTTGCATCTGGGCCATCCCTTTTTTTACCCTGTAAGTACCTAGTTCTTTCATGTCTATCCCGCTCCTCTCACCGATCAAGATGACGCTCGATGTCAGTTGGTCTAACCGGCAGGCCTCTTGCGGTTAAGTACGTTTTGATATCTTTAATGCTATACGTGCCGAAATGTAGAATAGAAGCTGCCAGCACTGCATGGGCCCCGCCTCTAGTCAGCGCTTCGTAAAGATGTTCCAGGGTCCCTGCGCCACCGGAAGCGATCACCGGAATGGTCACTGCTCCGGTTACTGCTGCCAGGAGGTCTAAGTCGTAGCCGTCAAGGGTGCCGTCTGCATCCATCGAGGTGAGCAGAATTTCCCCTGCACCCAGCTGTTCAGCTTCAATAACCCAGTCGATAACATCTTTGCCGGTTGGGGTGCGGCCTCCGTGACTGTAAACTTCCCAGCGCGAGCCGCTATCTGAGAAACCCGCTTTTCCGGTGCCGCTAACCCGCTTTGCATCGACAGCCACCACCATGCACTGGCTGCCGAAGCGTGCCGCTCCAACTTCGATCAGCTGCGGGTTATGCAAGGCGGCGGTGTTTAACGAAACCTTGTCTGCGCCCGACTGTAGCAGCTCCTGCATAAAGTCAGGGCAGTCAATTCCCCCACCTACGGTAAGGGGGATAAAAACGGCATCGGCAGTTTTACTGACCACGTCAACAATAGCTCGCCGCTTTTCAACAGAAGCGGTAATATCAAGAAAAACCAGCTCATCTGCTCCTTCACTGCTGTAAAAACCGGCCCGCTCAACCGGATCGCCGGCGTCCCTAAGATTAATAAAGCGGGTGCCTTTAACAACACGGCCATCCCGCACGTCCAAACAGGGAATAATTCTTTTTGCAAGCATTACTAAAACTCCCGTTGAAGCAATTATTGACTACTGTCGATCGGCTACTATCTTACCAAAATTGCTAATCAGGCGCAAGCCTGCCGGACCGCTCTTTTCTGGGTGAAACTGAACGCCGAAAAGGTTTTTTGACTGGATTGCCGAGACAAAGTCCAGGCCATAGCTAGTCTTAGCGGCAACATGTTTATCATCCGTTGGTTCAGCGTAAAAAGAGTGGGTAAAGTAAAAATAGGCACCCGCTTCAAGACCGGTAAATAGCGGCGAATTGATTACCGGCCGGGCCAGGTTCCATCCGACGTGAGGTACAGGCAGCCCAGCCGGGAAGCGTTTTGAAAAACCGCTGATAATACTTAAGCCCGCTGCTGTCTCGTCAGCAAACCCGGCTTCTTCACTGCCCTCCAGCAGCAGTTGCATCCCCAGGCAGATCCCTAAAAAAGGCTTGCCTGAGGCGATTGCTTCGCAGATCGGGTCGTTTAACCCTTTTTTTCTGATCTGTGCTGCCACGTGACCGAAAGATCCCACTCCCGGAAAAATCAATGCTTCCGCAGTTCTAATTATATGTGGGTCACCACTGACTTTCGCTCCAAGCCCGGTGGCTTTAACTGCTTTATAAACTGAATTTATATTGGCGCTGCTGCTGTCAATAATAATTACTTCGCTCATAGGCTAATCCTTTCATTGTTGCAACCGGTAAACGGTTTTCCTGGTTTAGTGACAGAACTATTGGCTGATAGCGTAGTGATCTTTACTTATCTCACTTTCTATTTCCCACAGCATTTCGCCGAAAATTCTGATCCCTGTCGTTATATCGTCAAGACCCGGCTGGCTGAAAGAAAACCTGGCAGTGTGCGAACCCCCGCCATTGCTATAAAAGCCCTTGCCATGCACAAAAGCAACCTTGCGCTCAAGGGCCATATCAAGCAGTTCTCTGCTGGTCGGATAACCTTCCGGAAAAGTAACCCAGGTGAAAAAGCCGCCGCCGGGTTTGCTGAATTTAACTGAAGGCGGAAAATATTGCTGCATAGCCTCAAGCATGCCGTTTCTTTTCTGCCGGTAAAGATTGCACAGTCGTTCAACGTGGCGGTTTACGTAGCCGTCATGCGAAAGCCGGTAAGCGAGCCTTTGGCCAATTGAACTGGAGCATAGATCGGTTGTTTGCTTGATTAAGATAACTTTTTCCAACAGCGCTTCGGCGCCGGCCATCCAGCCGATGCGGATCCCGGGAATCAGCACTTTTGAGTATGAACCAAGGAAAACTACTCGCTGGTTGCAATCGAGGGTGTAGTAACCCGGGGGAACAGTACCGTCGTAGGCCAACTCCCCGTAGGGGTCGTCTTCTACCACCAGCAGATCGTAACTGGAAGCAATTTCTAATATTTTAATCCGGCGCTCGAGGCTGGTTGTCGTCCCGGTCGGGTTTTGAAAATTAGGCACTGTGTAAAAGAATTTTGGTTTAAGCTTTTTTTCGATTAAATTTTCCAAAGTCTTAACCATCGATTCCGGCCGCGGACCTTCTTCGTCCATTTTGATGCCGTAAGTAACGCCGCCGTAGCTTTTTATCGCTCCCATGCCCCCGATATAAGCCGGTTCTTCAACCAGCACCGGATCACCGGGGTTGACCAGCACCCGGCTTAACAGGTCGATTCCCTGCTGCGAGCCGTTGGTAATGATCAGGTTTCCAATTTCACAGCTGGCCCCGGCCTGGCGCATCTTGCCGGATAGAAAAACCCGCAGCTCGTAGATCCCTTCGGTCGGACCATACTGCAGGGCCTGGCGGGCATCTTCTTTAACCAGTGAAGCCATCGTCCTGGCCAAATCTTCGCGAGGGAAAAACTCGTTGTCGGGAAAACCACCGGCAAAAGAGATTATCTCCGGCCTTTCGGTGAGAGCAAAAAACTGTCTGATCTGTGACCCTGTAACTCGTTCTGTCCTTCGAGCAAAGAAATCCTGCCAATTAATATTCACTCTGATTGCCTCCCTGTGCAGACTACTCTTTTATTGATGCTCCTGGTTTTGATATAAATTTAGCCCGCCTCTTAACAGAGACGGGCTAGTTTCCCGCGGTACCACTCCAATTGCCCCTTTTGGGGCCTCTTGAAAAGTTTAACGATCTGTAAGACCGGCTAGTGCTTATGAACCTGTACTTCATTCGGCACAGCAGCTCCGGGGTGGCTTATATCTTTACCTTGTGGGGCTCTTCCAGCCGGTGAAGCCCCTCTCTTGCCTGGTCGGTTAAGTTTGTTCCCCTTCAAAGCCTTTAGCTATTGACTTATTGTCGCATTATAGCAGACTGTTTTTGATAACGCAAGCGCTGGAGCATAAAAAAATTTGTACCGGCGCTTGTTTGCCGGGCGCTGACTATCAGTTATAATGAAATAATCCTTTACAAAGACGGAGGTACGGTTGATGTCCCTACCCGAAATGCGTTCCTGCCTGGATCTGATCAAGCCCTATGTGCCCGGTAAACCGGTGGAAGAAGTGGAGAGGGAGCTTGGTTTAAGCGGTGTTATCAAGCTGGCTTCTAATGAAAACGCCCTGGGTCCTTCGCCTCTGGCGGTTAAAGCGATGCAGGAAAACGCCGATAAAATGCATATTTACCCCGACGGTAATTGTTATTATTTAAGGGAAGCCCTGGCCGCGAAACTTAAAATCAAGCCGGACCAACTGCTTTTCGGCAACGGATCCGACGAAATACTAAGCTTACTGACCCTGGCCTTAATCAACCCCGGCGACGAAGCGGTAATGGTTACGCCAAGCTTTTCTGAGTACGAATTTGCCATGCGCCTGATGGGCGGAGTGTTGCGCCTGGTGCCGCTTGTCGGCTCCGAATTTGTCTATGATTTCGATGCGGTGCTGGCAGCGGTGAATGATCAGACCAGGATTGTTTTTATTTGTAGCCCCAACAATCCAACCGGCAGCCATATCCAGCGCGCCGAGTTTGAACGTTTTATGAGCAAGCTGCCTGACAAGGTGCTCGTAGTGTTTGACCAGGCCTACATTGAATATGTTACCGATCACGGCCACCCTGAGGGGATGGACTATATCGCACAGGGGCATCCGCTGATTGCCCTACGCACCTTCTCCAAGATTTACGGGCTGGCCGGTTTAAGGATTGGCTACGGGATTGCTTCTTCTACATTGATTACCGGACTTAACCGGGTTCGGGAGCCTTTTAACGTTAATGCTATGGCCCAGAAGGCTGCCCTGGCCGCCCTTTCCGACGCTGCCCATCTTAAAGATAGTGTTGACTTGGTGGAGAGTGGAAGAAAAACACTTTCTACGGGACTCGGTGCTTTAGGTTTAAAACCGGTGCCTGACCAGGCCAACTTCTGTTTCGTTGATATCGGGGTTGATTCCCGCCAAGCCTTCCAGGCGCTTCTCCTGAAAGGGGTTATCGTGCGCACCGGCGATATCTTTGGCTACCCCACCTATATCCGGGTAACTTACGGCACTGCAGAGCAAAACGAAAGATTCCTGGCAGCCTTAAAGGAAGTTTTGTCCAATCTTAAATAGGGGATAACCAATCAGTTTTTCCCGGTGGTGCTATAAAGGTGAGGCTGGTGTCGCCGTATTTTTTTTGGCGGTAACCGGGAAAAGCTTCTGCCCAGATCAGGTTTTTTGCCGAGTGTTCAACTATCACCAGGCCTGTGGGATTGATCAGATCTTTGGCGAATACCCGGCTGACAAGCGGTTTAACGGCGGTAAGATCATAAGGCGGATCGATAAAGAGCAGGTCCGCCTTTAACTTTTCAACTGCCAGGTTGTCAATCGATTTACCGGCATCACTGCAAATTAACCTGGCTCTTTCCGCCAGCCCGGTTTTGTTCAGGTTGTCCCTGATCAACGCTATATTGCCCCTGTTGTGATCAACAAAAACTGCGCTTGCCGCCCCACGGCTTAGCGCTTCAATTCCCACCGCGCCGCTACCGGCAAAAAGATCGATAAAAAGGCAATCGATAACGCGGGCACCGATAATATTAAAAAGGGCTTCTTTAACCCGGTCGGCCGTCGGCCGCACAGAAAGCCCTTTTGGCGCTATTAACCTTGTGCCCCTGGCGCTGCCGGCAATTACTCGCAATCTGTTTTAAACTCCTGGATCCAAAAATTCTTTTCTGTGCAGTTACACAGACTTTTTTAAAATAAATTATAATGCCGGCTTGTAAAGGCGTCAACAGGCAGGCGGGGTACGTATCTATGTTACGGGTTATCTATGATGTGAA
>DBBD01000117.1 GCA_002292015.1 Firmicutes bacterium UBA993
GAGTATGCATTCTTGGCCATCAGGAAATATTTAGTAATTGGCTTGTCTGTTTTATGTATTTTACTGGTAGCTTTAGTCGAATGGACAAGAGAAGATAGCACAATAGTGAAGGAATGCGCACAAATCGGTAACAGTTGTTTATATGCCCGCACTGCCGACCGGTACTTTGAAGTTTACGAGGATGGCCAGTGGGTAAAGTTATTTATCAGGGGAGTAAACATCGGCACCTCGCTTCCCGGCCGTTGGTATACTGAATTTCCGGCAGACCGGGAACTATACACCCGCTGGCTGGAGGAAATAGCAGCCGTGAATGCCAATGCGATCCGAGTTTACACCCTGCTCGATCCATCCTTTTATGCTGTACTGGCCGAACACAACAGCAAACCTGAAAATGAAACACTGTGGCTTTTTCAGGAAATTTGGCCCGACGATCAAGTCCCCGGTCGTAATTTCTACGATCGTACTTACGTGGAAGCATACCGACAGGAAATTAAGCTGACTATCGATGCCCTGCACGGCAATGCCGACATCCCGGCCAGACCATACCGGGCCTACGGCAATTATTCCGCCGACGTAACTCCTTACCTGCTGGGCTTGATGATCGGCCGTGAATTTGAACCCGACGAGGTCAGTGCAACCAACGAAGCCAATCTGCACCTCTCCCCTCACGCAGGCAACTATATTTTTAACGCTGAAGGAGCTTCTCCCACCGAAATTTGGCTGGCTGAGATGGCCGATTATGCTGCAGCCTACTGCGAAGAAATATACAACCGCCAGTACCCCGTTGGCTTTGTCAGCTGGCCTACCCTCGATCCGCTTACCCACTTAACTGAGTGGGAAGCAGACGGAACACCGGGCTATAATGATCGAGAAGTTGTGGATCCGCAAAATTTTATCATCGGGCCCGCAAATTCAGCCGGCTTTTTCGGCGCCTATCATATCTATCCGAACTATCCTGACTTTATGAACAACGAACCCGGGTTTGCCGCTTTCAGCGATGAAGAAGGGGTTTTTCGCTATAGGGGGTACCTAAACTATTTCATGCAGACCCACCCCCCATATCCAGCCTTGGTGGCTGAATTTGGCATATCAACTTCGCTTAGCACAGCTCACATAAACCCCGACGGCTTAAATCATGGTGGTATAAGCGAAACCGAGCAGGGTGAAATGATCGTGCGGATGATGCGCTCAATTATTGAAGAAGGTTACGCTGGTGGGATAATTTTCGAGTGGAGTGATGAATGGGCTAAAAAGACCTGGAATACTGAGTCTTTCATGGTTCCCTGGGAAAGGCAGGTTCTCTGGCATAATGCCATGTGCCCCGAGCAAAACTACGGTTTACTGGCAGTAGAACCGCTGACACGCCCCTTAAGCGATCTGCTGCGGGATTGGCAAAGCTCTTCAGAGTTGGCGTCTTTTCAGTCGGTAGAAAATAAATCGGCCACCTTTGGGAAAATAGAGACCATTGAAACCGGAGCCGACGAAGCCTATCTCTACCTGGCTGTTACCTTGAACGGGGATAGCTTCGAGCAGGCGGGAAGTATTCCCTGGGCGCAGCTTGGCCTTGCTGTCGGTATTGATGTGGGTATGCCTGATGCGGGCGAGAGAAGGCTGCCTTACGCCAACCTGCCGGACCTTCCCGGCGCAGTTCAATTTTTACTCGTTCTGGATAATCCCCGGGAAGCCCGGCTTACGGTAATTCCTACTTATAACCGGGCTTCGCTTAAAGTTGATCCGCAGAGGACTGCCGATGCCTATTTCGAAGAGATTAACACCCTGGTAAACCGGGAGAGGCTGACTGCTGATGGTCGCCTTTTCCCCGCCCTCTATGCTAATGAGAGCGTTCTTAATTACGGCCCTTTTGATCCCGCTTCCGACGCCTACAATTCACTGGCTCACTGGCATGTTGATGAAAACGGGCGCATTGTGATCAGGCTGCCCTGGATGCTCCTTAACATAGCGGATCCTTCCAGTGGTTTAATGATCAGGGACAGCCGTAACTTTGACGAACTGCCATTAAGAGATGAGCTGAGAACTGAACCCAGCAGAGGGTTTAGTTTTTATGCCTTAACCTACAATAAAGCCGATCCGGCAGTAGAAGGCGAAGCGGAACCACCCTGGGAACCGGTAATAGACTTCTTTCCCCGCCAAGGCGAAAACTTTGCCTTTCCGGTAGCAGCCTATCGCTGGGCTTTATGGGAAGAGCCGTTATACCAATTTCGCCTTAAAAGTAGTTACCTGATTATTGCCGAGTATTTCGAGCAAATCCGGTAGAAAGGATGAAAGGAATTCGTTAATGAGACGCTGGCATGTCATATTAATCATCATTTTGCTTTTAGGATGTTGGCTGTTGCGCTGGCCGCTCAGCCCCAGGCAGGCGATTGATATGCTCGTCGTGAACAAAACAGTTCCCGATGAACACTTCCGGGAGCACAGTGCGATCTTCTGGATAGCTGAACATCGGCGCTTTAGCAAGCCAGACGGCTCTTTTTACCGGATGGAAAAAGACTATCTCGGTTACCATCCGGAAACCGGAAAACAAGAAACCCTGACCGCTTCAGATCTTGAAAACCCTGACCTGCTCTACCTGGCAGACAGTTACGGTATCTACGATTATCCGGAAGGTTTTGAAATTTACGAATTACAGTTACCGCATAAAATTCAGGATATCGAACTTTTGTACGGCGGTTTTGCCTTGAGCGAAGTCGAAGCAATCGAAGAGTTCGCAAAAAATAAAAATAAAATCGTAATCGGTGAACATAACATCTTTGGCTACCCGACCTATATAGACCCACTGGCATCAACACGCCTGCAGGCTGTTTTTGCTGTCAGCTATACCGGATGGCTGGCCCGTTACTATAGCGATCTTAACGAGATGGCCTTTTGGCTGAAGGCCGTTTACGAAAAAATTTATGGCAAAGTATGGGATCTCAGCGGCCCGGGTATGGTTTTCATCCGCGAGGAAATCCCCGCCTTTGACTGGCGCAGTGACCTGGTGATTTTTACTGCCGAGGAGCTTACCGGACCCTGGCCGGTGATTAATACCGATGCAAGCCGACTTGCCGTTAGAACCTCCCGTAACATTCCATATCTCTATTGGGTAGAAGTGCTTGAAGTCCACCCGGAAGCCGAGGTACTGGCATATTACGAGATGCCTTTATCGGGTGAATCCCGTACTGCTTTAGACAAACGCGGTTTACCCGATCGTTTTCCGGTACTGGTACAATATAACCCCCCCGGTGAGGCCAGGCGCATCTATTTCGCCGGTGATTTCGCCGACCAGCTTCCTGCCCTGCTCTCCTCGCGCTTGACAGGCAGCGCAGGGCTGCAGCGCTTTATTTCTTACCTACCCGGTTTGCCTGTAGAATACCGCTTTTATTTTCAAATGTACGAACCTCTACTGACAAATATTCTCCATGATGCGGGAGGTCAATAAGATCATGGACCCTAGGCCAAAAACTATTCTGGTTGCCGAAGATGAGGAACGAATCAACAACCTGATCTGCGCCAGGCTTAAACTGGAGGGTTATCAGGTTATCCAGGCTTTCGATGGCAAGGAAGCTCTGCTGGAGTTGCTGCAGGGTCGAGCGGACCTCGCCCTGCTTAACTTGCAGATGCCTCATCTTGATGGAGGCTTAATACTTAAACGGATCCGGGATAAGGGTGTGGAACTATTGGTAATTTGTATTTCAGCTAGAAGCAGTGAAAGCGACCTGCGTATGTGGCTGCTTTCGGGGGCTAACGACTACCTGGTTAAACCTTTTGAGCTTGATGTTCTGATATCACGTATCAAGAAACAGTTTGGGGAGAAGTAATTTATGGACCCGTATTTAAAGATTTTAATTTACATTATCTGCGCTGCCGGCGCTGTTATTTTTCTGTTTATGGCTTCAATGATAGTCCTTCGCCTGAGATCGGCTCTCGAGGAAAGTAAATACCGGTTATGTGAAAAAGAATGGGAGGCAATCTATATTGATTACATAATCGGCAAAACAGGACTTATTTACGCAAAAGAGCAGTTCCTGGAAAAAAAGCGTTACAGTTTTTACAGGCGTTTTTTTACGCCCTACCTGGAGGTGCTCGACGGCAAAGATTTTGAAGCCACCAAGGTGCTCTGCAAAGAAATCAGTCTCATCGGGCACTACCGGCAAAAACTGCTGAGTAGAAAACTCTACGATAAAGCTACAGCGGCAAAACTCTTAGGCATCTTTCGCTGTTACCAGTCTGTACCGGAGAGAGTCAGAATGCTGAATAGCAAAAACCAGCTCCTGGTGTTGGCCGCTGCCCAGGGCCTGGCAGTTTCGGGAGATTCAAACACCTTCAGGCCTGTTTTAAAAGCCCTGCTGGGCCATACCAATTTTACATACGAGGGAATTACAGAAATCCTCTCCCGCTATGGAAGCGATATCTGCCTGCCGATCACAGAACTGCTTGATCAGTACGGCCGGGGCAGCATACCGGCCGGGTTGAAGCCTAAAAAGAGCAGAAAAGCCGGTGTAAGGAGTCCGTTGCCGGGATCAGACGCCGCTAATATTGACCGTACAGTGTTGATCATAATCCTGATTGACCTGCTGAGCCACTACCGTTATAACGCGGCTTTACCAATCTTAAATCGGTTGTTTGGCAAGGCAGATACAGAAACGACTGTTCATATCCTGAAAGCTTATCTGCGCATCGGCAGTCTGCCTGAAGATTACGATCCCATACCTTTTCTGAAACACGAAGACTGGGTAATCAGAAACTTCGCTATTCAGGTTGCAGAGCTCTCGCCAGATGAGAGGATTATCCCTCTGCTTGATCAGCTCCTAGACGATGAGCAATGGTGGGTCCGTTTCCATGCCGCCAGGGCGATTCTAACCCGAGGCGATGCTGGTTACAGGCTGCTCACCCGGCGAGCCGATGGCTCCGAGACGAGAACCGCCACGATTGCCGCCTATATCCTGGCAACGAAAGAGGTGAGTTGATGAGCAGCGGTGCTACTTTTATTATTTTTTACAGCGTCTTTATTATTCTTTATTTCCTGGCAATAAATCTAAGCTACTTAGCCCTTGTCGTTGTCTCCTTTTTCAGCATTCAGAAAACCAGCCTGGCTGATAAAATTGCCGTCCGGGAACAAACATTTAAGTCAGGGTTTTTCAAGCCGATTTCAATAATTATTCCGGCATTCAACGAAGAAGCTACTATCGCTGATACGGTGCGTTCCACTCTTTCCTTGCGTTATCCTGATTTCGAAGTAATTGTGGTTAGTGATGGATCCACCGATCGAACAATCGCAGAATTAACAGAAGCTTTTGCCTTAAAACCGGGCAGACATAGTTACAGGGTGGAGCTGAAAACAAAACAAATCCGCCATACATACCGTTCTGCTTATTATCCCAATCTAGTTGTTATTGATAAGGATAACGGCGGCAAATCTGACGCCTTGAACGCCGGCATCAATATTGCCCAATTCCCCCTGTTTTGTAATATCGATTCAGATTCGCTGGTTGATACCACTGCCTTGCTAAAAATAACCGATTTATTTGTTAAGGATTGGCGTGTAGTGGCAGCAGGCGGAACGATCAGGGCAGCCAACGGAGCGCTGGTTGAAAGCGGTCAAGTAAAAACTTTACGGCTTACCGACAGTTTTTGGGCCCGGTTTCAAATTGTTGAATATTTACGGGCTTTTCTTTTCGGCCGGGCCGGGTGGTCTTCGATTGGCGGTCTATTGATTTTATCAGGCGCTTTCAGCGTTTTCAGAAGGAAAGCGGTAATTACCGCCGGCGGATACAGGACCAACACTATCGGGGAAGACATGGAGCTTGTGCTGCGATTGCAGCGGACCATGAAAAGAATTAAGCGCCCTTATAAAGTATTATTTATTCCGGATCCGGTCTGCTGGACCCAGGTACCGGAAAGCTATCGTGGTTTGCAAACCCAAAGACGCCGCTGGCAGAGAGGGCTGGCTGAAAGCCTTTTTCTGAACTTTGAAATCTTCTTAAACCCGCAGTTTGGAACCGTAGGGATGATTAGCTTTCCCTTCTTTCTGATCTTTGAATTTCTCGGGCCGCTGATTGAACTGAGCGGCTATATTATTTTAATCTATGCCATAGCCGGCGGGCTTTTAAACCCGTCTTTCGTGCTGCTTTTTTTCATAGCGGCCGTGCTCTTAGGAGTTTTGCTCTCCACTGCAGCCCTATTAATGGAGGAGATCTATTTTCGCAGTTACCCTAGGCTGCGCGATATTCTAATCCTGTTTTTCTTCGCCGTCATGGAAAATATTTTCTACCGGCAGTTACACACTTGGTGGAGATTTTTAGGGCTGATCGATTTTCTTTTCAAAAAAGGCGGATGGGGCACCATGGCCAGGCAGAGCTTTAGCAATCAATAATCGGACATCAATAGTCACCGCTAGTCTAGCCTACGCCTACACCCAAAATCACTGCCAGAAACCAGATAAAGAAGCTGTACTTCATGATTGTGCTGTTCTGTTCCAGCACCTTGTTCGTAGCTTCGCCTTTAGCATTAAGGATGATATAGGTAAAAATGGGAAACATCCCGAAAATGATCAGGTATAAATATACCCCTCTATACTGTTCCACAAAGTATGTCGCCAGCATAAAAACGGAGGCTATTACCAGGAACGCTATGACGTAAGTGCGGGCAGTTTTTTTGCCCCACACGGTTGCAATGGTCCTGCATTTTTGATGAAGATCGCCCCGGTAATCGGCCATCGTTTTTAGTATTTCACGGCCCATCATGGCCATAAACACTGTTGCAGCAAGCATCAGGGTCGGGCCAACCCGCCCGGCAGCCACCCCGCCAAAGATAAAACAGAGGGCAATAATTGAGGCCACTGTAATATTACCCCACAACACAGTGCATTTCAGCTTCCAGGAGTAGAGGTAGAGCAAAATGTTCGAGCCGAGGGCAATCAGGAAAGCAGGCCAGTTAATAAAGGCAGCAATGAGCAGTGATAAGGCTGTGCCGGCCACTGAAAAATAAAGCGCTCCACGCGGGCTGATCGTGCCGGCGGGCAGAGGCCGGTTTGGCTTGTTGATGCGGTCAATCTCAATATCGACATAATCGTTCCAGGCATTGGTAGAAACTGTAACTAGCAGTACTGAAAGGGCGGCTGCCGCCACTGTCCACCACGAGCCAGGGCCTGCAGCATATGCGCTGACCAGGACAGCAATAACTCCCGCCAGTGCGTTGATCGGACGTCCCAACCGGTAATACTCCTTCAGCATCTAATCGCTCCTTATTTTAAATTTATAGTCTATCCGGCCCCTCATCGTTAAAAGGATCAACTTATCCGGAAGCCAACAAACTTCGAAATTATGGTTATACTAAACTCTACGGAAGACGAAATGATCAAGCAAAGCTATTTTACCATAGATAATCGGCCCTGCAGGCCCAAATTCCTGGCTGGTGGCTGCAACTTAAAGACAAATTCCAGCTTATCAGTTGATTCGATCTAGATTAAATAATTATCGATGAATGAAAATGCAAAAGGGAAATTTGCCATCACTCTGGAATATATAAATTCGTAAATATAGCCGATTCAGTTAATTCAGCGATTTCATCCTGATGAATAAGACAATTTGTGGTCAGAATGCTTAAATAATGGGCTTGCAGGGGTAAGTAAAAGAACTATGAGTAAAAATTACATCGCACATGTGAAAAAGCTGGATGACGGCAATTGGGCTAAACCACAATTGTTGCTGGATCATCTCAAAAGTACTTCTACCTTGGCCGCAGATTTTTCGTCAAAGTTTAACTCGGCTGATTGGGGCAGAGCCTGTGGTTATGCCCACGATGCAGGTAAGGGCAGGCAGCGTTGGCTGGAGTATTTGGTTAATAACAGTGGCTACGGTTATGATGAATATGCCCACATGGAAGGAAAATCGGGGAACAGAGAACCACATGCCATTTACGGGGCTGTACTGGCAGAAAAAGTTTTTGGGAAAACTGTAGGCCGCCTTTTAGCCTATTGCATTTCCGGCCACCACGCCGGATTGCCGGATTGGTCTAATGCCTTGGGTGCAGGACGGGGTGCTATGCAGGCGCAGTTAGCAGCTTTCGAAGGCAAAGCTGACATCGATACTGAAGTAATCATGCAGCTTGAACAACTTAAACCGGATAAAATTCCCTGGTGTTTCACTGATGGACTGGATGCGGCGCTGTGGATCAGAATGCTTTATTCTTGCCTTGTCGATGCGGATTTTCTGGACACTGAAGCTTATATGAATCCACTAATGAAACTGGATCGCAGCGGTTATTCAAGTTTGGCAGAACTGGAGAGCCATTTTGATACTTACATTGCAGAATTAGAAAAATCTGCTGATAGTAGTAGGATTAACTCGATAAGGTCTTCTATCCGCAAAAAATGTGAAGCTGGTGCTGCTGAAACGCAGGGGATCTTTACCCTGACCGTGCCAACAGGCGGAGGAAAAACTCTTTCCAGCTTTGCTTTTGCTCTTAAACATGCCATTAAGCACAATCTGGACCGGATTATTTATGTAATCCCCTACACCAGTATAATTGAACAGAATGCTGCAGTTTTTAAAACAGTAGTAGGTGATGATCAGGTTATTGAGCACCATTCTAACCTGGTTGAGGAGGATACTACCCCTCAGGCGCGTCTGGCTGCTGAAAATTGGGATGCCCCGGTGATCGTCACGACCACCGTGCAGTTCTTTGAATCATTGTTTGCTGCCAAGTCCAGCCGCTGCCGCAAACTGCATAACATCGTCAGGTCAGTCATAGTTTTAGATGAAGCGCAGTTGTTGCCGGTAGATCATCTGCGGCCCATCCTTGACACCCTGCAGCTGCTTGTTGACCGATACTCTGTAAGCGTAGTAATCTCCACTGCTACACAGCCGGCTTTTAAGTCGCGACAATTAGGAAATGTAAGTTTTAAGGGTCTGAAAATTAAGCGTGAACTGATGGGCGATGATGTCGGAGCAATTTATGAAAATCTTAGAAGGGTGAATGTGCTGCTGCCGCAAGATCTCGATAGCCGTCGTGAGTGGGATGAGTTGGCCGAAGAGTTGAAAGCCCACAAACAGGTGCTTTGCATTGTGTCCAGCCGCAGGAGCTGCCGCGAGCTTCATGCCCTGATGCCTGAAGGCACATTACATCTTTCGGCCTTAATGTGTGCTCAACATCGTAGTGAAACAATCGCTACAATCAAAACTAAGCTAAAGAAAAGTGAAATCGTGCGGGTAATCAGCACGCAGCTGGTCGAGGCAGGGGTGGATATCGACTTTCCGGTTGTTTACCGTGCTTTTGCAGGATTGGATTCTATCATGCAGGCAGCTGGGCGCTGTAACCGTGAGGGGCGGTTGAAATGCGGTACTGTGGTTGTTTTTAACTCTCCCGTAAACGATCCGCCGGGCATCCTGCGTAAGGCTGCCGACACAACCAGGAGTATTTTTGCGGCGAGAGCAGAAGATCCTCTTGACCATCGGCTTTATAAAAGATTCTTTACAGATTTATACTGGAAAGCCAATAACCTGGATCGAGAGGATATCATTAAGCTGCTCACCCCCACTCGCGATGATTTTGGTATTTATTTCAGAACAGCCGCCTCACGCCTGAGAATCATTGACGATACTTCACAAAAATCGGTTCTGGTACGCTACGGGGGAAGTGAACAGTTGCTCTCGTTACTGCAAAAAAAAGGACCTGAAAGGTGGCTGATGCGCAAACTGCAGCGCTACAATGTTAATATCTATAACCATGAATTTAATGCCATGATCGCTGGCGGCAGGTTGCAAGAACTCCACCCCGGTATCTATGTCTTGAGCGCGGCAAGCGATTATTCCAATCAAATCGGCTTATTGGTAGATGAGACGACTTATGAACCGGAAAAATTCATACTCTAGAAAGGAGTGGTAAGGTGCACAACTGGTGTTTGGAGGTTTGGGGCGACTATGCTTGTTTTACCCGTCCTGAAATGAAAGTGGAGCGGGTTAGCTACGACGTGATTACACCATCGGCGGCCAGGGCTATTTTCGAGGCAATCCTTTGGAAGCCGGCTATCAAATGGCAGATAACAAAGGTAGAAGTGCTTAAGCCGATCAGGTGGGTCTCGATCCGCAGGAACGAGGTGGGAAAAGAGGTCCACGGTCCGACTGCCGGGCAGATGGCTGGTGAACCGAGTGTACCTATGGGTATAAATATTGAGACCGAAAGGCAGCAAAGAGCTGGACTTTTTCTGAAAGACGTCCGCTACCGGCTTCACGGCTACTTTGATTTTATCCCGCCCGGTGAACGACAGGCCAATCATGCTGTTTCACCTGAATTCTGGGCCGACAGCAACGAAAGACTAGCCGTTACCGGTGAAGGTGAAAAGCCGGCTAAATATGCTGCGATGTTTGAGAGAAGGGCAAAAAAAGGTCAGTGTTTTCACCGGCCCTACCTAGGTTGCCGTGAATTTGCCTGCTATTTCAGGCTCATCAATCCCGAAGAAGTACAGGCAAAGCTGATTGAGGAAACGCGGGACTTGGGTTTTATGCTCTATGACATGGATTTTGCCGCCAGTATTGAAGATCCGCCGCCTCTATTTTTCCGCGCCTTGCTGGAAAGGGGTACCGTTATTACCGATCGTAGAAAAGTGGTGTTGTACGGATGATTTTGCAGGCGCTGAAAGAGTATTACGATCGTAAAGCAAGCGACATCGAAAGCGACATTGCTCCGCCAGGCTTTGAGGAGAAGGCGCTGCAGTTTTTAATCGTTATCGATAACGAAGGTAAATTTTTAAACATTGAAGATATTCGGGAAAGAGTTGGTAGGCGGTTGGTCGGCAGAAACTTTATCCTGCCGCGCTCAAAGGGGCGCAGCGGCAGTAGGAGCTATGCTACTACATTTTTGCTGTGGGATCACATTGGCTATTTGCTGGGGCTTCCGGCTAATGATGAAAAATCAGGCAAACAACATAATACCTGGCTCGCGGCCCTTGAAGCGCTACCCGCCGAGCTTCGTAATGATCAGGGCGTGGCCGCTGTTTTGAAGTTTTATAAGCAGAACCGCCATGAAGGTGTGGATCGCGCTATTTTATCTCCGCAAATACAGGAATGCCTGCAAGCTACACAAGCCAATATGACTTTCCGCCTAGATGGAAATGTGCCGGTTCCCTGCACAGAAGCGGTGCGGGAATTTGTCACGAAAAGCATTGAAAAAAATAACCTGGAGACGCAGGTGGATGGGGATGATAATAATGAAACTAACAAAATCGGTTACTGCTTGGTAACTGGCGAGCAGGGCATTATTGCCCGGACGCATAACAGGACGCCGATCAATAAAGATACCAAGTGCCTGGTCGGCATACAAAAAAACTCTGGTTACGATTCTTATGGAAAAGAGCAGGGTTACAATGCCCCAATTATTACAGCGACTGAATTTGCCTATGTAACAGGTTTAAATACCCTGCTGAAATCGTCAACTCAGAGATTGCAGATCGGTGATTCGACCACCGTGTTTTGGTCAAAACGGGCCTCTTCTTTCGAATCTGACTTCGCCCATTTTTTCAAAGAACCGGAAATAGATAATCCCGATGCCAGAGCAGAAAAAGTGCGGGCCCTGTTTGAAGCGGTTAACAGTGGCACCGGCTATCTCGATGACGAAGGCGATAACGGTTTCTATATCCTAGGCCTCTCCCCCAATGCCGCCCGCATCGCGGTGCGCTTTTGGCATGATGGAACGATTGCAGAATATGCGCTGCGGATCAGGCAGTACTTTGATGATTTCAATATTATCAAACCGCCCCATGAGCCGGATTATTATTCGGTCTGGCGTATCCTGGTCAACATAGCGATACAGGATAAAAGTGAGAATATTCCCCCAAACTTGGCGGGGGAATTTATGCGCTCTATTATTGCCGGCACGCCTTATCCGGCAACCCTGCTGCAGGCAGCGCTGAGAAGAATTCGCAGCGATTCGCAAAACAGGGTGAAGCCGGTCAGAGCCGCACTAATTAAAGCCTATTTAAATAGGCACGCGAGAACCTATCCGCAATATTTACAAAAGGAGGTAGATTTCAGTTTGGACTCTTCACAACCATCGATTGGTTACCAGTTGGGCCGTTTATTTGCAACGTTGGAAAAAATACAGGAAGAGGCGAACCCAGGTATTAACGCCACCATTCGCGATCGCTACTATGGTGCCGCCTGCACAACCCCGGTAACCGTCTTTACCGCTCTGCTTCGCCTGAAAAATCATCATCTTGCCAAATTAAGCAACAGAGGTAGAGCAGTAAACTTTGAGCGCTTGCTGGGGGAGATCATCGGTCGCTTAAATGATTTTCCGGCTCACCTGGACCTGCATGAGCAGGGCCGCTTCGCCATCGGGTATTATCATCAGCGGCAGGATTTTTTCAGCAAAAATAAATGAGGTAGAGTTCACCAAAGAGGATAATATTAACTGAAAGGATGAAAACAATGAGCGCAAATTTACCAATTCAAAAACGCTATGACTTCATGTTGTTTTTTGATGTAAAGGACGGTAATCCCAACGGGGACCCTGATGCCGGCAACCTACCGCGCATTGACGCAGAAACCGGTCACGGGCTGGTGACCGACGTTTGCCTTAAAAGAAAGATCAGGAATTATGTGGGTATGAAATATGAAGATAAAGCGCCGTACAGTATTTTCATTAAAGAAAAAGCGATCCTCAACAATACGATTAAGCAGGCTTATATCAGCCTGGATATCGACCTCAAAAACGCCCCGGCTGATAATGCGGATGGCTCTAAACGAAACAAAGAAAATCAGGGCCAGGGCAGAGAGGTTGATCGGGCTAAACAGTTTCTGTGCCACAATTTTTTTGACATTAGGACTTTCGGCGCCGTATTATCGACAGGTGCAAATGCCGGGCAGGTAAGGGGACCCGCACAGCTTACGTTTGCTCGATCGGTAGATCCGGTTGTGGCACTTGAGCACAGTATTACCCGGATGGCGGTTACTACCGAGGCAGAGTCGGAAAAACAAAGTGGTGACAACCGAACTATGGGCCGCAAATTCACAGTGCCCTATGGCCTTTACTGCGGTTACGGATTTATCTCGGCTCCCTTCGCTGAACAAACCGGTTTCGGCGAAGAAGACTTGGAACTGTTATGGGAATCACTTAAAAATATGTTCGATCACGACCGATCCGCAGCACGTGGATTGATGAGTACGCGCAAACTGATTGTTTTTGAGCATAACTCTAAAATGGGTGATGCGCCGGTTCAGGAACTGTTCGATGCTGTTAAGGTGATTCGGTGCGATGAAAACAAACCGGCGCGGGAGTTTAGCGATTACAGCATTGAAATCAACCTTGCAAATATTCCGCCGGGCGTGCAGATGATAGAGAAGGTTTAATTCGGTGTTTAATTACGAAGAAGAAGATCTGCTGCCCCTTTCTGGTATTCAGCATTTTGCATATTGCCCAAGGCAGTGGGCGTTGATCCATGTTGAAGGCCAGTGGCTTGAAAATGCGAGCACTGCACAGGGCAGGATTGTTCATCACAGGGTCGACGATCCGTATTTTACTGAAACCCGCGGTTCGGTAAAAACCGAAAGGGCTATTCCGCTTATTTCCCGGCAGCTAGGTCTTTTCGGTGTTGCCGATTTGCTGGAAATACATGAACGAGAAGACGGAAATAAAACAACCTACAGCCTGGTCGAATACAAGCGTGGCAAGCCTAAACCGGACGATCGTGACGAGGTGCAACTCTGCGCACAGGCAATATGCCTGGAGGAGATGCGCAATACAGATATAGAAGACGGTTATATCTTTTATGACATGATAAAAAACAGGCACCGGGTTGATTTTTCTGTAATTCTGCGGGAAAGAGTTCGGGAATTAGCATTGGCGATGCACTCTTACTACGAACAGGCGTTAACGCCTGTCGCAGTGAAAAGCAGAAAATGCAAAAACTGCTCAATGGCTAATATCTGCCTGCCGAAGCTTGGTAAACTTGGTTCAAAAGCGGACAGTTACATTGCCGGGTTAATTCGGGATATTGAAACAAATATTTAGTGCGGGGTAAGACATGAGAAAATTACTCAATACACTTTTTATAACCAACCCGGAAGCCTATCTTACAAAAGATGGCGAGAACATTGTCGTGCGCTTAGAAGAAAAAGAAGCGTTCAGAACTCCGGTACATTATCTTGAAGGCGTAGTGCTGTTTAACTATCTGGGGGCCAGCCCCGCAGTTCTCGGTATGTGTTTGGAACGCGGCATCAGCATTTCGTATTTAAGCCCTTTTGGTAAGCATCTTGCAAATATTGATGGTATGCCACAGGGAAATGTGTTACTCCGCCGAAAACAATACCGTCTAGCAGACAGCAATCTTGAGTCGGCAAGGCTGGCCCGTTTGTTCGTCATCGGCAAGCTGGCAGGGTGTAGGACAGTTCTAAGACGTTTTTTAAGCGATTATAAGGCAACAAATAACGCAGAGAGCGTTACCAAAGTATGTAAATTATTAGAGCGGAACATCGTCAGGGTTAATGGTCTAGCTGAACTAGATCAGATTCGGGGGGTCGAAGGTGAAAGCGCCCGCGCCTACTTTTCTGTTTTTGATCAGCTCATCTTAAATCAAAAGGAAAACTTCTATATGTCAGAGCGGAGCAGACGCCCGCCGAGAGACAATGTTAACGCGCTTTTGTCTTTCTTCTACACTCTTTTACTGCATGAAACCAAAGCTGCGCTTACCACTGTTGGCTTTGATCCTTATGTCGGGTTTTTGCACCGCGATAGACCCGGTCGTCTGGGACTGGCTCTCGATTTAATGGAAGAATTCAGGCCTTACATAGCTGACCGACTGGTATTAAGCTTGATTAATCGGCAACAGGTTACTGCCAGAGATTTTATAACCAAAGAATCAGGGGGCGTTATACTTAAAGATGATGCAAGGAAAACAGTTATTGAAGCCTGGCAGAAACGCAAAACTGAGGAAACCACACACCCATTTCTAGAAGAAAAAATACCGCTGGGGCTTCTTCCTTACAGCCAGGCTCTGTTGTTGGCAAGGCACATGCGGGGCGATCTATCCGAGTATCCGCCCTTCTTATGGAAATAATGGGATATTACCATTTAGAGAACTCTGTTATTTGAATATTTAGGAGGGAGTCGGCCGTGATGATATTGATCACCTATGACGTGAGTACAACAACGCCGCAGGGACGAAAAAGGCTTCGCTTAGTTGCCAAACAGTGTGTAAACTATGGCCAACGGGTACAAAATTCAGTGTTTGAGTGGATCCTCGACCGGGCACAGTTTACCTTTTTAAAAAACAAGCTGGAG
>DBBD01000133.1 GCA_002292015.1 Firmicutes bacterium UBA993
GCATGATGGCGAAGCACGACGGTTCTAAGGATACACGCATGAAAACAAAAAGTGGCAAAGCGATGAGGATGCCAGCTGAAAAAACTCCGAAAACCCTAAGCATAAAAAGATCCAACACACTTGTACCAAAAAAGAACAGACCAAAGATAACAGCGATACCGGCTAATACATAGCCGATGGGATAACCCATGAGGACAAGAACGAGTACTGAAAAAAGCATCAAGAAGGTAACCAGTTCGACGGTCAAGAACTTTCGCCTCCTTTTATTAGCTTAGTAATATCTTTTAACGTTTCAGATACCCCTTGGAGGGTCATTAAGAAAAGCCCGCAAAAGATCCATGTTTTATAGGGGTAAATCGGTGGGAGCCAAGTTCCTTCCTTAGCTCTCTCGGCAAAAAACCATGATGCCTGCAGGTGAGGAACAAAAGTCTTGAGCAGTAGCACCCAGCAGAGGAAAAAGAGGCCAAGGTGAAAAACAATCCTAACCAGCGCCGCTACTCTTGGTGGAAGCTTCTCAGTAATAAAGTCAACATGAACATGCCCGCCTGCCTGCCAAGTATAACCGAGCCCCATTACAATGACGAGACTGCTGAGCATATAGGTTACGTCATAGCTCCAAAGGGTAGGGCTTTTAAACACGTAGCGCACCAGCACTTCATAAACCAGGGCCAAAATAAGGGGCACCATCAACCAGGCAAAAAGCCTGGCTACCTTTTCATTTATCAGGTCAATTGCACGAATTAAGAAACCGACTGTTTTCACGGCACACCTCGTTTCTTTATTAAACTTAAAAAGTTCGGGGGCGTGTACACGCCCCCGCTATTGAGCCTTATCTCTTTATTCGCGTACAGGCACCATAAATCTTTCATATTCGATGAACTCGTACCAGAAATCCTTCATTGATCCCCATACCTTGCTCATAAAGGGATCACCGGCAACATTGGCATCAATAAAAGCCCAGGACATCTCGCGAAATTCACGCTGCGCCTCGGGGCTGACAGTTACAGCCGTGTTTCCGGCTGCTTCCCATTCATTAAGGGTATCAATGCCACCCTTGATATCCTTGGCCCAGCTCCATAGAGTCGTTGAACGAGCTGCCATATCGACGATAGCTTTAAGGTCATCGGGCAGGGCCTCATAAGAATCCTTGTTGATGGCTATCTCAAAAAGACCAGCTGGCTGGTGCATTCCGGGCCCGGTATAGTATTCGGCAATCTCGGTAAAAGCAAGCTGCTGGTTAACTACAGGGCTGCTAAATTCGAGGGCATCAATTACCCTTCTCTCAAGCGCTGTATAAAGTTCGGCGCCGGGCAACATAACGACTGCCACGCCCTCTTCTTTTAGAATTTCTCCCCACCAGCCCGGGGTTCTATACTTAAGACCATGCCAGTCGGTAACATACTGCAGGGGCACGTGAGAGTGAGCCAGCAACTCGGGGTGAGTCATCCCTCCGGGAAAAACTTTAATATTTAAGTTGGCGTTATCATACATTTCCTGCCACAGCTCCCATCCACCGGCTTCGTAAAGCCATACCAGATACATCAGTGGCTCAAGCGACATGGGGGTGGAAGCGAAGAATGGTGCTGCAGGAGCTCTGCCCATCCAATTACCGGCCCAGCTGTGATGAGCATCAAGTGTTCCGGCATGAGTGGCGTCAAGCACTTCAAGAGCGGGAACAACCGCACCAGCAGGTTGGACATCGATTAAAAGCCTTCCTCCACTGGCTTTTTTAACCTCTTCGGCCCAGTATTCGGCCATTTCATGGAGCAGAATACCCTGCGGCCATGAAGACTGCATAGTCCACCTAATTACTTCCTGCGGTGCGTCGGGTGCTGTTCCTTCATTACCGACGTCTGTTTGCTGCCCGACAGGTGTCCCATTCGGGCAACCGGTGATAATTCCCAAAGTTAAGACCAAAACCAACAATCCGGCAATAATTATGCTCTTTTTCATTTTACCCTCCTTAAATAGTGTAATAGGTGTTAAAAAAGCAAATATTACGGTAAAATGATCACCTCGTTTCCGCTTTAATATTCATTTAGGTTCATCATGCCCTGATTAAAAATACGGGCATCCATGATCTTTAAGTTGGGTGAAATTTGCGGTTCAAATTCCATCTGGGTGAGAATATCTCTTTCCAGGTTAACACCGGGCGCCAGCTCGGTTAAGGTGAAACCGCTTTCCGTAAGTTCAAACACTGCCCGCTCAGTCACGTAAAGAACTTCCTGCTTTTTCTCCATGGCATATTCACCACTGAAGGTAATCTGATCGACAGCGTCAATAAATTTTCTGCTCTTACCTTCGCTTATAATTTTTATCGCCCCATCGTGAACTGAGACATCAAGATCACCGGCGGTGAAGGTGCCGCAATAGACTACTTTTTTCGCATTCTGGGAAATATTGATAAACCCACCCGCCCCGACTATTCTGGGGCCAAATTTACTGACATTAACATTACCAAGCTTGTCCGCCTGGGCCATGCCTAAAAAGGCGATATCAATGCCGCCGCCATCGTAAAAATCAAATTGGCTCGGTTGGTCTATGATGCACTCAGGGTTATAGGCCGCGCCAAAATTCAAACCTCCCGCGGGCACCCCTTTTATTGGTCCCGATTCTACAGTCAGCTTCATAAGGTCACAAATGCCCTCTTCTGAACTTACCGAAGCTACTCCCTCCGGAAGGCCAATCCCAAGGTTAACCACCACATCAGGCCTAAGTTCGAGAGCTGCCCGGCGTGCAATAATTTTTCTTATGTTAAAGGGGATTGGTGGAATCGATTCCATAGGAGCGACCACCTCACCGCTGAAAGAGGGGTTATATCTGCAAGCGAAGGACTGCATATGGTTTACTTCCTTGGATACAACAACTGCGTCAACTAAGATTCCCGGTATGCGAACCATTTTAGGGTGCAGAGTGCCGGGCTGAGCCAGTCTTTCTACCTGAACAATTACGGTGCCCCCACTGTTTTTTACCGCTTGAGCTATGGGTAACACCTCTAGAATAAGCGCTTCTCGCTCCATGGAGATATTGCCGTTCATATCTGCCGTTGAACCCCTGATTAAAGCAATATTCACTGGAAATGATTTGTAAAACAAGTGCTCTTTCCCATTAATTGCTATTAATTCGACCAGATCTTCGGTGGTTATTTCATTAAGTTTCCCCCCCTGAAGCCTGGGATCAACAAAAGTTTTTAACCCTACCCTAGTGATAGTTCCTTCTTTCCCTGCTGCAATATCCCTGAACATGTGAGAAATTACACCCTGCGGGAAGTTGTAGCCTTCGACCTGGTTGTTAACGGCCATTACTCCAAGCTTTGGTGCTAGCCCCCAGTGCCCCCCTATAACCCGTTTGAGTAAACCTTGGTGCGCCAGGTGATTCATTCCCCTGTCTTTCCCATCGCCCTGCCCGGCAACATAGACAATGGTCAAATTGCTGGGTGTATTTTCTGCAAGATACTTTTCTTCCAGGGCAATCGTCAGCTCTTCCGGATGTCCGAACCCAACAAAGCCATCAATGGCAATAGTATCTCCGTCCTTAATTAGGGCTACCGCTTCTTGTGGAGTAAGCACTTTCACTATAGCAACACGCCTTTCCAGATTTTATTCCGCTGACATTACCTTAATGCCAACGCAAATGTTGTGCCATCTTTGAAAATGCTCAATTATGGGAATTTGCTTAGGAGGCAAACAATAAGCAGCCACTTTTGTGTCTATACTATTGGACAGATAAAAGTGGGTGTTTTTTATATAATTGCTGATTTTGTAGATCGCATCAGCAATTGATCGAATTAGTCTT
>DBBD01000065.1 GCA_002292015.1 Firmicutes bacterium UBA993
AGAAACGTCCCCTTGTCTTTAGGTAAGTATGGGAAAGGTAGTCCCGCCGTGGGGCATCAAACAACATGGAGGGAGCCTACCATACTTGTTTCTGATCCACTCTAACCCCTGGTTCAAGCTGTTCAGCGGAATCATCCCCATCGCTTTAACTGTCTCTTCCGGAATGTCCGAAAGTACCAGCAGGTCATTTTCTTCAGCGATTATAGCGCTGTGATAGGCCATCTGCCCCCCGATGCTGTAGTCATGGCGTAAAGCAGATTCCCTGGCTGGGTTGTTGGTGTAAGCTGTAAACATATCTAAAAAATGATCATTTCCAACCCCTTCGCGGAATTCACCCATCAGCAACAGGGTCCCACCTTTTTTTATAATCCGGCTTGCATTATAGATGGTTTTATAGCCCTGATAAAAATTTATATCTTTTGGGTACCCTCCGCAGGATGCAATAATTACTTCTGCTTCCGCAGCTACGGGCACTTTGAAATAGTGGTCAACAAATCGGCAACCCGCGTGATAAGCATCAATATAATGGCCGGCAAAAACCTGGGCTATAGTTCCTTTGTCTTCATTTATTACCGTATTGACCATAAAAACGGGGTTGATCAACATTGCTGCTTCATGCATATCTTCGCGAAGCGGGTTTCCTTCACTCGAGCCGGCACAAACCTGCGGATTTAAACCTGACCCTTCTTCCGGTAAAAAAGCAAGCCCGTGGTTGGCCATAATCGTTTTGCGACCCGAGACCCCAGGAATCAATGCTTTTACCCCGCCACCCCACCCGGCCAGAAAATGATAGACGATGCCCCCGGTAATAATTACCCGATCTGCTTCCGCTACCAACCGATTAATCCAAACCGGTGTGCTGCGCGTTGTTATTCCCAGGTAAACCAGGTTTTCCTGATCAGTTGAACTATGGTCTGTCACTTTAATGCGCTCATATACCTCATCACCAACCAAAATTCGGTGTTCAATTTCGGTCTGAGAACGGTGATCACCTGTCGCGGAAACAATATTGATCTGCTTATCCTCAAGACCGCCGGCATTAAGTTCGGCGATCAAGGCTGGAAGAAACCGATCGTGCCTGACCCAGGCGCGGGTTATGTCGCCGACAACTATAACTGCTTTTTCGCCGCTTTTCACGAGGGCAGAAAGTGGGGCTGAGCCGATTGGCTTTCTAAGAGCGTTAGTAATAATCGCTTCTTCGTCGCCTTCCGGCAAAGGTTTTACCTCCAGCTTTGCCTCTAACTCTGATTCCCTCAGCTCAAGCTCCAAAAGCTCATTTCCATAGGGCATTTTTACAATCATATCCGACCCCCGCAATCCGGTAAAATTACAAATCAAAGATTTTGCCTGGATTTAAAATCATTAAAGGGTCAAGGGCAATTTTAATTTTTTTCATAGCCTCGATTTCATCAGCGGAAAGTACAAGAGGCAGGTAGCTTTTACGTTTATGGCCAATTCCATGCTCACCGCTGATCGTCCCGCCCAGTTCGCGGGTTACCGTGTAAAGGTCTTTCAACACGCCAGGCAAGATACTCTTCCAGCTATCCATATCAGTTTCCGGTTTTTTTACAATGGTCGCATGCAAATTACCATCACCGGCATGACCGTAACAGGGAATTAGCACCCCATGCTTTTCCGATAGTTCCTCCAGCTTTGGCATCAGCTTTGGAATATTGCTCACAGGCACGACAATATCCTCGAGGCTTTGTTCAGGACTGATCGCCTTAAATGCTTCCGCCACATGCCTGCGAACCTTCCAAATTTTCTCCTGATCAGCAGGGCCATCAGCAATAAAAGCATCAATAGCACTATTATCAAGACATAGCTCTCCAATACGGAGGCAGTCGTCTCTGACCTGATCGGGATCATTGCCGTCTACCTCAATGATAAGGATTGCTCCACAGTTTTCGTAGCGTTTTTTCTCTCCCAAAAATTTACTGGATGTGTCAAGAGAGAGCTTATCCATAAACTCGATCCCTGTGGGAATGATCCCGGTTTTGTTCATAATCAGCGGAACAGCATCAATCGCCGACTGCACATCTTCAAACAAGACCATCATATCAATCTTTGCCCGAGGCAGCGGAATCAATTTAACATAAATCTTTGTAAAAATGCCTAGCGTGCCCTCTGAACCAACCATCAACTGAACCATGTTGTAACCGGTGACATCCTTGACCCGTTTCCCGCCGAAGGAGCAAATCTCCCCTGTGGGCAGCACCACTTCGAGACCAGTGATGTAACGGCCTGTAACTCCATACTTAATAGCCCGACCCCCGCCGGCATTTTCAGCAACATTGCCGCCGATAAAGCACATCTCAAGACTCATCGGGTAACCGGCAAAAAAAAGACCTTCTTTCTGGACCTCATTGTTGAACTCGTTGGTGATTACTCCAGGTTCAAGCACAGCGATCAGGTTGTCGCTGTCAATCTCAATTATCCGGTTCATTCGCTCAGTGGAAAGTAATATTCCTCCATGCAGAGGCACCGCACCTCCCGAGAGACCGCTGCCGGCCCCACGTGGAGTTACCGGAATCCTTTCCCGATTGGCAAGCTTCATCACCGCCGACACTTCGGCCGTAGTGGCCGGCTTTATTACCACAGCCGGCATTACGGCGTAAGAAAGATCAGCTACCTCGTCGTGGGAATAGGGTTCCATTTTTTCGTGATCGTTGAAAATCACCTGGTCTTCGCCGACAATAGTTTTCAGTTCGTAAATAATATTCGGGGTAACAGGTTCGTAGTGCGCCATATTCTTACCTTTCCATCCTGATTGGAATTTCTTGTGCTACCAATTAATATTATAATCTTAATAAATTCTAAAACTCAGCTTCTCTTCATCACCATCGCTTCTCCGGTAATCACCATTTTCCCTTCTTGGTTGAATACTTCCGTTTTCAGCCGGAGCAATTTTTTCTCAGTGATTATTTCTGTCACTTCTGCTTTCGCCGTAATTGTGTCGCCGATAAATACCGGAGCGGTAAACTTTAGAGATTGTTCAAGGTAAATAGTGTTTTTACCCGGCAAGGCTGTCCCTAATACAGCGGATATCAGCGAAGCTGACAGCATGCCATGGGCAACCCGCTGCTTAAAAGGTGTCCCTTTGGCGTATTCAGCGTCTACATGGAGGGGATTAAAGTCGCCACAAACGCCGGCGAAAGTATAGACATCAGCTTCTGCTATAGTTTTGCTTAACTGAGCAAAATCACCTGTTTTAATTGAATTAAAAGGTATATCTGCGATCATTTTTAAACTCCTTTCACTACAGAGTTAAAAGAACGCGTAACCATATTGCTATTAATAATTCGCCTTACCATTAATTCGCAAAGCCAGAGCCAGTTTAAAGCATTCCTGCCAGGCGGGGCACGAAAAGAATGATTTCCGGGAAAATAGCCATAAGTGTCGCC
>DBBD01000063.1 GCA_002292015.1 Firmicutes bacterium UBA993
GGTCTGTATCGAGCAAATGCGGCAGCGCCGATGTGCTGGAAGCCTTAGGCATTAAGCTCAACCTGAGCCCTATTGAGGCGCTCGGTGCTTTGGAAAAAACGGGGATTACCTTCATGTTCGCACCGCTTTTCCATTCCGCGATGAGGCATGCTGCAAAAGCGCGCAGCGAGATCGGAATTAGGACTATATTTAACCTGGTCGGGCCACTGAGCAATCCTGCCGGCGCCGACTGCCGGTTATTAGGGGTTTACAAACCTGAATATACTGAAACGCTGGGAAAAGTATTGCTGCGCTTAGGGGTTAAACGAGCCCTGGTTGTCCACGGCGCGGGCGGAATGGATGAGATATCAACTTTAGGTTCAACCCGGGTAACTGAAGTCGGCGAAAAGAAGATAATTACTTACTACATTGACCCGGCCATGTTTGGCCTGCCGCTAGCCTCGGCAACAGATCTTCAGGGAGGCAGCCCAAGCGAGAACGCCGCCCTGCTGCTGCGTATTTTTGGAGGCGAATTGGGACCAGCCAGGGATATCGTTGTTCTTAACGCAGCAGCAGCGCTTTATGCCGCCGGTATAGTGGCAAATATAGCGGCGGGAATTAACCCCGCCTGCCGGGCTATTGATTCCGGCGAAGCCGGTTTTAAACTGGAACAGTTAAGACACTATACAAAATCAGCTACAGGAAAGGAGGCCGGTGGGATTGAGCGCTGCTCACTCACCTGAACAAGATGCTTTTAGAACAAATTGTCAATAGCACGGAAAGAGAAATTGCCAGGCGGGAAGCAGCCTTGCCTCTCGGCATTTTGACGAGCGCCCTAGCCGGGCTGGAAAACCCGCGTAATTTTAAGAAAAGCCTCTTAAAGAGCAATAGTCTTGCTATTATTGCGGAAATCAAGCAGGCTTCGCCGGTTAAAGGGCTGCTCTGTTCTGCTTTTGACCCGGTTAAGTTGGCTGAAGCATACCGGGACGGAGGCGCCGGGATGATCTCGGTGATCACCGAAGAACATTTCTTCAGAGGAAGCCCCGCTTACATCGCCCAGGTTAAAAATACCGTAAACCTGCCCGTGCTGCGCAAAGATTTTATATTAAGCGAATACCAGGTTTTTGAGTCAAGAGTGATCGGGGCTGATGCCATTTTATTAATTGCCTCAATCCTGGACAGCTACAGGTTAAAAAGGCTGATCGCCCTTGCCGACAACCTCGGCATGGAGGCCCTGGTAGAAGTGCATGATCGGAATGATCTCGACCGGGCACTTGCGGCCGGGGCCGGGATAATCGGGATCAACAACCGTAACCTGAAAACATTTAAGGTTAGCCTTTCAAACACCCTGGAGCTTATCAACCATATCCCGGCAGGGATTCCGGCAGTCAGTGAGAGCGGCATCAGGTCGAGGGCCGATATTGAGCTGCTGGCGCAGGCAGGGGTAAGGGCAGTCTTAATCGGCGAGGCCCTGGTTCGTTCGGCAGATCCCGTTGCGTTATTATATTCACTGCGGGGCGGCGCAAAAGTTGGCGCAGGGCGGCCCACGGGGAGGCCTAAATAATGTGGATAAAAATTTGCGGTATTTTAACCCTAAAAGCTGCCCTCTGCTCAATTGAGGCTGGCGTAGACGCTATCGGTTTTGTCTTCGCTGACAGCAGGAGAAAAATTGATATTGAAAAGGCAGCAAATATAATCAAGGCCCTTCCCTCAGGGATCGAAAAAGTAGGGGTGTTTGTCGATATGCCGCATGCCGAAGTAAAAGCGATTGCGGAAAGCCTTGGCCTTAATCTACTCCAGTTTCATGGAGAAGAAAGCCCTGAATACTGCCGCCTTTTCCCTGGGAAAGCCATTAAATCATTTGCTGTTAAGGACCCTGCCGATCTATTAGCGATTGAACCATACCGCAACAATATCAGCGCCTGCCTACTTGATACTTTTCAGGAAGGGCGGCCGGGCGGTACAGGTAATGCCTGGAACTGGGCTTGCCTGGCCGGGAAAATTGAGCAGGTCTTAGACGGTATCCCTTTGATCGTAGCGGGCGGTCTTAATGCCCGCAATGTGGGCGAAGCGATAACGGTCCTCAAGCCTTACGGGGTTGATATCAGTTCTGGGGTAGAAAAAGCAGGAAAAAAAGACTGCCAATTAATCAAGGAGTTTATCGAAGAAGCGCGGAGGTGGGAAAATGCACAGCTTGCCTGATCATAAAGGATATTTCGGCTCTTTCGGGGGCCGTTTTGTGCCGGAAACATTGATGACTGCCCTGCTGGAGTTGGAAGAAAGTTACCGGAACTTTAAAGAAAATCCGCAGTTTCAACAGGAACTGCAGTACTACCTGCAGCAGTACTGCGGCCGCCCAACACCCCTTTATTACGCAGACCGGCTGACCAAGCGGCTTGGAGGAGCTAAGGTTTACCTGAAGCGGGAAGATCTGAATCATACCGGGGCGCATAAGATAAACAATACCCTGGGCCAGGGGTTGATGGCGGTTAAAATGGGCAAGAAAAGGGTTATCGCTGAAACAGGAGCGGGCCAGCACGGGGTGGCCACCGCAACTGTGGCAACCATGTTTGGCCTTAAGTGCACCATCTACATGGGGGAAGAAGATATCAGGCGCCAGGAGCTAAATGTGTTCAGGATGAAACTGCTTGGCGCCAGCGTTATACCGGTCAGCTCGGGAAGCAAGACCCTCAAGGACGCTACTAATGAAGCCTTGCGCGACTGGGTGGCCAACGTGGACAATACCCACTACATCATCGGCTCTGTTGTCGGACCGCACCCCTACCCGGCGATGGTTCGTGATTTTCAAAAGGTTATCGGGCTCGAAACGAAGGATCAATTATTCAACATCGCAGGAAAACTGCCCGATTACCTGGTGGCCTGCGTGGGCGGAGGCAGCAATGCGGCCGGTTTCTTCTACCCTTTTATTGAAGAGAACGCTGTGGGCTTGATTGGGGTTGAAGCAGCCGGCAAGGGTTTGTCAACTGCATATCATGCTGCCACTCTCAGCGCGGGCAAACCCGGTGTTTTGCACGGCAACCTCAGTTACCTGCTGCAGGATGAAGCAGGCCAGGTAGCAATAGCCCATTCCATCTCGGCGGGCCTTGATTACCCGGGTGTTGGTCCGGAACATGCTTACCTGAAGGAATCTGGCCGGGCTTGTTATGTGGCAGTAACCGATGCTGAAGCGTTAAAAGCTTTTAGAATGCTTGCGCGGCTTGAAGGGATAATCTGCGCCCTGGAAAGCGCCCATGCCCTCGCCTACCTGGAACAATTGGCGCCTAAGCTTTCCACACAGCAATCCGTAGTTGTCTGCCTTTCAGGTCGGGGCGATAAAGATGTGGCATCCGTTTCAAAAGCGCTAAAGGAGGCCGACTTATAAAAATGAACAGGATTGATAGCACTTTTGGGCGCTTAAGGATGGAAAACCGTAAAGGGATAATTGCGTACGTTACCGCCGGCGATCCCGACCTGGAAACCACGGAAAAAATAGTCCTAAAACTGGCAGAAAGCGGCGCGTCAATGGTTGAACTGGGTGTCCCTTTTTCAGATCCTGTTGCTGACGGTCCCGTGATCCAGGCCGCTTCTGCCCGGGCGCTAAAGAATAAGGTTACCCTGGAAAAAGTACTTGACCTGGCCGGCCGGATCAGAAAGTATTCCGACATTCCCCTGCTGGTTATGACTTACTATAACCCGGTTTATGCTTACGGCAACAAAAGATTTGTCGAAAAAGCCCTGGCTAGCGGCCTTGATGGGGTAATCATTCCCGATCTTCCTCTAGAAGAAGCCGGGCTGCCGGCAAAAAGCCTGCGCGAAGCGGGCCTGCACTATATCTATCTGCTGGCGCCAACCAGCTCTCCTTCCCGCATTAAAAAAACAGTGACCTCAGCCAGCGGGTTTATCTACTGTGTCTCGGTTGCCGGAGTAACAGGAGCGCGGGATTTCATTACCACGGCGGGACTCAGGCTGCTTAAAGATACCCGCTCTTTAACTGACTTACCGCTGGCACTTGGTTTCGGCATCTCTTGTCCCGAACAGGTTCGCGCCCTGGGCGATCAAGCTGACGCGGTGATCATCGGCAGCGCTCTGGTAAAATTAATTGAAAAAGGCGGAACCGAAGAAGAGGTTCTGGAACGAGTAGGCTCCTTCCTCAATAAGTTCAGATGCTGAGCTACCACCAATATCTCTTTCTTGGTCTTAGAGAAGCCGGCACAAAGCGATCTCGTTCTATTTTTGACGCGCTCTCAAGACAAGGGGGTTGTATCACCAGTCTTAACCTTATTATTTGAGGTAATTTCGCAGTTAAAGTATCTTTTTTCTGAGCCAAATTTTTTTAGGATTCGTTTTGCCAGAGTAGTTTTGCCAACTTGGCGGGGGCCATAAATGGTTATGATTTTGTTTTTAAAAAGCCAAGATTCGATAATCGGTTCTAAATCTCTGGCTATTTCAATCAGTAAAATCTCCTCCCTAGATCGATATATAGGAAACATACCACATATTGCAGGTAAATACAGCATAAATAAGCTTGATTATGCAGGTTAACCAGCAGAGAAACAAGTTTGGTGGCCGTTTTAACTGGCTTTTCAGTAGTTGAAGATGACGTCACAACTAGACGTTCCGGTTTGGCCAGGTGGCTGAAGAGTGTCGGCTAGTAGACGGAAAGATCTAAAAGGTCAGGCAAACTTTTGTGTATTTTAATCGCTTGCGCTGCCTTACACTGTGCCGGAATAATTTTGCTCAGAAGCGGAGCATTTTGTCGACTTTATCTCCTAAAATACTTAAGGCCGAAGCGGTTTCGAACTGCAGCCCGGCGTCCAGGGTATTGTTCATCGCGGCATTGATGCAGCGTTTGGAGGCCTGAACAGCCTGTATAGAATGTGAGGCGATCTCGACAGCCATTTTTTCAGCTTCGGCAAGCAGTGCTTCAGCGGGGTAAAGGTGATTGACGAGGCCGATGCGCAGCGCTTCGGCCGCATCAATTCGGCGACCGGTCAAAACCAGCTCCATGGCCATAGCCGGGCCGACCAGGCGTGGCAGACGCTGGGTTCCTCCGCAATCGGGAATCAGGCCAAAAACTACTTCGGGGATCGAAAACACGGCGCTGTCAGCAGCCAGCCTGATATCACAGGCCAGGGCCAGCTCCATACCAAGACCGATACACCCTCCGTTGATCGCTGCAATCACCGGTACCGGCAGACGCTCGTAGAGAGTAAAAACATTGCTGACATACTGCAGGGTGTCAAAACCGCCCCTTGCCGCTTCTCGCCCCAGGGCCACTCCTTCGGCTGTGGCTTGTTTTATGTCGAGGCCGCCGCAAAATGCTTTGCCTTCTCCGGTTAGAACAACCACCCGTACTTCCCGGTTTAACCTGATTTCTTCAGCCGTATTTTCTAAAGCCAGCCACATTTCCCCATCAAAGGCGTTGGCTTTTTCCGGGCGGTTCAGCTTAATGGTGGCCACACCATCTTTTACATTTACTGTGACATTATTGCTGTTGGTCATCCGGACAACCCCCTATGCTTTTTTTAACAATCCGGCCGCTAGAGTTTTATTTCGTGAACTGCTTCTTATGATCCGGGCGATAGCGGCTCTTGTTACTGCCATAGCTGCGGTGACTGCCTCGCCCTTTGCGGCTGTCCTGTTTAGAACGGAACGAGCTGCGTTGCGGCTTAACCGGCTGTCTTTTTTGTTTCGGATACCAAGTTTGATCAGCTGTAATAAATACCGGAGTTTGATCCGGCTCTCTGGTTAACAGTTTCAGCGCAGCAGCCAACAAAGATGATGCGCTATTACTTTCCAGCAGTTCACGGGCTATCTCTTTGTAAGCCTGGTGTTCACCGGCTTCGATCACTTCCAGAAGCCTTTCAATTGTTATCCTTTGCTGACCCCTGATTGCTTCATCGATGCTGGGCACCTGCTGGCGAACGATTTTGCGCCTGATGGAGCGCTCAATCAGTTCCAGGTGATCCAGCTCGCGGGGCAGAACCATAGTGGCAGCAAGGCCGGCCCGGCCGATCCGGCCAGTGCGTCCGATGCGGTGTACGTAGCTTTCCGGATCCTGCGGAATATCAAAGTTGTAGATATGAGTCACCGAGCCAATGTCAAGACCGCGGGCGGCAACATCGGTGGCAACCAAGAGCTCGGTATTGCCGTTTTTAAAATTGCGCATTACCGTGTCTCGCCTGGCCTGGGTTAAATCGCCGTGAATCGCTTCGGCAGAGTAACCGCGTTTGACCAGGCCTTCTAAGAGTTCATCAACCCGGCGCTTAGTGCGGGCAAAGATGATCGATGATTCCGGCGAGTGCAGATCGAGTACTCGGCAGAGCGCGTCAAATTTCTCATTTTCATGAACCTGGTAATAGTACTGTTCTGTGTTGGAAACAGTTACCTCTGTGGCCTTGATCTGAATGAATTCTGGCTCCTGCATGAACTGCTGGGCCAGGTCTAAAATTGGCCGGGGCATAGTAGCGGAAAAGAGCATCGTTTGCCGCTGAACCGGTACTTCAGCCAGGATCGTTTCGATATCTTCCCTGAAACCCATGTTAAGCATCTCATCTGCCTCATCAAGCACTACCATAAGCAATTCCTGTAATCGTATCAGTTTGCGACGCATGTGATCCATCAGGCGACCGGGGGTGGCGACGATCACCTGTGGCTTACTTTTCAGGGCCCGGATTTGCCGTTCAATATCCTGCCCGCCATAGATTGGCAAGGCGCGAATATTTTTGTATTTGCCCAGAGAGTTAAGTTCTTCTGCCACCTGGACAGCCAGTTCTCTGGTGGGGGTAATCACCAACCCCTGAATAGCGCTATTTGCAGGTTGAATCTTTTCTAGCAGCGGGAGGCCAAAAGCAGCTGTTTTTCCGGTTCCGGTCTGAGCCTGCCCGATCAGGTCCTTACCACGCAAAGCGATCGGGATAGCCAATTCCTGGATTTTTGTTGCCTCTTCAAAGCCCATGTTTGCAGTTGCCTTGATCAAATCATGGCTGATAGCAAATTCGTTAAATGTTGTCACTTAAAGTCAAACCCTTTCAAAATAAAAATAAAAAGCATCTCCAAAACGAAAGGACATGCTCCTGCTTCCATCGTCTTTCAGTATCGCCTCTATTTTGAAGATCCAGTTAATCCTACCCTAGTCCGCTCAAAATAGCAAGCTATGCTCGGAGAAAAGGCAATATTAACCCTTCTCGCTGCTGGAGAAACCATTAAAGAATAAGCTTAAACGATATTTAGAGGAAAAGCACGTTGAGCAGCGAATCAATAAAAAGGAACAATCATGCAGAAGAGATAGGGGTGCGCAAGACCATGCAAAACTGGTCCGAGGTCGGGTCGCTGAAGAAAGTTTTACTGCACAGGCCCGGGCTAGAGTTAAAGAACCTTACTCCCCGTTACTTGGAAGCTTTGCTCTTCGACGAGATTCCCTGGCTTGCCAAGGCCCAGGTAGAACATGACGGTTTTGCCCAGGTGCTTAAAAACAACGGTGTTGAAGTCTATTATGTTGGCCGGATGCTTTACGATATTATTCAGGATCCATCTGTTAAAAGTGAGCTGATCAAGCGTCATTTAAAAGCCAGTCCGCTTATTGAACCGGATGTGCTTAATACGATTTACAACTATCTTAATGAGCAACCACCCGAAGAACTGGTTTCTTCAATTATCGCCGGGTTACCGAAAACCGAGGTACAGCAACTGAAAAAATATCGCACTTTAAGCGATTTAACTCTTGACAGCTATCCCTTTTACTTAGCTCCTCTTCCCAACATGTACTTCACCCGCGATCACGGAGCGATGATCGGTGACCGGCTACAAATCAGCAGTATGTTTTTACAGGCCCGCCGCTTGGAAACGATTTTTGTCCGCATGATCCAGAAATACCATCCGCTCTTCAAAGACGTAGATCTTGCTTATCATGAAGAAATTCCTTACGGCATAGAAGGTGGCGATATCTTCGTGCTTAATCGCGACAGCCTGATGATTGGCCTGAGCGAGAGGACCACAGAAGAGGCAATTGAGTGGGTGGCCTATAAATACCTGGTTGACAAAGAACTGGTCAGACAGATCGTAGTAGTTCAGATCCCTTCCCGCAGAGCTTACATGCACCTTGATACGGTGCTGACCATGGTCGACAGGGACAAATTTTTAATGTATCCCGGAATAAGGGACCAAATTGAAGTTTTCTGGTTGGAAAAAGGCTTAGACGGCCGCGTTGAGGCCGGCAATGGTTACACCCTGGTGGGGGCGCTAAAAAAAGCCCTTAACATCAAGGATGTTGAAATTATTTACTCCGGGGCCAACGAGGAGATTACGGCCGCCCGGGAGCAGTGGGGTGATAGCACCAATACTTTGGCGATCAAACCGGGGACGGTAATCGGCTACGATCGTAACGAAGCCACAAATGACACTTTGCGTAAAAGCGGGATTGAAGTTATTGAAATCGACGGCTCCGAGTTGGTGCGCGGTCGTGGCGGACCACGCTGTATGAGTATGCCGTTGGAACGTGAAGAGTTGAGCGGATGATCAAAACTATTCAATTATACTATTGCGTACCGGCTGCTTTCGCTTATTAGCCTCTGGTTTGCGATGGAAAGATATTATTAGTTAAGGGGGCGTGCGCGATGGAACGTGAACTTTCATTAGAGTTTGTCAGGGTTACGGAAGCGGCCGCACTGGCGTGCGGTCGCCTGATGGGACTGGGTGATAAAGAGGCCGCTGATCAGGCCGCAGTGGATGCTATGCGTGCGGTTTTCGATACTGTACACATTAACGGCACTGTGGTGATCGGCGAAGGAGAGAAAGATGAAGCCCCGATGCTTTACATCGGTGAACAGGTGGGTGTCAGCAGGGAGCCTAAAGTGGATGTTGCTGTTGACCCCCTGGAAGGGACCAATCTGGTAGCCAGGGGTTTGCCTAATGCTCTTTCAGTCGTTGCGGTGGCACCGCGAGGCTGCCTGCTTCAGGCACCGAATGCTTTTTATATGGATAAAATTGCTGTCGGTCCGAAAGCCTGCGGCTGTATCAGTATTGATGCTTCTGTCGGTGATAATCTAAAAATGGTGGCAGAGGTACTGAGCCGGGATGTACGCGATCTGACTGCGATCATTCTTGATCGCCCGCGCCATAAAAAAATCATTGCCGAAGTTCGCGAGGCTGGGGCTAGGATCAAGCTAATCAGCGACGGTGACGTTTCAGCAGCTATTGCCACTGCGCTTGACAATACGGGGGTTGATATTTTGTTTGGTATCGGCGGTGCCCCTGAGGGGGTGCTTGCTGCCGTTGCCCTGAAGATTTTAGGCGGCGAACTGCAGGGCCGCCTAATCCCAAAGAGTGAAGAGCTTGATAATTTTCATGAAAAGAACAGGGCAGAACTCGGAAAAGTCTTAACATTGGAAGACCTGGTAAAGAGTGAGGATATCTTTTTTGCGGCAACGGGTATTACCGATGGCGATATGCTGAGTGGGGTGCGCTACTATGGAGGCACCGCTGAAACGCATTCCCTGGTAATGCGCGGGATCACCAGGACAATCCGTAAAATTACGGCAATCCATACCCTGGATAGAAAACCGCGCTTTGTGGCAACAGAATCACTCGGTCGCCACTAACAGTTTGTTAAACAGGCCGTCGGAAGATGCATTTATGATTTTCTGTCGTCAGTGTATCCTGGTAGTTTATTTTACGATTAGAATGTTGGTTTTAACCAGTTGCAGAACCGTACTGCTGACACTGCCCATAAAGAGTTTTTTTACTCCACCGTTACCCCGGCGGCCGATTACCACCAAGTCGTAATTTCCACTATCAGCTTCAAGGGCTATCATCTCGGCTGGATGCCCGACTTTAAAGATCGTCTTCAGTTTGATATTAAGGGCATCAAACACGCTTGTTGCTTCAGAAAAAACTTTTTTCCTTTCTTCAATTATGCGCTTGTCGAGGTTCTTAATCTGCTTCTCCACTTCCGGAGAGAAAGGATATTTGCTTTGCCAGTAATCCGGGATCATCGATGCGCTCTCATGGACATAAATTATTGCCACTTCACTATTTGTGCACTCACCTACCATGCGCGCCGCAAATTCGATACACTTCCTGCTATTTTCTGAGCCGTCGGTACAAACCAGAATTTTCAAGTTCGTTTCTCCCTTCTTTGCACCATATGTAGTCATTAACTTCTGTTTTGCGAGCTTGCTTAGATAACAGGCTTAATTAAAACGGAACACAAACTTGCACCTCGATAGAACAATTGAGTACCAAGACAACTTTAAAGAGGCGCGGGTCATGTTCCTTGGTAAGCTCAGTATACCGTATCACAAAAGAACCGGCAAGAACTGGTAGAACCGGTTGGCAACGCCAGTCCGAGAATTTCTTGGCCCGGGCTGCCCTGTTTCTTAGCCGACCCCGGTGGCGCTAATACCGGCACCGTAACCACGATGCTTTTTGACATCACTCCGACTACGCTATGGAATGATTGCGGGATACGATAAAAATTATAGATTCATTGCCTATCGTGACGAAGCGCTGATACTGATGGCACCGCTTTTTGCCGGTTATAACGGGCTAATCACGTCAGAAGATTTGTAGGCTTCGGCAAATACGAACCGCCGCGGTTTTAACCGGGGCAACCTCGATTGGGTTTAAAGTTGTGAAATGTTGTCGACAACCCCGTCCCCCTGACAACCCGTGACAATTTAGAGTCCTTTCCGGAAAATCTCGATTACGACATAATTGACGAGCAGTTCCATAATCTCCGGCGGGATGGAATCAAAGAGTTCGTTCAGCAGGGCCATTTCCTGGGGCATTTCATCCTCCATGCCGAAGGCCTTAAGCAATTCAGGGCCATAAAGGGCGAGGTTTTCTTCCACCTTGCCCATGATTTGCCTCATTGCTTCGTAATCCATGTCGCCTGCCGTCATGCCCATGATCATGCCGAAGCCCTTGGCCATGCCTTCAATTTCTGAAGGCGGCACCTTGGCGACTTCCGATTTAGTTTCTTCAAGATCTTTTAAGAACTGTGTGGCCATCCGGTCGTGAATAGGGGTAACGGTTAAGTGGATGCTGCGCGGGATATTCATATTAGCGATACCTCGCTGCGGGTTTACATACCATCCCTTGTCCAGCAGTGCATCGCTTAATGTAAACAGGTTGACCTCATCAGAAGTGAAAGCGACAATCGGGGACCGCGGCCGGCCGATGATCTTAAAGCCCATTTTGATCAAACCATCCGTAATCTGGTTCCTGGCCTGCAGCAGCCGGCGGGCCAGGTCCAGGTACCCCTGCTCGCCGAGAAAGTGCAGCGCCGCCCAGGTCGCCGCAACCGGGCCGGCGGATCTGCTGGACAAAACTCCCGGGTTGACGATCGGGTAACCCGGCCAGCGCATATTAACATATTGTGAAAGCATCTTGCTGAAACCTTTGCGAAATAGAACTACCGAAGCGCCAATGCTGGAATAGGCAAACTTGTGCGGGTCCATTGAAATCGATGAAACACCGGGGATCGTAAAGTCGAAGACCGGAATCGGTTCGCCCAGCTTTCGGAGCAACGGCAAAATAAAGCCGCCGACGCAGGCATCAACATGAAACCAGATACCGTTTTCCTCTGCTATCCGGGCAAATTCTTCGATCGGGTCAAGAGTGCCGAATGGCCAGTTGGGAACGGAGCCGACTATCATGGCCGTGTTTTCCGTAATAGCTGCCCTGATTGCCTCCGGGTCACCTTCTAAGGTTTCTTCATTTATGGAAACCCTTATCAGGTTCATACCCATATATTCCGCAGCTTTTTCATAACATGGATGCCCGGTTACCGGCATAACTATTTCCGGGATCTGAAAACCCTTCTTAATAAAAAACTGGTCCCGTGCCGCTTTAACAGCTAAGAAAACACTTTCCGTGCCGCCAAAAGTAAAAGTACCTACCGCTTCCTCGCCGGCGTTCATCATCGATTTGGCAATATCGATAACCTCTTTTTCCAGCCTTATCGGGCCCCGAAACTCCGTGAAATCAAGGAAATTTTTGTCCATAAACATCGAGAAGGCCTGGTGCGACAATTTCCTTAGCTCTTCAACCCCCGATTCAAAGGCAACGGTAAATAGCTTGCCACTGTAGGGATCAGCATCAAGCTTGGCATATTCTCCCAGCTTTTCAATAACCTCAGCTTGCGTATACGGCTTCTCCGGCAAACCCATGACAAACACCCCTTTGTGGTTATTAAAATATAGCCTTGCGACTCATAGCCGACCTTAACAACGGCCGAAAATCCAGGCAGGCGGAAAATAAAAATTCTTAAGCGTTGTGATCGCTAAGATTACAGTTAATCTGCAAATAAACCTGGGTGCAAAGGTGGTGTAAAGGGTGCTGCTATTGGTCAGTGGTTACTGCAGCGGTGTGTGCAAGAATAGCTCTTTTCTGAGAATTACAGGCAGTCTGTTTCAGTGGCTAGGGCAGTAAATTTTTCAATCTGTTAAGGGAATATTACTACATATCCCCGATGTGAAACAAGCCTTCGAAGTTTAATATTTTCAAGGTTTACGATGTTGTCACCCTGCTCCATTTTCCCATAATATGCTTATTTTATCAATTCCTATGTTGTAGAGGCTAAAGGCTTCCTGACACTCATACAATTAAAAAGCTGCTGCCTCAAGTCATTTAACCAGCTGGCTGCCACGGATCAGCCATTAATTTTGAACATGTGGTAAGCAGTTAGGCCCCGGGCGATCCTTTTCTCCACGACCTTGTAGCCGAAGCGTTCATAGATACTTACATTTTTTTCATCACCGGTAAGCAGGTATATCCCCGAATAGTTATTGTCGCTTAGGTGATCATGGTGGATCTGCTCAAGGAGCCGGCGGGCGATACCCCGGCCCTGGTAATCAGGGTCTACGGCTAATATTTCAAGGGTGCAGTTGTTTTTCGGCAAACCGGCAGGCAGCTTAGTCGCCCCATACAGCATGCGGGCTGCTCTGAGAATGGAAGGAAACAGCGGAAACAGGCGGGTCAGGTTCCTTATAAACAGCCTAACTGATTTAAACTTGCTTTTTCGCGCGCCTGGAGTGATCAGCCCGGCAGTTCCCACAATCCGGTTATTTTCCAGCGCAGCGTAGATCGGATCGCCGGCATCAAGATGGATTGTATAAAGCATTTTAACCACAACAGCGTAAGCGCTTTTTAGCCGCGGATCGGCCAGATCCAGCCAGAACGAGGTAAAAGCTTCATCCTTGAAGGCCATAAGCATAACTCCAACTGCTTCCTCAAGCCTCTTGTGAGTCAGTGTTGTGATCTTAATATCCTGTTCCATCTTAACACCCTCCAGTTTCCTTTTTACATTATATCAGAGACCTTCATACGGGCAGTATGGAATCGCAAAGAGAGATTAAAATTAAAAACAAAACTAACGAAAATTTTTTGTTGA
>DBBD01000149.1 GCA_002292015.1 Firmicutes bacterium UBA993
TTTCCCCGCGATAATTAAACCGTTAATAACCACCCCTGAGGTGACCTTTTCACATACTATTGACATACCTTGGGGTCAGGTCTTGAAATATCACTTTTTTCTTTTCCATACTATCTTACTGACCGTAGTATGGTAAATACCTACCGAGTCTCCAATCTCCTTATGAGCGGCTAGCTTCCGGAGGTTCCGTTAGAAGATGATAGTGGTTATCCTTCAGACAAAAGGCGTGGCAGAACCAGTTGCACTTTTTGACAACCTCAGCAATTAAATTTAAAAGGTTTTATGGTCCCGATCATCCTGGTAGATATTATTTCCTGCATAACCGCGTGAGGTAACGTGATATACTGCTCCAGGATATTCAATGCGTAGCAGTCTAGCCATGGTGCATTTTCATCACAACTAATGTTATATTTCAAGACCTGACCCCAATTGCTTCGACGAGCCCCCTGCTTTAGTCTTTTGGTTTTTGCAGGGGCATCCCTGCAAGGCAGAGGGGGCAATCGTCCGGATTATATAACGGTAGATCCATTGAGAGCAGCGCATGGGTGGGCTGACCGAAATCAACCGAGCCGGCTGAACGATCAATAATTACTGACACACCAACCAGTACGGCCTGTAGCCCAAGCAGCAAGTTGATCACTTTTTGCACTGATCCGCCGGTGGTAACAGCATCTTCAACCACCAGAACTTTTTCTCCCGGGTCAATTTTAAAGCCACGCCGGAGGAGCATTTTCCCCTCAACTTGTTCGGCATAAAGAGCTCTTGCTCCGAGTGCCCGCGCTGTTTCATAGGCAATAACCACACCACCCATTGCCGGACCAATAACAATTTCAACGTTACGGGTCAAAAACGGTTCCGCCATCAGTGCAGCAATTTTAGCTGTATATTGCGGGTATTGGAGGAGTTGTGAGCATTGCAAAAAGCGGCTGCTGTGCCGGCCAGAGGTTAACAAAAAGTGCCCATTTTTTATTACTCCTGTTTTTTCAAGCAACTTGGCAACAGTTTCGCTCTTCACCGCGCAACCTCCATGTCTGCAATAATCCTACCGGCTGCCAAAAAGGGATCAGCTGCCCCCGTAATCGGGCGGCCAACCACCAGGTAATCGCCACCGGAGGCGATAACATCAGCAGGGGCAGCGACCCGCTGTTGATCAAATTTTTCTGCGCCGCCGGTCCTGATTCCGGGGGTGACCGTAATGAACGATTCCGAAACTGCCGCTTTGACAGCGGCAACTTCCAGGGGCGAGCATACCACACCGTCAAAGCCGCACTGTGCTGCTAACCGGGCCATAAGTATAACATTCTCAGTGGTGCTGCCTGATAAGCCTATTTCAGCCAAGTCATGATCGCCAATGCTGGTTAACATGGTAACAGCAATCAACAACGGTTTGTGTCGCAGGCTTTCAACCGCTTCACGGGCTGCCAGCAGCATAGCCTTACCTCCCGAAGCATGCAGGTTAAGCATCCAGATCCCGAGCGAAGCAGCTTCTCTTACTGCGGCGGCAGCGGTGTTCGGTATATCGTGAAATTTGAGGTCAAGAAACAGGCGGTAGCAGGAAGCCAGTTCAGCAACCAGCGCTGGTCCGCCGGCCATATAAAGCTCCAGGCCTACTTTAAAGCCGATCCCAAGAGGACTAAGCTCTTCAGCAAGGCTTTTAGCCCGGAGCGGATCAGCCAAATCAAGAGCTACAATCAGGCGACCGGCATTATTATTCATAATAATCATCTCCTTTATGCGCAATTCCTTCAAGATCCCCGAGAGCGGCAACATTGTGTTCAACCATATAGTCTGCAAGACCCCGGTATATCTCATCCGGCAGTTCGTGGTTATAAAAAAGAGCGGTACCCACAGCTACCGCCCTGGCGCCGGCCATAATAAACTGCAGTGCGTCACGAGCCGATGAAATTCCACCCATGCCCAGCAAGGGAATTTTTACCGCTTCAGCAGTTTGCCAGACCATCTTCAGTGCTACCGGCAGAATTGCCCGTCCGGATAGCCCGCCAAAGGTATTACCCAAAAGTGGCCGCCTGGTTTCGATATCGATCAGCATACCCGCTATGGTGTTAATTAAGGAAAGAGCATCTGCTCCGGCAGCTTCGGCCGCCTTGGCTAAAACAGTAACATCAGCCACGTTGGGTGAGAGCTTGACCAGCAGGGGCAAAGATGTCTGCCGGCGGACAGCTTTTACTACCTGGTAAGTCTGGTCGGGATCAGTACCAAAGGCAATCCCACCGGCTTTAATGTTTGGGCAGGATATATTTATCTCAATCCCATCCACCCCCCCGGCCCCGGTTAAGCCGGCTGCAACCTGCGCATATTCTTCAACAGTGCGGCCGACTATATTAACAATGATTCGCGGCCCGGCACTTGTAAGCTGCGGCAGATCCTGTTCAAGAAAATGCTTTAAGCCCGGATTTTGCAGGCCGATCGCGTTGAGCACCCCGGAGGCGGTCTCAGCCAGACGAGGTGGTGGATTACCGGGCCATGGCTCAAGAGAAACGCCTTTGACAATGATCGCACCCAGGGCCCGGGTGGAAAAGCGCTCCCGATACTGTTGGCTGTTGCCGATTGGGCCCGATGCCGCCAGGATTGGTGTGGATAGCCACAACCCGCCCAGGTTTACCTGCAAATCAGGCTTAGTCAAAAAAAATCACCACCTCTGCCGGAAAAACCGGTCCATCATAACAGACCCGCCTGTAACCTTCTCTGGTTGCAACAGCGCAGCCGAGGCAAGCCCCGATGCCGCAAGCCATTCGCTCTTCCAGAGAAATCCAGGTTGGTAAACCTTTCAGGCGGCCAAGGTTGGCTACTGCTTTGAGCATCGGCCGGGGACCACAGGAAAAGATTGCCCCGTAGCGATCTGCATCGGCGCTCAGCAGGCGGGAGAGCAGGTTGGTGGCCGTTCCTTTCTCGCCCCGGCTCCCGTCTTCGGTTGTTTCTAATACAGTAATTCCTGAGATCTTAAGATCTGCGGCCGGACAAACCAACTGGGCTGCCGTGCAAGCAGCGTAAATCATGGAGCACGGTTTAGCGGCTGCAGCAGCAAGAAAAACCAGGGGTGCGATACCCACACCTCCCGCTACCAACAACGAGTTTTCCGGTAAAGCTGGGAAACCGGTGCCGAGCGGTCCAAGCAGTTTTATAGTAGATCCTGCTTCAGCATCAGCAAAAATGCCTGTTCCCTCACCTCTTACCTGGAAGAAAAGAGTCAGTTCTCCTCTTTTGTGATCAACCTTAAAGATGCTGAGCGGCCTCGGAAGTTGCTGCTGCCGGTTTGGAGGCGGATAGAGCATGACAAATTGGCCAGGTACTGCTTTTTGCACTATAGCCGGCGCTAACAGGGTCAGCCTGGTAAAACCGGGCGCAACAATCCTATTTTCAACAACCGGGTAACCCTGAGGCCTACCGGTGCGACACTGGCTCCTTTTCAGTGACCACACCTCTTTTCATCACTACTTCGCCACCGACAATCGTGTAGGCCGCAACACCGGTTAGCCGGTAACCGGCAAATGGAGTATTTCGGGCTTTGGAATACCAGGTGTTTGGATTCACGGAAACTTCCTGTTTCAGGTCAATCAGAGTCACGTCGGCCGGGCTGCCCGGCTGGAGGGTTCCACCGCTTACCCTAAGAATACGGGCCGGTGCAGTGCTTAATTTATCCATAAGTAGTGGCAGTGTCAGCTTTTTAATACGTTTTGCACTAAGTTCATTGAGCAGCAGGGAGAGAGTCGACTCCAGGCCGGCAATGCCAAATGGCGCAAAATCGTATTCAACATCTTTATCATCCGAGTGATGCGGGGCATGGTCTGAGGCGATCGCGTCGATTGTGCCATCGATCAGTCCTTCCCAGAGCGCCTGCCGGTCAAACTCGGTCCTGAGCGGGGGGTTCACCTTGGTATTAGTGCTGTAGCTTAAGTTTTTCACTGCCCGGTCAGTGAGCAGCAGGTGGTGCGGGGCTACTTCGGCAGTCACATTCAGCCCCGCCGCCTTCGCCTGGCGCACCATTTCCACTGAGCCTGCCGTAGATAAGTGAGCCAGATGTAATCTACCGCCGATATATTTAAGCAGCAGCAAATCACGAGCCAGCATTACTTCTTCCGCTGCCGCTGGTGTGCCCCGCAGCCCAAGTGCAGATGAAACTGCACCTTCATGCATCATGCCACCGGCTGATAAGCTGGGGTCCTCTTCATGGAGAATAATCAGCGCATCAATACCTTTACTATACTGCAAGGCATTACGCATCAGTGATGCGCTTACAACCGGCCGGCCATCGTCCGAAAAGGCCACGGCGCCACCCTTTTGCATCCGCCCCAGCTCGGCCAGTTCATGCCCCTCAAGGCCCTTGGTCAAAGCACCGCAGGGAAAGATTCGCACAGCGGCACGAGCGGCGCGCTCTTTAACATAGCCGATCACCGAGAGGTCATCAGCAACGGGCTTGGTATTGGCCATGGCTGCCACGGCGGTAAAACCGCCGGCTGCCGCCGCCCGGGCACCGGAAAAGATATCTTCTTTATACTCGTAACCAGGATCGCGCAGGTGGACGTGCATGTCGATCAGACCGGGAGCCACAACCAGGCCGGTAGCATCAAGTGTTTCTGTTCCGGCCGGCGGTTTCAGCCCCTTTTCCACCGCTTCGATGATTGCGCCGCGGATCAGTAAATCTGCCTCCTGATCATAGTTCCTGGAAGGGTCAATCACCCTGCCGCCTTTTATTAACAGTGTTTTCATTCCTCTTTTATCCCTCCCAGTAGAAGGTAGAAAAGCGCCATGCGCACTGCAACTCCGCCGGTTACCTGATCTAATACAACAGAACGGGGGCTGTCGGCCAAACTTGAAGATATCTCAACACCCCGGTTGATCGGCCCTGGGTGCATAATTAATAGGTCATCTTTGGCGTTGGCTACTCTTTGTTCGGTCAAGCCGTAAATCTCCGCGTACTCACGCAGACTTGGAAATAGTCCGCAATCCTGGCGCTCTTTCTGCAGCCTTAAGGCCATAACGACATCGGCATTTTCGACAGCTTCTTCAACCCGGTCGTAAGCTTTAACACCGAAGGCCTCAAGATCCGGGGGCATTAACGTCGGCGGGCCGGCAATTACCACTTCCGCCCCCATTTTTTGCAGCCCCCAGATGTTGGAACGGGCTACCCGGCTATGGCGAACATCTCCGACGATCACCACTTTTAGTTTTTCCAGGCGTCCCTTCTTATCAAGGATTGTAAACAGATCCAAAAGCCCCTGGGTCGGGTGTTCGTGCATTCCATCGCCGGCATTAATAACAGAGGCGTTAATGTTACGCGCCAGGTAGTGAGCAGCGCCGGATACCGGGTGGCGCATGATAACGCACTCAACTCCCATCACCTCTACATTTCTGACCGTATCCTTAAGGGTCTCACCCTTAACCAAACTCGATGATGATCCTGCAACGCTGACCGAATCTGCACTCATATATTTTTGGGCCAATTCAAAACTGGCCTTGGTCCTGGTGCTCGGTTCGTAAAACAGATTCAGGATCGCGCGGCCCCGCAGCGTAGGCACCTTTTTTATCTTGCGGAGCATTATTTCCCTCATCGAACGGGCAGTCTCCAAAATCAGTGTAATCTCTTCGGCAGAGATTTCTTCCAGGCTGAGAATATCTTTACGCCTTAAAGCCTGCATTGATCAAATTCTCCCTTCCCTGTTAATACTTAGCCCATTAAGTTTCCATAATATCGACCCGGTCGACCTGATCGATTTCATGCACCTTAACCTCAACCTGCTCGCTTCGCGACGTGGGCACATTTTTGCCTACGTAGTCGGCCCTGATCGGCAGTTCACGGTGCCCGCGATCGATGAGGACAGCAAGTTGAATGGTGGCGGGTCGGCCGTGATCAATCAGCGCGTCCATAGCCGCCCGGATCGTGCGTCCGGTATAAAGAACATCATCTACCACTACAACATGCTTATTATTCAAGTCGAAGGGTATATCGGTGGTATGAACGACGGGCTGATCTTCGCGCTGGGAAAGATCGTCTCGATATAGTGTGATATCGAGAATGCCAAGAGGGACCGGGGAGCCTTCTATCTCATTTAGATAGCTTTGCAGCCGGGTTGCCAGGGGCACTCCTCGCTTGCGAATTCCGACTAGGACCACATCTTTTACATCTTTATTGCGTTCAATAATCTCATGTGTAATCCGCCGCAGGGCCTGCCCAATTGCCTTTTCATTCATGACGGTTACTTTATGCTTAAGCGTCACCTTTTCACCTCCTTCCTGCCGCTGCTCAGCTGTACTGGCACAGTTAGCAAATGCTTGGGTACATTAAAAACACCGCCACTGCTTTGGGAGCGCGGGCGGTGTACAGATATTTCACTACTGTCGCCCCCTTGCCAGCCTCGCAGGACCATCTTTAAAGGGTGCCTAACTACGGTAAATTTAGCACTAGATAGACTCTAAGTCAAGAATTTTATTATTGGGGTGCATCAAAAAGGGGAAGCTTTTCCGCCCCTGCAGAATACCATTATCAGCAATTTCGTGAATAATTAAAGATCCAGGATACGCGGTTTTAGATTTAGTTCAACTAACATATTGTTGTAGAGATCTTCGGTCAACTCCTGATCGCCACCAGCCATACAGACCAATAAGGCTTCCATAACGTTGGTACCGAAAGAGCGCCCTTTCATCTCCGGCGTGGTGGTAATCAGGGTTTTAACCTTGCTGTTCCTTAAAAAATCTACGTCGGAGAGGGTTACAGTATTTGTAATAATCGTCTTGCCGGGCAACTCAGCAGGCATGTATCGATGGATAAAGTGAAAGTCCCCGGCAATAATATCATTTTGTTCAAAATACCGGGGGAAGCGGGGCTTGCTGACAGTTTGCTTATCACCCGTAGGATAGATCATCGTAAAGGGGAGTTGACAAACAAGGGGTGCAATCAGCCTGGCAACAACCGCCAGTGTATTAAGGGAAGTGAGCGGAACGGGTAACCCCAGGACAAAGGGTAGGTCGCCGTAAGTCATAATGGCGCCGGTTTTTTCCAGCGCCTGGGCCATTCCGAGCCGATCCATTGCACTCATGAGCAATACCTTACGCGGCTTTCGAAAAAGATCCGTGTGTCCGGCGAGGTATTCGATTGCCCTGCGTTCAAGGGTGTTTTTGAGCCCCGAACCATCAACAATCGGGGTTTTCCGGGCAGCCCTGATAATGCGCTTTGCATCCCTGAAAGTATAGCGCCGATCGACAGCGTAAACGTATATATCCATGCCGCCTAAGCCGAAAGCATCTACTTTGCCGTCCAGCTCAGAAATCTTTTCAACCATTTTGCTCATGTTGCCGTCAGTGCCAATCCGTTCGATTCGGTATTCTTCACCCAAAAGCTCGACGGTTACAACATGATCTCGCGCTGATGACCCTAGGCTGATACCGACTATATGCTTCAATTTATTCTTTCCCCTTTCCGGTACGCAATACTTGTTCCAGCGCATCCCATAGCTTTTGCGGATCTACAGCGTGGTCGTCATTGATTGGCGTAGGCCCAAGGCTAATAAATATTATCTGCAGATTAAGCAGCGCCTCCGCCACTTGAAACCATTTTTCAGAAGTAATCATAATCAGGGTATCATACTCGCGCAGACGAGTAACGATCTCCAATATCTGGTTAAAGAAATCTAATGCCTGCTTATCCTGAACCATTTCCCAACGCTTACGATTGTCAAGCAAAAGCGAGAAGTCAAGCCCGAAGGTCATACAAATCTCAGTTAGTTCACTGCTGTTGGCCAGGGGAAAACCGATTACCGCCACCCGCCGGCCTTTTCTGATCTCGCCGATTGACTCAAGGCGGGAGATAAAACTGCGATCAAGCTGAAATTTAGTGGCAGTTTCCTGTTGAGAGTGACCTTTTTCACGCAGAGCAAGAGCCTTTTCAACTTGGTGCACAACCTTGTCCAGACTGATTAGTTTCTCGCCGATCCTAAATACCCGCTCGCTTTGCATTCCCGGACAACTCCCTGCGCACCAAATGTGCACATTTATGTGATCAATTGCATTTTAGCACTTAGAAAACGGAAATACAAATATCAGCTAACCGTTTGCAACACCGGCAAGATTGCCTAAAATGGCTTCCACCTCAGCCTGGGATGTAGCGTGAAGCAATGTTTGCCGAGCCGCAGACGAACCCGGCAAGCCCTTAATATACCAAGAACTATGGCGCCGCATCTCGCGCGCAGCGGCAGTTTCTCCTTTCAGGTCAATTAACAACTGATAATGTTTACTAACCACAGCCCTTATCTCAGCAAAAGAAGGTTTTTGTGGCCGGGGCCGCCCCTCAAGCATAGCCAATATTTCCCTAAAGATCCAGGGGTTACCTCTCGCCGCCCGGCCAACCATTATCCCATCGCAACCACTGTAATCTATCAAGGCTGCTGCCGCCTGTGATGAGTCAACATCGCCGTTACCGATCACCGGAATCGAAACCAGCTTTTTTACCTCTTTGATAGAATCCCAATCGGCTTTGCCGCTGTAGCCTTGCTCCACCGTTCGGCCATGGACCGTTATGGCACTAATTCCGGCTTCTTCAGCACGCACAGCGATCTCCGGCAGGGTATAGGATTTTTCATCCCACCCTTTGCGCAGTTTAACTGTCACCGGGCAGCTTACCGCGCCAATAACCGCATTAAATATAGCGCTGCAAAGCGCTGGTTGACGCAACAGGGCTCCTCCTTCCGCATTACGGGTAACCTTGCGGACCGGGCAGCCGAAATTGAGGTCGATAAAATCAACCCCCAGCCGCTCGAGTTTTTCTGCCGCCCGGGCTAAAATTGCAGGTTCAGAGCCAAAGAGTTGCAACCCGATTGGCCTTTCTTCTTCAGTGTAATAAAGCAAGGAGCGGTTACGATTATTCGCGTAAACTAGTCCTTTTGCGCTGATCATTTCTGAATAGAGCAATTTGCAGCCCTGTTCCTTTGCCAGCAAGCGGAAGGGGTGGCTGGTTACTCCGGCCATCGGCGCCAGGGCCAAGCCGGGTTGTACCTGAAGAGAGCCTATTTGCAGACTCAGGGCGAAATCTCCTTGCATTATGCTAAGTAGCGGCGGGCAAGTTCTTTGAGGAAGTCGGTTTTAAGCCTCAAGCTGGCTACATCGGTCCGCTCATTACGGCCGTGAATCGTGCTCCTGGCCTCCTGGTCAAAACCGTCAGCCATCAACCCGATGCCGTAAGCAGGAATCCCGGCCCCCCGCAGATACTTGGAATCAGTCGATCCGGAAGAGATAACCGGCAGGCAGATCGTGTCATTCCCAGTTAAACCTGACGTAATTTCCTCCATAAGAAGGTAAAAAGGATCTTCCGCACTTGAAAATGTAGGAGCCTTGCACTGATTGAATTCAATCTCGATATCTTTACCAATAATCATACGCAGCTCTTTTTCTACGTACCGACAATCCTGTCCGGGTAGAATGCGGATATCAATGTCGGCCTCACAATAATCCGGAACAATATTGGTTTTTGTACCACCACGGATCTGATTTGGCGAAACCGTCATTCTGGTCATGGAACGCAGAGCCTCAACAAAGGCTTTTTCAAGCGGCAGTTGTTCAAGGAGGGCATCAACATCGTCAGCTGAGCATGACTTAAGTTCTAAGTTGCAAAGTTCAGCCAGGCTTTTTAACAACTTTTCCACTTCAGGCACCACTACCACCTCCGCCCGGTAGTTATGCAGCCGGCTGACAGCACGAGCCATTTTAACCACAGCGTTTTCTGCCAGGGTGGGAATGGAGCCATGTCCGGCAATACCGTGGGCTTTTAAGGTGCACCACGCCGTCCCTTTTTCGCCAACCTGAATAAAATAAGCAAGCTTTCCGTTAATCGGAATTGGCTGATCCGCCCCTTCATTGACCGCATAATCAGCTTTAATTTTGCCCGGTTCTCTGTTGATCAAATAATCAGCTCCAAGATTACCACCCTTTTCTTCATCAGCCATTGCCGCGATGATCAGTTCTCCGTTAAGCGGCACCCCTTCGGCTAATAATTCAAGAGCGGCAACCACCTGGGCTGCTGTAAGATCTTTGCAGTCAAGGGCTCCCCGCCCATAGATTACATTGTTTTTGATCTCTCCGCTAAAAGGTTCAAAATCCCAGTCGCCACCAACCGGCACAACATCCAAATGAGATACGTAAAGCAGCTTTTTTGACCCTTGACCGATCCGGGCAATAATTGTTCCCCGACCCGGCTCGGGTTCAACAATTTCTGTTTCAACCCCGGCCGCTTGAAGAAGATTTTTCAAATACTCCGCTGCTGCGGTTTCGTTTCCCGGCGGGTTAACGGTGTTTATTTTAATCAGGTCACTAAGCAGTTTTTCAGGCGTAATAGTCATTTATAATCACATCCTGTTCCTTAATTTAAATATAAAAAGGGGCGCAGCGCGCCCTTATTAATCGCTTTTATATGCTTTACATCGACTTATCCATATGACTGACCAATATTATTCGTCCTTTATTGCCCGTATTCCCTGGTTACTTTGCAGCTTGGTTTTCCAGGCGTGCATGGCAAGCGTTACACCAATAACACCAAAAGCTACAAATACCCTGAAATACTCGCCTATTTGGGCATCTCCGAAAAGTTCCCGACCGGCTGCCGGCGCTACTATAAAGAGGGTGTGGAATAAAAAGACCCCCAGTAAAGCCTGGCCGATCGTCGCCCTGGTAACAGTAGCCCCTCCGATCAGAATCGCAGCAATCGCGTAAAAACCGATCTGCATGTGGCTGCCGTAAGTGCTCCAAGCTCCCATATTCTGCAGGAAGATAATATGCCCCCAGGACGCAAGCACGGTAGACATGATGATCGCAATAACCCTGACCCTATCAACATTAATCCCGGAAACCGCTGCGATATGGCGATCCTGTCCGACTGAGCGCATATCCTGCCCCAGCTTCGTCTTGGTAAAAAAGAAGAGGAAGAAGCAGAGAGCGATAATTGCCAGCCAGGTTGCCACCGGGATGCTGATTAGGCGAATCAGGGAGTTACTGTTCATCAGAACAATTGCCAGAACAACCACTAACAGTGATCCGGCAATGCCAATGATCATATTGAACCTTTGTGCTTTGAGACGATCTGATCTCATAAAAATAAACAGCTGATAGCCTGCAGCTATAAGGCCGGCTATGATCAGCATAACCGGCAGAGGCAGGCGGAAGAGGTCATCAAGCCCGTAACGCAAACCTCCGTATAAATCGATAGTTGTACGGATACCAACCCCGGAGCTGAGAACCAATACTTCGTTGTCCATTGGCAGTACACCGCCTACCAGCTGTAGAAAAATAAAGGTATAGATGCCCATGGCAAAGTAACCGAAGATCAGACCGGTAATCATCTCCTGTCCTTTGACCCGGTTAAACAGATGGCCGGTTAAATAGCCAAGCAGGATCGATAGCGGAGTGACAAGGGCAACGCAAAGCATGATCCCGGCGAACCCGGGTACTCCCCAGTGGGTCACATAGATAATAACCGCCTGCGCGGCCATCGCTCCGACAATAATCGAAAAATTTAACCCCATCCCGGCGATAACCGGGATAATCAGGGCCAGTACAGTAAAGGAGTTTCTGGAAATACGCGATACGATATCAGTTATATACAAATTAGAATTCATTCCAGAAACCTGAAACGCAAGTAAACTTAAGACGACAAACATAATCGTCACCATATTATTGGTCAGAAAAGAGGTCACTTTCTTTTTAACAGCATGGCCGGGATCCCGATTTAATTTCGGATTATCTTTCATCACGCAGCATCCCCCTTCCCGGCCTGCATCAAAGCATAGAGGATAATCCCATTTTGAATAATCTGCCTGGTTATTTCAGCCATGCTGGCAATATCCGCTGCAAAGGCATTTGCTACCGGCATCGCCACGACCAGAATTCCAAAAAAGAGGAATGTGCCGACAATAACATTAGTGATTGAAGCTTTCCTGATCGAAGCGCCGCCAATCAAGATAGCGGCAATGGCAATGAAGGGCATCATCATCGGCCCATCGTAGAGCTGGTAAAAACCGAAGCTTTGGGCGTAAACCAATATACCGACGGCACCTATAAAAGTAGATACGATGGTTCCGATGATCCGCTGCCGATCAACATTGATACCAGCAGCCCTGGCAAAACGGGGGTTGTCTCCGGCGGCATACATAGCCATACCGGTTTTGCTGCGCATAAACAGCCAGAGGATAAAACAGCAAATCACAAAAAATAGCAAAAGGCCGGTCGGGATAATGACCCCGCCTACGTTAAACGCCCATAAATTATTTAAGAGTTGGGATACTTCGCGGTTTAGCAAGGCGATAGTTACGCGCACCCCACGGCCAATTGGCCAAGCCATCTCCGGGCTATTAAAAGGGAGGACTAACCAGCCAATCTTCATCACTGATACGACAGACCAACCAACAAAGATAGCAAACATCATTTCCGAACCCTTCACTTTATTAAGCAACAGGCCATAGCCATAGCCCACAAGTACTGAGAGGGGAATGGAGAAAGCAATGGCGGCAAAGAAGTTAGTAAAACCGTTGAGGGTCAGCTCCATAGCGATCAGGCCGCCGAGCAAACCACAAAGAATCCCCAGGGAGAGGCCGAAATTCGGTCCTGTACCGCATACTATCGATGGCAAAATAGCCAGTACCAGGATACCGTTCATGCCGATCCGTACCAGGCTCGAGGACATTAGCTCGGCAAAGTCAAGTCCTAAAAAAACAGCCATAACGCAAAGCAACAGGAAAAAGCCTAAAATAATCAGCCTGGGAATGCCAAAGTTGCGAACGAAATCCTTGAAAATATTTTGCATTGTTTTAAGCTCCTTTCCTGTCAATTTGCCCGGCCATCAGCAAACCAAAATCGACGTCCGAAGCATCAGGCTGAAGAATACCGGCAACCTTGCCACCAGAAACGATCGCTATCCGATCGCAAATACTGCGCAGTTCCGCCAGCTCGCTGGATGTTATGATAATTGTCATGCCCATTTCTTCGTTAAGGCGCAACAAAGTTTCCAGAACCCGCTGCTTGGCGCCAATGTCTATGCCTCGTGTTGGCTCAGAAACAAACAGTATATCGGGCTTAAGAGTCAGCGCCCTGGCAATGCATACTTTCTGTTGGTTGCCTCCGCTTAACCTCTTCACTGGCTGGGTCGGCCCGGTGCAGCGGATATCAAGATCTTTAATCAGCTTTTGAGAATGTTCTCTTACTTTACTGCCGTCTATCTGAGTCAGGGGGCCCAGTTTTTTCATAAACAGGCCTTTATTCTGCATGGTTGTGATAACGATGTTTAGTTCGACCGAAGAGTCAAGCAGCAGGCCGACCCCGCGACGATCTTCAGACAGAAAAGCCATGCCTCGCTTCATTGACTCCCTGGGGTCGTTTAAAGTCAAATCATCGTTATTGATAACAACGCTGCCCTGAGAGGGATATAGACCCATAACACCATTGGCCACACCTATCTTACCCTGCCCGGCAAGTCCGCCGATGCCGAATATTTCGCCCCTGTAGACATCAAGAGTCAATCCCCTGACTCTTTCTCCGGGCATATTAACCGTTAAATTTTTAATCCTTACTGCCACATCTTCGAAATTTACCCGGCTTTTACGGTTGAACAATTTTTCAACCTTACGGCCCACCATCAGCTCAGCCAACCCATAAATAGTGGCATCCTCTTTGCGCATGGTGCCCACTAAGCGGCCGTCACGTAAAACAGTAATATAATCGGCTACTTCCATCACTTCATCAAGGCGGTGAGTGATAAAAAGTATGGCAATCCCCCGTTCGGCAATTTTGCGCATGGCATCCAACAGGTTAGAAGCTTCGCTTTCGGTCAAAACAGCAGTCGGTTCATCAAATACCATCATGCGTGTATTGCTTTTGTCAATTTCCCGGGCTATTTCAGTAAACTGCATATAGCCAACCGGCAATCCGGCCACCCTGGTATATTCTTCAATGCCAATGTCAAGGCTATCCAGTGCCTTGCGGGCATCGGCATTCATCGATTTATAATCGAGAGTTTCCAAGTTTTTGCCAAATAAACGGCTTACCAGGTTCTCTTTACGGGTTTCCCGGTTTAGCTTGATGTTTTCAGTAACTGTATAGTTCGGTAGCAGCATAAATTCCTGGTGAACCATACCGATTCCTAGGTCCATCGCCTGAAGGGGAGACTTAATCTCTACCGGTTGCCCATCGATGAAAATTTCTCCCTCACAACCGCCGGTTGAGTGTATCACCGGCATTCCAAATAGAATATTCATCAGCGTTGATTTACCGGCGCCATTTTCACCGATAATAGCGTGAATCTCCCCCGGCTTTAATGCCAGTTTAACGTCAGTCAGCACCTTAGTACCATAATAACTTTTGCAAATATTATCCATCTCCAGCAGATATTCAGCCACGCGTTGCCCTCCATGCCAAAACAAAGTAAGAAGCAGGGCTGCCTTTTTCCAGGCAACCCTGCACTAGTACTGGCTAGATTACTCTAGAAAATGTAGTGATCAGAAAGATAAAGGAAGAAGTTATCGGTTCCCGGCCATTCAGTCAAAGTTACACCGCCACCGGCAATCCCTTCCATAATCTCCTGCAATTTAGCTTTGTCAACCATTCCGTTTGTTTCACCATTTATCCAGGCTACTGCATACTCGACGCTGGCCTCGATGAACATCATGTTGACCGGAACCGGCCATGTTGCCACCCGCCCAGTCATGCCGGCTTCCGCACATTTGACGCTGATCTGCTCCAGCATCCAGGGCACGTCGCCTTTTTTATCTTCAGGCACTTCAATACCCAGCGCAGCGGGCAGTGCATGGTAGGGAGAAGGGCAGCACTGAACTGCGAAAAGACCGCCGTGCTCAAAGGTTTGACGAATCAACGGTTCTTGCATTGCACAATTGGTGCCGAATACAACCGTGTTTGGACCGTACTGGGCAATCTTGCGGGGAACATCTTCCATGATAAACTGCTGAGTTCCCGGGACACCGGCATCGCCGGTTGGATCGGGAGCATCTTCATCGATAAAGAGGATGCCGAGCTCTTCTGCTTTTTCTTTGATCAAGCGACGGCGCTCGGCCAAAACTTCGATTGACATATGGCGCGGGAATGAGTAGTGAACAAACGTTTCGGCTCCGAGAGCCTTAGCATGCTCGGCTATCTGCTCCCCGCGGCCGAGATCGTCAATCATTAAGACTAAATCGCCTTTTTGAGCAATTATATCCGGATCTTCCTGCGGCTGGCCAAGAATAATCATAATATCAGGCCGAATTGCTCTTACCTTATCGACAGCAGCAACAGCGCCGGGAACAGCTTGCACCATAACGATCGCTTTTACCAGAGGATCGGAAGCCATTTCCAACATGTTGGTGATGGTGGTCTCCTGCTCATCCATGAACTTGTCAGGATAAGTGGTTATAAGAATATGTTCGGCTCCATATCTTTCCTGCATCTGGGTTGCCATACGGAACTCTTCTTCATTCTGGGTTACGGTTCCAGTCATAATCCCGACTTTCCAGGTAACTTCTTCTGCCGGCGGCTCATCGGGGGCTGCCCCCGGATCTCCACAGCCGAAAAGACTTAAAACCATCGCAAAAACTAACAGTATAAGCAAGCTTTTCTTAATCATTGTCACCCTCCTAATGTTATAAAAATCAAAAGCCAAAACCCGTAACCTTATGTTGCCTGTCTTTCACCTCCCCTGACAGCAATTGTAAAACCTCTTCCATTATGACTGTACATTCAACACGAAGGAAGAAAAACCTTTTTCCCATGATAAACATACAACCCTGTTGCGTTTAACATGTGTATTACAGTTCCACTAAGTCACGGGAAAACGCCGTTAAAAAGCGTGGACCATCTTCGGTAATAACTGCTACGTCTTCGATACGCACTCCGAATTGGCCGGATAGATAGATTCCGGGCTCAATCGTAAAAGCAGCACCCTGATGCAGGGGCAGATCGTTTCCCTCAACTAAGTAGGGCGCTTCATGGACTTCAAGACCGATTCCATGACCGAGGCGGTGTATAAAGTTTGGGCCATACCCGGCGTCGGAGATTACCCGGCGGGCAACTGCATCGAGCTCGGCGCCGCTTAAGCTGCTGTTTGTCTCCAAAGCCCTGAAAGCAGCAGCATTCGCTTCCTTTACTGCCCGGTAGACATCTTTCATTTGATCCGTTGCCCGGCCGAGGCAAAAAGTGCGGGTTATGTCGGAGCAATATCCTTTGTGGATAGCCCCGCAATCAATAATGACAAAATCGCCTGCTTCCAGGAGGCGGTCCCCCGGGCTGTGATGCGGTTGTGCCGCATTGGGACCGGAAGCGACAATCGGCTTAAACGATAGATCATCGGCAACCTTTTTATATTCCGCTTCAATAATAGCCACCAGGTCTCTTTCCCGCAAGCCGGGTTTAACCTGGCCCTGAACCCTGGCCATCACCGCATCGGCCATCTTGGCAGCTTCGTGCAACAGCCTGATCTCTTCCTCATCTTTACGTGCTCTTAAAACTTCCGTCAGCGGTCCGGCACTATCAAATTTCGCTGCCGGCAGTACTTTCATCATGCTAATTAAATGATCCGCCCGGATTGTATTATCAACTGCCAGGCACTTACCTTTAATCGCGCTGATATGCGCTTCGGCCAGTTTAAAGGGATCTGTCTCGTCCGACCATGATTCAATCCTGAAAAGCTCGCCCAGCACCGAGCGTGCCTTTTCTAAATACATTTCGGGCAACAGGGCAACCGGGCTGCCTTCAGCCGGAATAATCAGCAGTTGCAAACGCTCATCGGGTGAAGTCTGTAATGCGGTAAAGTAAAACATATTTGGAGTGGGTCCGAGGAGTAAAGCATCGTAGGCAGTACTGCGCATCATTTCCTGAACCTTTGCGATCCTGCCCATGTGCAAATCCAAGATCAAAACACCGCCTTTTACTCTGTTGCATGCCCAAGGTGAAGGCAACCCTTGCTAACTGTATCACAAAGGGCAAAACAGGTCAACACGGCAAAAAGCAAAGATGGCAAAAAGCAAAGACTGATCAAGCCATCACAGCAACTGTTAAAACTGTCTAACCAACTTTCTCCAGATCACGGACAGCCATGTATCTGATTGTAAGAACAACCACTAGAAATATCGCAATAAAAATGACCGCATTAACCATATGAAAGAACCTCGTTTCGCAGACATAACAACCAAGCTAGCGATTCCTCTTTTTAATATCCCTGTGAATCAGCAAGCGGACCCCACAAGTAATGAGAAGGATAATACCGATAATCACCACATACTGCACAAAACAACCGCCTTTCCCAGAATAGCATTATTCACTATTTTTTGCAAATTTGGTGGCAAATCACTCACTTAAGATGATTATAGCATTACGGAAGAGATGTGTCAATAATATTGCAACTACTTCGACAAGTTAATATTTTCTCATGCATCTTCGATTTCACTAAACCATATCTGCCAAAGTATATA
>DBBD01000008.1:0-2151 GCA_002292015.1 Firmicutes bacterium UBA993
ACGCTCCCATCAAAGTTAAAGGACCAATCCGGCATCCAAACATAGTCAGGATCAGGGCAATTTTGCTGGGGTCACTTAATTCAGGGGTAATCCCCCTGCTTAAACCAACAGTACCGAACGCCGAAACAACTTCAAAAATCAAAGCGCTGAATTCATGGTTCTCGAATATGGTCATGACAAAAGTGGCAATAAAAATCAAGACTACTGCTGCCGTCATTATCGATACGGCTTTCATAATCTGGCTTAAAGAAAAGACCCGGGAGAAGACCACCGGTTCCTGCCTGCCCCGGATCATGTTAATAAGTGTAAAAAATACGACGCCAAAAGTTGTTGTTTTAACTCCGCCTCCGGTGGATGTCGGTGAAGCCCCGATGAACATTAATACCATGATAATCAGCACTGTGGGATAAGTAAGTGTTGCTGTATTAAGTACATTGAAACCGGCGGTACGTGGAGTAGCCGCTGTAAAGAGGGCGGTGAAGATCTTGCCACCAAAAGAAAGATTGCCCATAGTCGTAAGGTTATTATATTCCAAGAGCAAAATCATTATTGTTCCGCCGGCTAACAATACAGCAGTTATCATCAATACCAGGCGACTGTGCAGGGTAATTCTTTCACGATGCTTGATACGACGGGCTAACTCAAGTATAACTGTAAAACCAAGCCCACCGATCACAAAAAGCGCCATGATGGTGCCGTTTACCAGGTAATCGGTCGGCATAAGCGTCAGGCTGTTGAAGTCGCCCATGAGGTCGAAACCGGCATTGCCGAAAGCCGAGATGGAGTGAAAGAGGGCAAAAAAAAGCCCGCGGCCGAAACCAAGTTGGGGAATAAAGCGAAAAGACATGGCTAATGTGCCGAGCAAAATGAAGAAAACAGCCATCTTCGCAACGGTAAGCACCAATCTGACCAGTCCGGCTACCGAATCCTGATTCAAGGCCTCTTTCACCAAAAGGCGATCGCTTAAAGTTATTTTACGCCCCAGGAAAACAAAGATCAGGGTGGCCATCGTCATAAACCCGAGGGAGCCGCAAAAGATCAGGACCATGATCACGGTCTGACCCAAGGAGGTGAAATAAGTGCCTGTATCGACTACTGCCAGGCCGGTGACGCATACCGCAGAAGCTGCAGTAAAAAGGGCATCAATGTAGGAAATCTCTGAACCTACTGTCATCGAAGGCAAGGTAAGTATAACTGAGCCGCTTAAGATAAACCCCATAAACCCCAGGGCCATAACCCGGGCCGGACTAAGAGGTTTTGGTCTGCCTGCCAAAAAATTCATCTCCGAGGATAAAAGATAAGTCTTTGCTAACAAAGCCTGCTTTTATGAGTCTAATCCTACTCCAAGTAATTTAATATTGCAACCGTCGTTTCCCTGATATTTTTGTTAAATTGCCCTTGTTGTATCAAAGCGGTGGCAATAAATTTTTGGATTTTATTTCACCAATGTCGATATGATGCGCATAAAAGGCGGCGTTGATAGTTAAGAGTTCTTTCTGCTGCAAGGTGGAGGGGCGCAACAAATTAACCTGCCTGAGGGGCGACTTGATCAGACGCTGAGCCAAGGCCAGGGTACCGGGAGATATTTTAATAACATCAACCCCACTGCAGCTGCTGCAGAGCAAGCCGCCCTGGCGCGGGCTAAATGAGGGTGATGAGGGTGAACCGCAGCCGATACATGATTTTAAGTGAGGATGATAACCGGCCAGATCGGCAAGTTTTAGTTCAAAAGCCCGGCAGAGCAGGTTGGAGTTTGCGCCATTTTCCAAGGCTCTCCAGCTTTCGAGCAAAAGATTGCAGATTGCATCGCAATTTTCACAGCCGCCGATCAGCTTGTCGGTCAGTTCATTCAGATAGATTCCGTAGGGGTAGAGATCGGGATCTTCGCGAAAACGGTTGAAGCGCTCAATCGGATCCTGTCCGGTAATGATCGGCCAGGTTTTGCCTTGATGAAAATTGAAATTGCCGAAGGTAAAGAGGTCGATTCCGGCTGCCAGTTTACTCTTGATTTTGCGCGCTCCCCTGGCAACGGCCTCAAATTTGCCTGCTTCAAATGTGAGCAGGGTCACCAGGCGGTCAGCTTCACCGAGGGTGCGGGAACGCAGGACCAGGCCCCTGGCTTTAAAGGATCTAGCGGACATTTTTACCCCT
>DBBD01000008.1:2490-17542 GCA_002292015.1 Firmicutes bacterium UBA993
CACCCCGACCCTCTCCCCAATGGGGAAGAGGGGGTTTATGGGACTGAGATTAAATAAGCCCCAACCCGAATTTAGTTGATGTCTCTTTTCCAGCTGCAGCTGGTGATGGATTTGGGGATCAGCGGTAGCCGAGGCGGCGCAGCTCTTCCTCGCGGTTGCGCCAGTCTCTCTTGACTTTTACCCGCAGGTCGAGAAAAACCTGCTCCCCGAACAAGCCTTCAAGCTCATGCCTCGCTTGTATGCCAACCTCTTTTAAAAGTGTTCCACCTTTACCGACAATGATGCCGACCTGCGACTTTCGCTCCACAAATATTTCAGCCCTGATGTCGAGCAGATTCTTGTTTTCGCGCAACTTCATTTCTTCCACCACCACGGCAATCGAAAAGGGAATTTCCTGCCTGGTCAGCATAATAATCTTTTCGCGAATTATTTCTGATATAATAAAGCGCTCCGGCTGATCTGTAACCAGATCAGGCGGGTAATACTGAGGCCCTTCCGGCAGATGATTAATTGCTGCCAGCAAAAATGGTTCCAGATTTTCATTTTTTAGGGCCGAGAGGGCATAAGAAGCTCTGAACGAGCAAAGTTCCGTGTATAGTTCGCTGTTTCTGGCCAGTTGTCCCGGCGTGGCAAGGTCGCTCTTGTTTAGAACTAAGAACAGCCGACACTTCGCGGCATTAAGTAGGTCGGCAATATAGCGATCTCCCTGACCCGGTCTCTCATTGGCCTCAACGATAAAGGCCACCAGGTCGACTTCCTGCAGGGTAGAGCCGGCCATCTTCACCATCTCCTTGCCTAACAGGTGTTTCGGTTTGTGCAGGCCGGGGGTATCAATGAAGATAATTTGCGCCTCCGGGCGTGTCAGGATAGCGCGAATTTTGTTCCTGGTGGTTTGTGGCCGGTCGGATATGATCGCCACTTTTTCACCGAGTAGAGCGTTGATCAGCGTAGATTTACCAACGTTTGGCCTACCGATTAAAGCTACAAAACCGGAACGGTGCATTGTTTTTCCTCCGGGTCTTTAGTCGGGCTTCCGTGAGATAACCGTTTTTATGTCAAGTACCGGCGTGCCATTGATCAAATCCAGTCCCCTGACTGTCAGCACATTTTTATCGATCGCCACCAGCTCCACGGTTGACTGGGCCAGGGCGTTAGGCCGTAGCGGAGCGCGGCAGGCAAAGACACCGTAAACTTGATGGCCCCGACCGCTGCGTTCTTCTTTCAGCGTATAACCTCTTACCTGATGCAAGTGAGAAATAACGATTACCTCTCTTTCCTCGTCGAGCCGGTAGAGGCCTTCTTCAAATTCCGGGTCAATCACAACTTTTGAGAGCAGCTCCCGGTAGTTTTCAGGTAATTTCTGTGGCTCGGGGTAGTCGCTGACGACGTAACCGATCGGGTTGAAGGTAACCGGCAGGCGCCAAGTCTCTTCGCTGGCCGGCAAATGATCATCAACCGGGTTAGCCTCCCAAGCAGCCTCGCCAAAGGGCTTGACCAACAAATCGAGCAAAGGCATCTTGATCTGCTCGCCGGAAAGATTGCCCATAATTACTTCGATGTTGCCGGCCAGTTCCCAGAGCACTTGGCGACAGGCCCCGCAGGGACTGGCCGGAGGGGCGCTGTCAGTAGCCACGGCAATTTTTAAAAACTTACGATGCCCCGCATGTACGGCGTTCCAGATCGCTACCCGTTCGGCACAGACCGTCAGACCGTAAGAGGCATTTTCGATATTACCGCCGGTCACAATCCGTTTGTCTTGAGTTAAAAGGGCCGCCCCGACCAGAAAACCGGAATAAGGTGCATATGCCCTCATTCTGGCAGCACGGGCTGCCTTAAGCAAACTCTGATCCTTCATCTGAACACCCCGTTAAGGTTAGAGTTATTAATAGTTGTCCGGTACCAGGCAAGAGGTAGCCAGCTGCCAGAGCGGTGGGCCAAAGATAATCAGGCCTACGATGACGGCAAAGACCGAGGTTAAAAGAACCGCCCCGGCGGCAACATCCTTGGCAACCCGCGCCAGGTGGTTGCGCTCCCGGGTATGCAGATCGATTGTTTTTTCAAGGGCGGTGTTGAAAGCTTCTGCTACCAATACCAATAATACGGCAGCCATCAGAAATAGTAGATCATATTTCGATACTTTAAGCCAGAAACCGGCAACCAGCACAGTAATACCGATCACAGAATGGATAGCCATATTGCGCTGGGTTACAAAACAATACTTAAGACCCAAAAAAGCGTTCTTTAAACTGAGCCAGACATTGTTCACCGCTCACGCTCCCTCTTTAAAGGGGATTGATATCTTTTAGATAGGCACTCTCTTTGGCTTGCATCAACACAACCTCATCATCGTCCTGATGGTCAAAACCCAGCAGGTGAAGCAAGCCGTGGATAGATAGTAAAGCCGTTTCATGCCTGACATCGTGCCCGGCCTCTGCTGCCTGAGCCAGGGCTTTTTCAAGCGAGATATAGATATCGCCAACCGCAAATTCACGGCCCTCTGCCGGGACATCTTCTCCAGGCTCCAGGTAAGCGAAAGAAAGCACATCGGTAGATCGATCCTGATCGCGATATTCCTTGTTCAGGCGATGCAACAGTTCGTCTGTACCGATCACCAGTGAAACCTCACCTTGCTGCAGGCCGTATTCCTCCAGTATCCGGTCCAGCAGCGACTCAAGAGTGGCAAGATAGTCTTGGTCAAGCAGTTCTGTGCCGTATAAAACTTCAATAGAAACCGTCACTGAAGAGCCCTGCTCCTTTCAATTTCCGCCCGTAGGTCCTTTTCCGGATATTCGATCCTGGAGTGATAGATGCCGGACATAATATAGATAAAAGCCTGGGCAATTTTTTCAATGTCGCTCAAAGTCAACTCGCACTGTTCGAGCTGCCCGTCTTCAAGTTTCTCCCTGATCATCTTCCTGATCATCTGTTCTACCTTGTTGCCGGTAGCATCGGAAAGCGAACGCACCCCGGCCTCGATCGCGTCGGCCAGCATTATAATTGCCGCCTCCTTCGATTGCGGCTTGGGCCCATCGTAGCGGAAGTTTTCTGCCACAACATCGTTATGAGTGTTATTTTCCAACGCTTGCTGATAAAAAAACGAGATCATGCTCGTTCCATGGTGCTGCAGTGCGATATCCAGGATTACTTCCGGCAGCCGATGTCTCTGGCCCAGTTCAATGCCATCCTTGGGATGGCTGCCGATAATCAGGGCGCTTAAATTCGGTGAAAGCCTGGTATGGGGATTCTCGCCCGATAGTTGGTTTTCCGAAAAGAAAAACGGCCGCTTCAGCTTGCCGATATCATGATAGTAGGCTCCGACTCTGGCTAAAAGAGAATTGGCGTTGACCCGTTCCGCCGCCGTTTCAGCCAGGTTGGAAACCATCATGCTGTGGTAGTAGGTTCCGGGGGCCTTCATCAGCATCTCCCGCAGAAGGGGATGGTTCGGGCTGGACAGCTCCAACAAGGTGATTGCCGTTGTTACATTAAAGAGGCTTTCAAGAAAAGGCAGTAGTCCGATCGCAACCACGGAAGAAAAAATACCGTTACCGATCCCTGCAACTAGGTCGTAACTGAAATTACGTAAAGAATCGATTTCCAAGCTCATGTTTCCTAAAAAAAGATGACTGGAAACAATAATGGCGGCATTGGTCAGAGCCACGTAGAAACCGGCTCGAGCCAGGTCACTGCGCTGGCTGAGCCGGGTCACGGCATATATCGAAACCAGGCCACCGAACAAAGCAATCAGCACAAAGGTATAATCGCCGCCGGTGATTAAACCAACCATCAGCGCCATTACCATGTTGATCATCAGGGCCGGCTTATAACCAAATATAACAGTAATTAAAATGGCTCCCGTGGCTACCGGAATCAGGTAACCGGAAAAATAGGTGGTTGCCGCTGCCAACAGCAGGGTAATGACAAAGACCAGGCCCATTAAGAGCAGTAATTTAGGGCTTTTATAGACTTCCGAGACAAAGATCGACATATAGATGACAACTACGATAAAGATAATGGCCAGCAACAGAAAAAGGCCAATGTAACCGGCATAATCAGCCCGCTGCCCGCGGATTAAGCCTAAATCTTCTAACAGGAAAAGCTGCTGCTCCGTAACCGGTTCGCCCTCACTAACGATCAGAGTGCCGCGCAGTATCCTGACTGGCTCAATCTGGCGCCTGGCCTGATCGCGGTTGTCTTCCGTCACCTGGGCATTAAAAGTCATGTTCTGTTCCACTAGCGGCTTAACAACTACCTCTGCAATCCGCTTTAAATCAGCGCTAAAGGGATAAAGGGCAATCTCCTGGTTGAGGCGGCGGCGGATCAGATCTTCTTCGCCTTCCCTGATTCCACTCTCAAAAATCTCGCTGACCGAGGTATTTAACCTACCCTGTAGACCTCGCATTGTTGCGCTATCGGTGAGCAGAGCGGAGATGGTTGAAAGAGGCATCTCTTCAGGAATGAGCAACTGCAGCGATTCAAGCTGATCGGGGCGCTCCAGCTCATTATTGGCCTGGATACCGATCGCTTTGTCAAAAAACCTGGTTAATTCATTAAGCGCTCGATCAAGGATGAGCGGATCATAATCATAGGCTTCAGGTACCATCTGGGCTGCCTGTTCGCGCAACAGGCTGGTTGTATGCTCATCGATTACGTCACGGGGGGCAAAGATCGTTTGCGTGCTTGGACGGCCAACCGATAGTTCAAAGCGGGCCGGCATGCTGAAAATGACCAGAATTATATAGATTGCCAGAAAGAGGACGACAGCTAAAACCAGCTTTTGCAAACGCCGGTTATCCTTAAAGGCAATCGAACGGTTGAAAAGATCAGCGGAAGCTATCTTTTTTTTCATCTCTATCCCTTCCACGCAACGCCTCATATGCTTCGTAGGCCTTGATAATGCTTTGGACCAAAGGATGGCGCACAACATCTTTGTCGGTCAGGTAAACCAGGGCAATCCCCTCGATACCTGATAAAATACGCGGTGCTTCTTCCAGGCCTGAATTGCGGCCACGGGGCAGGTCAATCTGGGTGATATCTCCGGTGATAATGGCCTTGGACCCAAACCCGAGTCGGGTTAAAAACATCTTCATCTGTTCCGAGGTAGCATTCTGCCCCTCGTCGAGGATAATAAATGAATCATCGAGGGTACGCCCTCTCATGTAAGCCAGGGGAGCGATTTCGATTGTACCCCGTTCCCTGTACTTCATGAAAGTCTCAACCCCCAGTAAGTCGTAAAGACCGTCATAGATTGGCCTTAAGTAGGGATCGACTTTCTCCTGAAAATCACCAGGCAAAAACCCCAGATGCTCACCTGCCTCAACCGCAGGCCGGGTTAAAATCAGTCGCTGCACCAGCTTAGTTTTCAGGGCATCGACCGCCATCGCCAGAGCCAGGTAAGTTTTGCCCGTGCCCGCCGGGCCGATTGATAATACAAGATCATACCGGCGCATCGCCTCGAGGTAGCGTTTCTGGCCAATTGTTTTCGGCCTGATCTGCTTACCACGCGGCGTCACTAAAACGAGGTCGCTGAAAATGGTGCGGATCATCGCCCCTTCGCCCTGCCCGGCCAGTTTCAAGGCATACTCAAACTCACGGTCCGTCAACAAGTGTCCTTTGCGGATATGGAAGAGCAGCTCCTGAAAAAGGTTGTAAACGGCGTCAACGTCATCTTCAGGCCCTTCAATGACCAGTTCGTGCCCTTTAGGGATCAGGCGCACTGCAAATTTATCCTCAACCAGGCAGAAATGCCGGTCATGCTTGCCGAGCAGCTGAACCGATTCATCACCACCGCTCAGCAGGACAACACGACTTGTTTTTTCAACACTCAATCAGAATATTGCTCCCTTCCGGGTGGTTCCAGCCTTCCCCAGCGTCGCAGGGTAGGCGGTGTATCGAGAATTTCGCGCAGCACAAAGGCGGCCAGAAAAGAATCTTTCTCGGTCAGGACCTTTTTAATGCCGAGGATGGGCGTAAAATGGGAAACCTGGTCAGCGGTTATCAGTAGTGTCTCGGCGGGTTCAGACCGGGTAGTCCCACTTGTTTCCTGCGTCAGGGAAAACTTCATAGTCGCTTCGGGTTCGTGTGATCGGTATGTTATATCATAAACATCCTCGGCGTCGTGATCCGTTATATATTCGCCAATAAACGAGCTGTCGGGATCAGATATTTCTGCATTGCTAAAATGCCGACTGCTTTGGCGTTCCGACGTGACCGCTCCGGCGGGCATCTGTTTGTCGACCGTGGCGCCTCCACCTTTAATGGCCCGCAACACGGCGCTGATTAGGTTAAAAACAATTACTATAATGATCAGAGTCAGGAATCCATCCATTAAAAGATGCCTCCCCTTTTATTCCTGCGGATTGCCGGGATGATCCTGCTGCCCCAGCTTGCTGATACTGCGCCTCATGTCGGTATCAGCCATTACGTTTTTAAGCTGGTAGTAATCCATTACGCCCAGGTTACCCTCGCGCAGGGCCTGTGACATCGCCCGCGGAATCTCTGCTTCAGCCTCGACCACCTTGGCCCTCATCTCCTGGACGGCGGCAATCATCTCCTGTTCCCGGGCAACCGCCATCGCCCGCCTCTCTTCAGCTTTAGCCTGGGCAATGCGCTTGTCGGCCTCGGCCTGGTCGGTCTGTAGCTGGGCCCCTATATTTTTACCAATATCGACGTCAGCGACGTCAATAGAAAGTATTTCGTAGGCCGTTCCGGAGTCGAGGCCCTTACTTAAAACCGTATTGGAGATTTTATCGGGATTCTCAAGCACCAGTTTATGGTTTTCTGATGAGCCAATGGTGGTGACGATGCCCTCCCCGACCCGGGCAATGATCGTTTCTTCTCCAGCTCCCCCAACTAAGCGGTCAATGTTGGCCCGCACGGTTACCTTGGCCCGGGCCTTCACCTCGATGCCGTCCTTGGCCACTGCCGCTACCACCGGGGTTTCAATAACTTTCGGGTTAACGCTCATCTGCACCGCCTGCAAAACATCGCGGCCGGCTAAGTCAATAGCCGCCGCCCGCTCAAATTGCAGCGGTATTTCGGCCCGCTGGGCGGCAATCAGGGCATTTACCACCCGATCAACGTTCCCGCCGGCCAGAAAATGACCTTCAAGCTTGTTTGCGCTTAGATCCAGACCAGCCTTGGTAGCTTTGATCAGGGGAACAACAATTTTTACCGGCGAGACGCGTCTTAGGCGCATCCCGATTAGAGCGAATATACCGACGGGAACCTGCGCGGCCAGGGCCGAAATCCAAAGGCCGATCGGCACAAAACTTAAAATTATAACTAGTGCCAGAATAATGAGCCCGACAAAAAGTAATAAAGAAATCATTTCAGGCATTTTTTAAAACCTCCCTTGATAGTTTGTTTAAACCCGATCTGGTTCAATCTGGCTGACAATAACGCGTACACCTTCGACCTGCTCGACAATCAGCGCCGTGCCCTGCGAGATATAAGCACCTTCGCTGATCACATCAACCCGGCGGTCGTTGATCAGCGCCGTTCCGGAAGGCCGAAGCGCTGTCAGGGCTACTCCTTTTTGACCAAGCAAATCTCTCTGGTCCAACGGGGCGACATATCCCTGATCAGCCCGCTCTTCTTCCGACAATATAATGTGGCGTAAAGCGCCGCGCTTTTCAAAAAGACGAAACGCGAAGTAGGAGACCGCAACAGCCAACACCAGGGAAATTACCAGCATCAGCATTCCGGTTTTTATCGAAACGGCAGCAAGGATAATGGCAATGATGGTCGAAATGAGTCCCGAAACTCCGAAAACTCCAAAGCCAGGCATAAATGCTTCTACCAACATCAGGGCGATGCCGAAAACAAAAAGAAGTATCACCCAATATTCGGCCATGCCGGCCGCGATATTGCCGCCAAAATAGAGGGCAAAAGCGGCCATGCTCAAAATCCCGGCAATACCAAAGCCCGACGAAATTACCTCAATAATCAACCCAACGATACCGATCATCAACAAGATAGTGCCGATCACTGGATTGGTGGTCCAGCCCACCAGTCTATCGCCAACTCTTTTTTCTATCAACTGCCAATTCGCTTCGCCGAGATTAACCTGCCTTAGCAGTTCTTCCCGGTCGCTTGCTGTGCCCTCGCTGTAGCCTACTTCAAGCGCTTCGCCGGCAGTAAGGGTAAGCAAAACCCCAGCTTCAACCAGGCCTTCCACTGCCAGGTCTTTGCGGACCATGGCTGCGGCCACCTGCGGATCCCGGCCGCGTCTCTCGGCCATCGCCGACATCTCTTTTTCCCAGTAAGATAACATCTTTTCATCAACTTCACCCAGCCCCAGGTAACGCGGCTCGGCAGCGCCGAATGTACTTCCCGGGGCCATATAAATTGCGTCGGCAGCCAAGGCCAGGTAAGCTCCGCCAGAGATCGCGTTAGTATTGATATAGGCATAAATTGGCCGCGGGAAATCATCCATCAGCCTACGAATCTCCTCGGCTGCATTGATGTAGCCACCAGGTGTATCAAGCTCAAGAATCACCGCCGCGACATCCATCTTGCGCGCCTGATCCAGGGCGTAAGCAATATAACTTCTGGTTCCGGAGTCAATTATTCCGTCAATTTTAATCACAGCGACAATATTATCACTTGCTGCTCCCCCGGCTGCGGTTACCAGCAAGACTAAGCCGGCCAGGATACATAAAAACCAAGTCAGCTTTCTTCCAGATGCAAACAATCGACAATCCCCCTGTTTAAAAGCCCAGCCTTGTGGGCCGGGCCTTAAGTTATCGCAGCTGAAGTTCAACCAATCGTCGGACCAGGCCGCCATCGGCCCTGCCCCTGAGCTTGGGCATCAGGATGCTCATTACTTTACCCATCTCTTTAATGGTTTGGACGCCCGTTTCGGCGATCGCCTCTCGGACAATATTTTCCAGATCGGCTTCCGAAAACTGCTCCGGCAGATAATTGCGCAGAATTTCAATTTCACTTTTCAGGTCGTCCAACAAATCCCGACGACCGGAACGTTCATAGTCGCCTAAGGCATCCTGCCTTCTTTTCACTTCACGGGTTAAGATAGCCAGCTCTTCGTCGGCATCCAGCGATTCCCTTTTGGCAATGGCTCCATTTTGCAGTTCAGACCGCAACAGGCGAATCACAGTGAGCCTGAAACGATCCTTCGTCTTGGTTGCTTCTTTCTGATCGTCAATCAGCCTATCAGCCAGCATCATTTCAGACAACCGAAGCACACTCCTGCCAAAAGTTAGCGTCGTCTTTTACGCGCAGCTTCAGATTTTTTCTTACGGCGCACGCTTGGTTTTTCGTAATGCTCGCGACGGCGTGCATCAGATAAAATCCCTGACCGGGCACACTGTTTTTTAAATCGCTTGAGTGCCTTATCCAGTGTCTCGTTTTTTCCAATTTTAACTTCTGTCATACTTCTTCCCCCCTCTCCAGAAACCCGTTGCCCGGGTATGGAGCATAAACGAACTTATACTTCCTTACCCTTAGCGATGGTTTGCAGCAAAGGTCTGCCTCCCAAGAGGTGAAGGTGAAGGTGAAAAACAATCTGGCCCGCATCAGAACCGCAATTAATTAAAACGCGGTAACCATTTTTTTCGATCTTAAAAGCACGGGCTACTTCATTTGCCACAGTATGCATATGACCAACCAGCGCCTCGTCTTCTTGTTTGATATCGAGCAGACTGGGAATGTGCTTGCGCGGCACGATCAGGATATGAACCGGAGCGGCGGGGTTGATATCTTTAAAAGCAACAACCTGGTCGTCAGCATAAACAATGTCCGCATCAAGTTCCCGGCTAATGATCTTGCAAAAGACACATCCAGCAGACATATCGATTCCTCCTGAGCGGTATTATAACATAGCCGCCAACCCTTGAGAAGCAAACTGAATATTATTAAAGGACCTTGCGCTTACTTCGCTTTCGGGCGGGCTTTTACCTTTTTCAGTGAAAAGTTTTTTACAGCAAACCAACCATCCGCTATAATGGAACGGGTAGCCTACTGACGAAAGCGAGGATTTAGAAGGCTTTGGAAATCGATATAAAAGAAGCGCTGCTGCGTACAGATCTGCTTTTTATCGATATCCGCTCCCCCGGTGAATACAGCGAATCATCGATTCCAGGGTCCATTAACATCCCGCTTTTCAACGACAGTGAGCACCATCAGATCGGCACAATATATCATCTATACGGCGTAAACGAGGCACGCATTCTGGCCCTTGAATTTGTTTCTCCCAAACTGCCGCAGCTGGTGAAACAGATCACCGAAGCCTCTGCCGGCAAAATACCGCTGCTTTACTGCAGAAGAGGTGGTATGCGCAGTCTAAGTCTTTACCAGGTGCTCTCGATGACCGGCGTTAAAGTGCTGCGCCTGAAAAACGGTTACCGCGGTTACCGCAAGCTGGTCAGCGAACGCCTGATAAACTACAGGCTTAATAACAAGCTGGTGATCCTGCATGGTCTTACCGGTGTTGGTAAAACAGATCTGCTGCATAAACTTGAAAAGCGTGGGTACGCGGTAATTGACCTGGAAGGCTTAGCCCGCCACCGCGGTTCGGTATTCGGTTCGGTAGGTCTTGGTCCCCAGCGCAGCCAAAAAGATTTTGATTCGCTACTGTTGCAGAAACTTGATGCACTTAACACCGAATCGTTTATATTTATCGAGGGCGAAGGCCGGCGTATCGGCAACATTTACCTTCCTCTCTTCCTAGTCAAGGCCATGAGTGAAGGTTACAAACTACTCTTGACCGCATCCCTAGAGACACGGGTTAACCGAATTTTAGCTACCTACGACCCGCAAACCATGACTGCGCAGGTGCGAACCGAGCTTGTGAAAGCGATTAATTCTCTTAAAAACCGTTTGGGAAAGCAAAAAACAAATCAGCTGCTAGCACTGCTGGAAGCAGGTGATCTCAGAATTGCAGCAGAAATTCTTTGCCGCGATTATTATGACCACCTTTACAGTAATTCAATACCGGAAACCGCCAGTTTCGATCTGGAATTTGATGCTGAAAATCTTGAAAAAGCCGTTGATGATATTATTAGATATATAAAAACTGTTTTCTAAAAGGAGCGTTTATGGATGAACCCCTATGATGCTGTGCATACGTTGGCCAAAGCTTTGCGTGAATCACTTGAGTTTAAAGAATTAAAAGAAGCCCAGGTAAATCTGAAAGCTGACCGTTCAGCCCAAAACATGCTGAGCGATTTTCGTAAAGAACAGTTCGAGCTACAAAAACAGCAGCTGTCAGGTATTGAAGTCGCACCAGAACAAATGGAGAAAATTGAAAAGCTGTATGCAGTTATCAACCTTAATACCCTGATAAAAAATTTCATGCAAGCTGAATACCGGGTTGCCGTTCTGCTGCAGGATGTGCAAAAAGCAATCGGTGAGGCCACTGACGAGGTTTTTGATCCGGAACTGCTGTCCCAACCGTGGGAGGAAACAGGCGAAGATAAAACATGATCAAACCGAAACGGAAAAATTATGCCGCCCTGCTTATTGATCTGGACGGTACCCTGCTTAATATTGACCTGGAGAAGTTCGTGCTCTCTTATGTAGATGCACTATCGGACCGTTTTACTGGCTTGGTGGAAAAACAGAATTTTATTCTCCACCTTTTTACCGCCACCGCACGAATGGTTGACAACAATGATCCGTGTGTCAGTAACAAAAAAGTATTTTACGAGGAATTTTGCCGCCTGATCGGGCATTCGCTCAAAGAAATCGAGCCAATAATTGATAACTTTTACGAAACTGACTTCCCAGCTCTAAGCCGCTGGGGCAGTGAACAACCGGCGGCAAAAGCGGTAGTTGAAACAGCCCGGTCAAAAAAAATACCGCTGGTGCTGGCTACCAACCCTATCTTCCCCGCCACGGCAACCCTCCAGCGTTTGGCCTGGGGTGGCCTCAGGGCAGAAGATTTTGATTTAATCACCACCATGGAAACGATGCATTTTTGCAAACCCAACCCACAATACTACCTTGAAATTGCTGATAAAATCGGCTACCCGCCCGAGGAATGTCTGATGGCCGGAAACGATACTTTAGAAGACCTGGTGGCCGCTGAAGTAGGCATGGATACTTTCCTGGTTGAAGATTTTATTTTGCACCGCCAGGGAACCGATTATTCATACGACTACAGGGGTAGCCTGGAAGATTACCTGGCCCTGCTTAAAGCGCTTGACTGAATCGGCTGGTTGGAAAATAGCCGGTAAAACACGAATCTAATTTCACCCTGGTCCAATTACTGACGGGGTACATGTTCCAGTCATGATGTAACTATCTTGTTGATAGAAGATTTAGTTTCCATAGTGCACAGCCACTTGGGCCTTAGCATAACCTGGAATAACCATAAAAACAGTAATCGCCAATAATAAAACGGTCAACATGCATGCTGTGTCCGGCCAAGGGTCAAGTCAATTTTTATGAGTAAAGTTGGGCCGGGTTTCTGCGGCATGGTTATGCCACTGATTATTTTCAATAATTTTCGTTCGTTTTTTAAAGGTTTATTCGTTTGTTATCAGGCCAGTTCGCCAGGATAGCTGTAAAAGCTCCGGGTTGTTACAGCTGTCTAAATTGTTGCATTTATTACTTGCTATGTTATAATAATGCAAAAAGGAGCGTGACAAAAATGTTATCAAAAAATCTCTTGACTAAGCTGAATGAACAGATTACCCACGAATTTTACTCTGCTCAATACTATTTGGCAATGGCTGCTTATTTTAAGAAAGAAGATCTTGATGGATTTGCCAACTTTTTTATTGTCCAGGCTGAGGAAGAGAGATTTCATGCGATGAAGTATTTTGAATTTATCAATGATCAGGGTGAAGAGGCCATCATAACTGGGTTTAAAGATCCCAAGCGGGAATTCACATCGGCAGAAGAGATATTTTCCCTGGCCCTTGAACACGAAAAACTTGTTAGCAGCCTGATCAACGATCTTATGAATATCGCCCAGGAAGAAAAGCACCACCCAAGCATCGGTTTTCTACAATGGTTTATTGCCGAACAGGTGGAAGAAGAAGCATCAATGAGCAGGCTGCTCAGTTTGGTGAAACGGGTAGGCGAGCAAGGTCATGGGATCCTAATGCTCGATCGTGAACTCGCTGCACGTACTTTTAACCCGGCAGCGGAGTAAACAGTAGATTATTACCTGATGTCCAGATAGAAGACTACATGTAGGGTGACCAGGCCGCAGAGGCTTTGTAAGCGGCCTGGGAATTCCTGATTACCAATCGGATAGCGGAATATCCAACATAGCTTTAAGTTCCCTGACGTCGATGGCCAGTCCTCTTACCTGATCCGGATCCTGATCTCCCAGGGTAGCGAAAATAATGGCGCCTACTTCACCCTGACTGTTAAAAACCGGGCTACCGCTGCTGCCGGGGTAAATCAGCGCTTCGATCACCAGGTGGGGCAGTTCCCGCCCATAAGCCTGTCGGTAGGCGACCACCCTGCCCCTGTTAGCAATCCTGGCAAATTGAAGAGGGTTGCCAATCACCAGTACATCTTCACTCACAGCCAAACTGCCGGCGGCCAGAGAAACGGTAGGCAAATGATCTCCTTCAAAGAACAGCAGGGCGAGATCGGTTACATCTGATACTAGCCATTTTGACGCTATGAATGAACCATGCTCAGAAAAAGAAATCCTAACCAGGGCGGCATTCTCCAGCAGATGGCGGTTGGTAACCACCAATCCGTCTTCTCGGATGTTGAAACCACTACCCCTCAGGCTGTTCCGGGTTGAACCGGCCCCGGCATCAGTAAATACCTGAACTACCGCCCCTCTAACTTCATTGACCAGGGGATCGGAAGAAAGCGCAAATGATTCTCGCAGAAACTGGAAAGCAGGCCCGCTAAAAACAGCTAGCCAGCGACCGGTAATCGTAAAAAAAAATATTACTGCAAGCAACAGGGCAATTAACCTGACAGCCTGACGCAAATATTTTTTCTGCGGTGGCTCTAAAGGATAATCATCCTGATGGACATATTTGCGGTTCAGTTCTGCTTTCAAGTTACGATCTTCTTCGCCATTTTTTTTATGGCTGATTGTACCCACTTCCTCTTTTGCTGAAGATAACAACTGAAACCGCTAGACGGTCTTTTTTCCCGGACGCTTTAAGTCCGGATACTTAAAAAGGCAAATAAACGGCGAACAGGCCGATTACCACCAGCAACGGAACACCGATCAAAATCACCAATTGTAAAATATAAACCCAGATACTGGCGCCTGTCGAAAGACCGTAACTCTCGCGCACAGCAATCACCTGGAGCACCAGCACCCAGATTGAGAGTCCAAAACTGACCAACCCAGCCAGGATATCTCCCGCCGCACCCAGAAAGCCACTTAACAATGTAACAGGCACTCCAATGATCATAGGAAAATTGGCAAAAGCGTAAGCTGAAAAAAAGTTCCAGTAGCCGCCACTGCCCTTAAAGAGGCGAGCCAGAAGGTGCAAAACCACGGTAATTAAGAAAATCGAAACAATGGCTACCAAGAGAGAAGCAGCAACAATTACCGAAAAGGGAATGCTCATATTAGCTCCCCTCATTAAATCCTGAAAAGCCTCCATCGATTGCTCGTTATAGAGTGAGGCTAAAACACTAAGCATAGTTACTCCCAAATAAATTAGAAATGCTGCGTTAGCGGGCTTCCCCCGGGCTATTTCATGCAAAGTCAGCACTGGCTTGGTTAAAATTCCATGCAGCCAGCTTATGATCTGCTCAAACACCATAACAACCTCCTCTGCTGATAATTTGGACCTTGCTCCGGACTAAATCATTTCACCTGACCTGATAACGGATATCGGGCGGAAATCCTTCCTGCAAGGTTTCCAAGAGTAGCAATTCCGGACCCAAAAGCCTTTTATCCATCAACGCCAAAACCCTGAATCCATGACCAAAAAGCTGGCTAAAGACTGAGGGTGGCGGAAACTCGTAGCGTACCGGATTTTCGATACCGTTTAATTCGGCCAGGTACGCAATTGCCTCTTCAATACCCCCGAGACGATCTACCAGGCCCAGTTCTAAAGCCTGTGTTCCTAAGTAAAGCTGACCGGTAGCCAGTTCACGC
>DBBD01000033.1:0-1054 GCA_002292015.1 Firmicutes bacterium UBA993
CCGGCCCGATTATCGGTGCTATTGTCGTTCCTCTGCTCACCGATTATTTGCATGCAATCGGCCCCTACAGAATGGTCCTTTTCGGTGCGATTTTGATCGTGGTAATGGTTTATTTTCCGCGTGGCTTAATGGGCGCCTTAACCAATCTCTGGAACAGGGGTAAGAACCATTATGAACAAAGAAAGGACGGGGTACAACGTGCTGCTCAAAACAGAAGCGTTGAGTAAACATTTTGGCGGGCTGAAAGCGGTGGACGCGGTTGATTTCCATATCAACCAGGGAGAAATTTTAGCTATTATCGGCCCCAACGGATCTGGGAAAAGCACCCTTTTTAACCTGATCAGCGGTACGTTGCCTCCCACTTCCGGTAAAGTGTTATTTCAAGACGAGAATATTACCGGCCTTAAATCGTACCAGGTGGCAGCCAGAGGGATTAAGCGCACCTTCCAGACGACCACCCTTTTCGACCAGCTGCGGGTGGTGGATAACCTGGCTATCGGCCGCCGGGTCAATACACAGACCGGCTTCTGGGATGCGCTTTTCCGTACGGCACGCTGGAAGCGTGAGCGGGACGAAACGGTAGGTAAAGTGCTGGAGTTATCGGGGTTTGTCGGGCTGGCCAATAAATTTTTCGATTTTGTCTCCACCCTATCTCAGGAAGCTCAAAAACGCCTGGCCATGGGTATTGCCCTAGCCAGTGAGCCCAAGTTGCTGCTCATGGATGAACCAACCGCCGGGATAAACCTGGAAGAAACAGCCGGGATTATTGAACTAATCCGGGCGATCAAAGAAGCGGGGATGACTATATGCTTAATCGAACATAAGATGCGCATGGTGATGGATTTGGCTGATCGCATCGTTGTCTTAAACTACGGAAGCAAGATCGCCGAGGGAACGCCGGCTGAGATCAGCGAAAACCCGGTGGTGATCGAAGCTTACCTGGGAGGGAAAACTGTTGCTTAAAATCGAACAGCTCTCAACCGCGATCGGCTCTTACAGGGCGGTGAACTCCGTTTCCATGGAAATTAAACAAGGTGAATTTGTAGCTTTGATC
>DBBD01000033.1:1393-3221 GCA_002292015.1 Firmicutes bacterium UBA993
GAGCTAACGGAGCTGGAAAAACAACTTTGATGCGCACCATCGCCGGGGTACTGAAACCGGTAGAGGGAGCAATTCATTTTCTAGGGCAGCCGATCGAGCGGCTATCGTCAGACCGGATAGTGCGGGCGGGCCTTTGCCTCTGCCCTGAGGGACGCAGGCTTTTCCCACAGCTTTCCGTCTATAAAAATCTATTCCTCGGAGCTTATACCCGCAAAAAAGACCGCCTCGCCGTGCAGAGTACGTTGAAACGGCTTTATGAGATTTTTCCCATACTCAAAGAGCGTAAAGAGCAACCAGCCGGCACATTAAGCGGAGGAGAGCAGCAGATGCTAGCTATCGCCCGGGCGTTAATGAGCGAACCAAAACTTTTGTTGCTGGATGAACCCTCTATGGGTCTAGCGCCGCTGATGGTACAAAAAGTATCTGAGATTATCCGACTAATCAACACAGAAATGGGTACCACTGTTTTTTTGGCGGAGCAAAACGCGCATATGGCGTTAAATATTACCCAGCGTGGTTATGTGATTGAAAACGGGAAAGTTGTCCTGGAAGGAAGCAGCCTTGAGCTCTCCGGCAATGAGCAGGTTAAGAAGGCCTATATCGGGGCATAAAACCATCTGACCCATATTCAGCGCCATTGCAGCTGAATCGGCCCGGAACTGGCCGTCGTTAATTTTTAATCATAAGGAGGCAATATGATGCGCACTAAAGATCAGTATTTTGAGCGATTAAGCAGGATGAACCGTAATCTCTACAGCAGCGGAGAAAAAATCGACCGTCTGGATGAGCGCCAGCAGGGCGCACTTAATGTAATGGGTTTAACCTTTGACGTAGCCTGGGAGACCTCCGGCAAAGATCTGTGTACTACCATATCCCACATCAGCGGGGTAACCGTAAACCGCTTTAATCATATTCATCAGAACAAAGAGGATCTACATAAGAAGCAGGATATGACCCGGTTTTTATGCAATAAAGTCGGCCATTGCATTCAGCGTTGCATGGGCATAGACGCTGCCAACGCTATTAACGCCGTTTCTTTTGAAGCACAAAAGTCTTCCGCCGCCAAAAGCGTATATTATGAAAACTGGCTGAAGTGGCTGGATCGTTTTCAGCGGGAAGACTTAGTCGGCTGCTGTGCGCAAACTGACGTTAAAGGGGAGCGGCTAAAACGGCCGGCCGAGCAGACGGATCCCGATATGTACGTGCGTGTGGTAGAAGAGAGAAGCGACGGTATCGTAGTGCGCGGCTCTAAGGTTCATATCTCCGAAGCTTCTATCGCTGACGAGATCCTGGTGGTGCCAACCAGGGCGCTGAAGACAGGTGAAGAAGCTTATGCCGTATCTTTTGCCGTTCCGGGAGACTACGATGGGGTAAAACAGGTGGTTCATTTTCATAATGCCCGTAAACGAGAGCACTACCCGCGCGGCTTTGAGTACGGTTATACCGACTCCTATGTCATCTTTGACGATTGTTTTGTGCCTTGGGAGCGCGTATTTTTGTGCGGTGAGACTCTACATGGCGGAGTTGCTGCTTTACTATTTGCCCTCTTTCACCGCCATTCTTATTCCGGGTGTAAACCAGCCATGCTTGATTTTGTTATCGGTCTGGCTGCTCTAGCGGCAGAGATAAACGGTATAGAGAAGACGCCGCATGTGCGGCAAATGCTCTCCGAACTGATCATGACCGGAGAGCTGGGTTACGCTGCCGGTTACACCGCTTCAGCTTTGGGCAAACCCGAGGTATATTTGCCTGGTCTGGGTTTTGTTCCCTATGGCCCCGGCAGCTTTATTCCTAACTCCATCTATGCCAACGTCGGCCGCTGCCTGAC
>DBBD01000033.1:3533-4347 GCA_002292015.1 Firmicutes bacterium UBA993
CGTCGGCCGCTGCCTGACCGGTGAAGCAGTGTATCACGAACAGGAGATACTCTGCAATATCGCCGGCGGGCTGCCGTCTACTTTTCCCTATGAAAAAGACCTGGCTAATCCTGAAACCAAGGCGTTGTTGGAAAAATATATCAAACGCAACCCCGACATTCCGGTTGAGGATCAGATCAAATTTTGGTTGAGCTTTATCGATTTTGCCCTTTCCAGCTCCTCCGGCTCGATGAATTACGGCGCTTATCACGGGGGCGGTTCGCCGATCATGGAGCAAATCGCCATCACTAGTCAGTATGATATAGAATCTAAGAAAGAGATCGTCAGAAAACTGGCAGGCATGAGCTCCTGCTGATGTGAGAAGCTGGTGGGAAGATGGTGGTACGCCCGATGCCGGCGATGAACGGCGGTGAAAATCCGCCGTGAGCCCGGCAGCGGGAACCACTTGCCGGAAGGCGCAGATGGCACCCTATCGCATAATAACACAATTTGTGCTGTAACCCATTGAACCGAGGAGGCCGAAGCGAAGCTATAAAAGCCTAGAAGCCGTTATGCAAAACAGGACAGTGATTTACTCTCCCCTCACTCACAACCCTTCTCTCTGGTTGGAGGGCGAGGGGCTGAGTGCGGTACTCAACCCGCATAATAGCTGAATTTTTTCTGTTTTTTTACCAAGGTTGAATGATCTACACCCAATTTTTCTGCCGCTTTGCGGACGGAGCCGTATTTCTTGACCGCTTCAGAGATAAGTTTAATTTCCAGTTGGGCGACCGCTTCTTTTAACGGTTTTATCTCCGTCAAGCTTTTATCTTTC
>DBBD01000033.1:4667-6002 GCA_002292015.1 Firmicutes bacterium UBA993
CCGTCAAGCTTTTATCTTTCTGATAGTCAAAGAAATAATCGGGCAGGTTGAAGCTGCGAATTTGTCTCTCCTCGCTCATGATGACCAGTCGTTCAATAATATTTTCCAACTCCCTGATGTTACCCGGCCATTCGTAATGTTCCAAAGCTTTGCAGACTTCGAGCGACAAGGTTCGGTCATGACCGTATTTTTGATTGAACTTACAAAGAAAATGGTAGGTCAAAGGTAAAATATCCTCCCGCCGATTTCGCAGCGGGGGGATGCGGATCGGGATAACATTGATCCGGTAAAACAGATCTTCCCGGAAAAGGCCCCGCTTGACCATCTCTTCCAAGTCTTTGTTAGTGGCACAGATGATGCGAACATCCATCTTAACCGGGTTGATTCCCCCGACTCGGTAAAACTCGCGGTTTTGAATAGTTTTTAACAATTTTACTTGCAAAGTCAAAGGCAGATCGCCGATTTCATCCAAAAGGACCGTGCCATTTTGAGCCGTTTCTAAAATACCCGGTTTACCCAAACTATTTGCACCGGTAAAAGCGCCTTTTTCATAACCGAATAACTCTGATTCCAGAAGATTTTCAGGAATTGCTCCACAGTTAATCTGAATAAACGGGCCATCTTTGCGGTGGCTCATTTTATGGATTAGTTTAGCTACCACCTCTTTGCCCACACCTGATTCACCTTGCAAGTAGACATTCACATCTGCAGTCGAAATCTTTAACAGCTTTTCCATAATATTGCGCATGGCTGAGCTGCGGGCAATTACCTGATCGGCTTTTAATAAGCGGTTGCGCAGCTCGGTAAGTTCAGAAAAATAGGACTGGGTTTTACTCTTGGTTTCCTCCAGCTCTTTTTTAAGGTTGTTTAAATCTGTAATTTCCCGAAAGTTGGCAATATAACAGAAGGGTTTCGTGTCGCTGCCGGCCCGATAAACGGGAACGCTGGTAATCAGCGCCTCCACCCCCGATTTGAGTTTATGTGTAATCAGAACAGCACTCCGGTCACTTTCATGAGAAATTTGGGTTTTCGTTTCCTCCACGATAATGCCCCGGTCCATTAATTCCTGCGAAGTTAACCCGATAATAGAGCCGGCGTTTATATTGGCCAGCCTCTGAATGGCTTTGTCATTGGCGAAAAAGATGCGTCCACTGCGATCGGAAAGTATGATCCCGTCGTATGATTGCTCTAAGACGGCGATCAGATCAGCCAAGGTTTCGATTCCGTTTTCCTTTAGTAGCGCCTGCAACCTCATGGCAACCTTTCCTTTCTTTAATAGATGAAGCTACCATTAATTTTACTCAATGCCCGGGTAATCACAGGCAGATCAAGCCA
>DBBD01000033.1:6322-6779 GCA_002292015.1 Firmicutes bacterium UBA993
AATCACAGGCAGATCAAGCCAACCGGCAACCTCTCGCAGGTAAGCCGGCATCCCAAGTGCGGTAGTTCTGCGTTCTGCTCCAAGCGCTCGTTGTCGCTCGGCAACACGAAAGTAACTATTATTGCTCCGCGCCAATACCTTAAATTCATCCCTGAGGTGTGGCTGCTGAGGTAGAACCGAGCGCCGGCGTCCTTTTTAAAGCCTTGTCCCTGTTCTACCAACCTTTTCTACCGCTTAGGCTTGCGTGCCATTCACCTAGGCATTGTTAACGACAGCGGCTGATTAGCTGAGTGATAACGCCTGATCCTAATAATGTGATTATATATAATAGTAGTAGAAAACCCTGTTACGGTAAGCGAACAAGTAATCCGGGCAGAATAAACAAGAGTAATAATCTGTCGCATAAATAGTATCATAATTATCAATAATAAGTCAACGAGTTGTTTGAAAGCTGAAC
>DBBD01000118.1 GCA_002292015.1 Firmicutes bacterium UBA993
GCTGTGGTGCTTGTGATATAATTTAAACAACAGAAATATTTTAGGCTGAAAGGTGTTACATAGATTATGAAAAGGCTCCATTTCCTTTTTTTTGTCGTTGTTGTAATAGTGCTATTTTTTATTATCGGGCATACTGCCGGCGTTGTATACCCGCCCAATACTTTGTTTGGCCAAAATGACAGTAGCAGTACTGAAACTGAAGAAGTTATCGAGGACCCCAATGATCTCTTGTTCGAACCAGATCTTAGATCAGTTAAGCTCTTGACTGCCGGCGGTATATTTCCTCATATTCCTCAAATCGAGCAGGCACACACCGGTGACGGTATTTATGATTTTTCTCCGAGCTTTGAATTCATAGCCCCGCTTTTCAGTAAAAGTGACATTGTGGTGGTTAATCTCGAGACCTCCCAGGCCGGTCCTGATATATCTTTTTTAGGCACCCGTGGCTACACCGGATTTCCCCTTTTCAATGCCCCTCAGGAACTGTCAGTGGCGTTGCGCGATGCTGGGGTTGATCTGATTGCCCTCAGCAATAATCACGCTCTTGATCGCGGATATGAAGGGCTCCTGACTACCATTGACCACTTGCACAGCATAGGATTAAAATCTTTTGGCGCCTACAAAACCCAACAAGAAAGAGATCGGATCTTGATCGTTGGGCGCAATGGAATCAATATTGCTTTTATCGGCTATACATTCAGCACAAACGGTATACCAGTACCGGAAGGACACGAATACTGCATAAACTATGCTCCCGGCTTTAACGATTTAACGGAAATTATTACCGACATCCAGAGAGCCAGGGCTCAAGGAGCAGATTTTGTTGCAGTTTTTCCTCACTGGGGCGAGGATGAATATAGCCAGGAACCTCATCCGCAGCGCTTGCGCGAAGTTGCCGCAGAGCTGGCAGCTGCTGGAGCCGATCTAATTATTGGTGGTCATCCGAAGTTTGTTCAACCACTGGAATGGTTCTTCAACAAGCGCTCTGACGGCTCCGAAAGAGCAACCCTGGCTGTTTATTCTCAGGGCACTTTGCTTTCCAATCAGCACTATCCGGCAAATGTTTCTCCACGGGTAGAGTATCATTTGCTGTTGGATATCGAGCTAACAAAAAATATGAACAGCGGTGAGGCCTGGCTGAGTAAGGTTGACTACGAGATAACCTGGATTCACCGTCTCTGGCGCCACCGCATTTTACCTTTATCTGCCGTTTTTGCCGGAGTACCTGCTGATTATAGCCTCAGCGCCGAGAAAGTTGAGGAGCTGCGCAGCTGGCACACGCGGACCATCGAGGCTGCCGAGGCATACGGATACAGCGAAGATAAACTAAAGGCACTGGCCCTGGCTGAACAGATGTATGATCAGGCTTACGCTGCTGAGTAAATAGTGCAAAGGAAGGTGCCCTTTTAGTGAAAATCGGTATTTTTACCGAAAGTTATCATCCCTACACCAGTGGGGTTGTCAGATCGATTGAGCTTTTCACCCGGGAATTTGAAAAACGTGGGCATGAAGTTTTTATTTTCTGTCCTGACTACCCTCTTGCCCAACTTCAAAAAGAAGACAATGTTTTTCGCTTCCCTGCCTTCCCCGCACCTAAAATGCCGGAATTTTCAATCCCTCTGCCGGTTTCTGCCCAGTTCAGCTCAACCATTAAAAAGATCGGGTTGGATATTATCCACGTCCACTCCCCGTTTATCCTGGGCCGATTAGGAGCCAGAACTGCCAGGAGTTACAGTCTACCCCTGGTCTTTACCTTTCACACCCTATACGAACAATATGTGCATTACGTGCCCTTTGTTGAAAAAACGTCACGCCAAATTGTGCGGCTGATCTGCCGCGATTTTTGTAACCGCTGCAACGTTGTTGTTGCTCCGTCACAACTAGTGGTAAATTACCTGCATCTACTTGGGGTTAAGTCGCAAATTGTCACTGTTCCGACCGGAATTGAACTGGATGAATTTATGGACTTAAATCCGTTATGGCTTAAAGAAAATCACGGAATTAATGAAAATAAAAAAGTGCTACTCTTCGTCGGCCGTCTCGGTCAGGAGAAAAACTTATTCTTTTTATTGAAATCCTTTATGAAAATAAATCATCTTCACCCCGATACCCATCTAGTCTTGGTTGGAACGGGGCCGCTTAAAACTGCTCTAAATATTTTCTGCAAGACTAACGGTCTTGATAGCTTCGTTACTTTTACCGGGGTGCTGTCGCGGCAGCAAATCGTTCATTGTTATGCCAGTGCCGACATTTTCGTCTTTCCCTCAGTCACCGAAACACAGGGCCTGGTAATCGGCGAAGCCAAGGCTGCCGGATTACCAGTAGTAGCAGCACGGGCTTTTGGGCCGGCGGAGACCGTTGTCCACGGTGTGGACGGACTTTTAACTGACCCAACACAGGATTCCTTTACTAACGCGGTGCTAACCTTGCTCAGCGACCCGGAAAAATGTAAACAGATGAGCGAAGCTGCTTTGGAAAACGCAAAAAAGCTATCTTCATCTTGTTGTGCTGATAAAACGCTGAAAATCTATGAAGATCTGCTCGCCAAAAAACATTTTGCGCCACGTCGGTGGGATAAATATAGCAAAAAATTAGATATTTTCGATTTTTAAATGACTGTCGCCGCTTATTGCGGAGTATTCCTGATCGATGCTGCTGCTTGTTGAATACGGCGAATCGTCCTTGCTGGCCCGAGCAACTCCATAATTTCAAATAAACCTGGCCCGCCGCCTAAGCCGGTAATGGCAAGTCGCACCGGTTGAATAACCTTACCGGGAGAAATATTGTTTTTTGCACAGTATTCGTTAAAAACAGTCTCGGTGACATTTTGATCAAAGGTATTAAGTGCTTTTAGCAGTCCGGCAATGTCGAGCAGGATAGCGGCAACGCCTTTATTCTTAAAAGCCTTGTCCAGTGCCTTCTGATCGTATGCAAAGTCATCTGAGTAAAAGTAAAATGATTTTTCAGCCAGTTCTATCAGGGTTTTTGCTCTTTCTCGGACCACTGCTATCACTGCTTTTAAAAAATGTAATTCCATCTCACCTGGATTTTCCCGAAGAAAACCATGCTTGATGAAAAAAGGGCGCGCTGCTTCTGCCAGGCGATCTAGATCATATTCGCGTAAGTACTGTCCGTTCATCCAGGTTAACTTATCGGTATCGTAAACGGCTGCTGTCTTACCTACTCTTGCCAAGGAAAAGAGTTCGATCATATGCTCAATACCAATGAGTTCGCTTACCCCGTCTTCCGCTCCCGGAGACCAACCGAGCAGCGCCATATAATTGATCAACGCCTCCGGCAAAAATCCAAGATTGCGGAACTCTTCTACCGAAGTTGCCCCGTGCCGTTTGCTAAGCTTGCTACGGTCAGGGGCCAAAATCATTGGTACATGAGCATATGTTGGCAACTGGTACCCAAGAGCCATAGCACATAGAACCTGGCGGGGGGTATTTGATAGGTGTTCTTCAGCCCTGATAACATGACTGATTTTTAGTTGTAGATCATCAACTACGCTGGCAAAATTATAAGTTGGCTGACCGTTTGATTTTAGAATGATGAAATCATCCAACCCCCGGTTATCAAAATGAACTTCCCCCCTGATTAAATCATAAACAATTGTTTCACCATCTTCAGGCGTCAGCAGTCTGATAGCAGGTTTAATACCAGCTTTACTTCTATGATCATCTTCTTCAGGGAAATGTTGTCGACAGGTTCCGGGATAAAGATAAGCCCGATTCTCCTTACGGGCAAGCTCCCGACCGGCGGCAAGCTCGTCCACACTGCAGTAACAGCGGTAAGCCTTCTTTTCCGCTACCAGTCGGTTAACCTCACTGATGTATTCATTCAATCGATTCGATTGATAAAAAGGTCCTTCATCCCATTCAAGACCAAGCCACTGCAAGGCTTCCATTAATTTCTCGGTGTACTCTTCTTTTGAACGCTCTAAATCAGTATCATCAATACGTAGTACAAAAGTGCCGCTATTACGGCGTGCAAACAGGTAATTAAATAGCGCAGTCCTTGCTCCACCGATATGCAGCTCGCCTGTCGGGCTAGGCGCAAACCTGACTCTGACCTTCGTCACATTAACCTACCTTCATCTGTTATTATTTTAATACTGACAATAGTATTCCGGCAGCTACTGCCGATCCAATCACACCCGCAACATTGGGGCCCATTGCATGCATCAGCAGGTAATTATTCGGATTCTCCGCTTTCCCAACAGTATGTGATACCCTCGCGGCCATAGGCACGGCGGAAACTCCGGCAGATCCGATCAGGGGGTTGATTTTACCTTTTGTGATCACATACAACAGTTTACCCATTAGAACTCCACCAGCTGTCCCAAGAGCAAAGGCGATCAGTCCTAAAAGCACAATTTTAATTGTATCAGGCGAAAGAAAATAGGCTGCCGTTGCTTTGGCTCCCACGGTAAGCCCGAGCAAGATTACAACAATATTCATGAGCTCATTTTGTGCACCCTTGCTCAACCTGTCGGTAACTCCTGTTTCACGGAGCAGGTTACCGAACATTAGCATGCCAATTAGTGGGATGGCAGCGGGAAGCAGTAAACCAGTTATAAGCATAACTACTATTGGGAACAGGATTTTTTCAGTTTTTGAAACACTTCTTATTTGCTCCATCACTACGCCACGCTCTTTTTTTGTAGTGAGCAGGCGCATAATCGGTGGTTGAATGATCGGCACCAGGGCCATATACGAATAGGCGGCAACCGCGATGGCTCCCAATAATTCAGGAGCTAGGTGATTAGCAAGAAAGATTGCTGTCGGTCCATCCGCACCGCCGATAATCCCAATGGCGCCCGACTGCTGTGCAGTAAATCCGAGGGAGAAAGCTCCGATAAAAGTCAGAAAAATCCCAAGCTGCGCCGCAGCGCCAAGTAACAAGGTAATCGGGTTGGCTATCAGGGGACCAAAATCGGTCATCGCACCTACGCCAAGAAAAATCAGTGGTGGGTAGATACCAAGCTCTAACCCTTTGGCCAGGTAATAAAAAAGTCCTCCCAAAAGTTGGCCCGACTCGGGCTGCATCAGCCCCCCAAGCGGCAGGTTAACCAGCAGCATACCAAAGCTTATTGGTACAAGCAATAGCGGTTCATATTTTTTCGCTATGCCAAGGTAGAGAAAAAAGCAGGCGATAGCAATCATTATCGCTTCGTTAAATTGAATATTATAAAACCCGGTATACGAGATAAATTCAATTAAGAGATCAAGCAAAGTGGAATAACCCCTTTCAGATACTTTAGGG
>DBBD01000085.1:0-4940 GCA_002292015.1 Firmicutes bacterium UBA993
TTTTATTTCCTTTACCATCATAGCCCTTGGTACAGGTCTTTATAATAATTTTTTGCTCAAATTGATAAAACGCACTTGTCAAATCCTCAAGGGATTGAACGAGGCAAAATTCAGGAATTTTTACACCGATGCGCTTTAACATGTCCTTTTGAACATGCTTATTTTGGATTCGTTTCAGTGTAGATGATGACGGATATACAGGATATCCGTCATTTTCAATACTGCCTAATAACTCAGCATCAATATGCTCAAATTCATAGGTTATTACGTCTGATTTTTTTGCCAATTCACGTAAGGCCCGCCTATCATTAAAATTAGCAACTATCTGTTCGTCTGAGACCTGGCCTGCCGGCGAACGAGGTTTTGGATCTAATACAATAACATCGAAACCCATCCGCTTAGCTTCAAATGTGACCATTCTGCCTAATTGCCCACCGCCTACGATACCTATTGTCGCCGGCGGATATAACCTTTTTGGCTTCTTAGCGCTCATTCGTTCACCGTTCACCGTTCTGTTTTAAAATCATTTACATGATGCCAGGTTTTGCTTGGCCTGGAAGACGAGGCTATGGATAAACTCGTCCCGGTTGATGTTGTCCCGACCGTCATAGTAAACGGAGATGATGGGCATACCGGTTTCCTTGCTGAGAACTCCCTGTTGCGCCTCCACCACCGAAGCAGGCATACAGGTAAAGGGTCCCACGAAAATAGCCCCAGCTATCCCTTCGCGGCCGGCTAATGCCCTTGTACGCCCAACCGTCATCGGGGGCTCTCCGGCAGTGTGTTCCGGGATATATTTGAGGGAATGCTCCCTAATCACATGAGCGGCAGGTTCTTCCCGGCCATGCAGCATGCTTGCCGCAGATTGTTCAAGGCGGCGCTCATCGCGGTATGCCAGCCAATTGATGGCGGCGCTCCCTAATTTCCTAAAGTAGCGCGGCAGGCTTCTTTTGAATGCGTAGTCTTTCTCTGCTTTACGGAAATTTGTATGTACCGTATAAATAAAAAATTCAGTGGCCGGAGCCAGTGAAACCTCTCCCCCGGCTTCTTCTATCTGTTTAATAATATCGTTATTACAGCGGTCATCCAGGCGGACATAAAATTCGCCGGCCAACATTATCTGCGGACGAATTTGACCGTTATTACAGGGGATAGCGGCAAATTGTTCCGCAGCCTCCGAGAGCAATTTCTCCAGCGGTTTCAGATAGCTGCCGGTAAAAAAACTAGGCCATTTAAAGCGATGGCGGCGCAAAATCGCATAAACCTGATCGCAATAATCATCGAAACATGCTTCCGCTGCACCTGCATTCAACTCGTAGGGCCTGGTTTGATGCAGCATTTTATATAACATGTCTATGGCCAGCATGCCGTCGTAGACAGCAACAACAAATTCCGGGCCAAATCTTTTTACGAGATCTTCACTTTTAACCGCACAAATTTTCCTAGCACCATAACCGGCGCGGTTAATGACCATAGATTGCGTCGATGCGTAAAGACCGTAGCGGCAGGGGCCGCAGGCCCATCCCTGAAAAAGAGCGGTCCCTCCTCCTTCAAATTCTTGCGAGTTTTTCTCAGCATATTCAAGGTAATCCTGTACGTTCTGAATAAACGGAAGACACTCCTCACCGTTAGTGTAACAGCGTGCCAGGGTCAGGTCTTTGTCATTACTCCGGGGAAGCAATGCCGATTCGATACCATAATTCTCAAATAAGGCTACAAAAACTGCAGCGTGTTTGGAAGAATTGGGTATGAGTATTTTTTTCACTTCCCGATCAGCGGCAGTTGTAGTCCTTGCCGAGAAAAAGGCCTTAACAACACTACGCTTCCGGGAGCGGCAGGTATTTTTGAACGCTTCCAGCCTGGTAATCATGCCGGCTGGTGCGGTATGCTCGTCGAGGGTAAGTCGTAAATATCCGGTCACATTGTCCAAGAAATGGCGGAGCATGGAGTTGGGTCCACATCTGAAGGGATCCTGCAGTACCGGGTGCAATTGCGGGAGGCCACTTTCCTCTGCACGTTGATTAAAAAACTGTGCCGCGAGCGCCGCCGATAGCATATGTTGAAGCTGAACGGGATAAATGTTGTCCATATGTTCGATGCTCTGCTTCAAGTAACGCTCAAACTCCGCACGACGGGGATCCAGAAAAGGTGATTTTATCCTTCCCTCGTACCATCCACGCAGATATTCGAGAAGAAAATCCTGGGGCAGGGCAACCAAGTCCCGCTGCGCGGCGTGCGACATTAAATCCTTGGAAACGAAAGGATCATACAGGGTATAGGAGCGTCCTAAAATGAGCGCGACAACTGCATCGGGATGAGACCCAAGTCCTTCGATAATCCGGCGGCCTTCCTCCTCGATGGCCAGGTGAAAATTCTGTAGGGCACGATAACCTTCGTCCAGTGCACGCTGAAACGCGGCTTGGGAAAAGGTTTTACCGAGAAGTATTTTAGCTGCCGGCAACATTTGTTCCCTGATATGTGCAGGCCCCTCACGATAATTCAGTTGTGCGTGCAGCACTTTGTCTTCCGGAATATCCAGCGAGTGAACAGCAACCCCCCTGATCATCATCATTAGGGGGCAGCTCAATGAGCGATGCCATTCTACCGCCCAAGGGAAGGGCTCTAAGTCGACCACCTCGGGGATAAAAATATAGTCAAGCTCTTTCTTAAGCAGTTCCCGGTAGTGTCCGACTAATACCTCTATCGGGTAGCACATCTCAGCAGCAAGATCCGTCTTGCCCTGTTCCAGTATCTCTTCATCAGATTTGCCGCTTAAGACTACCCGGGCTCCGAGAGACCTGAAGAAAGCCGCCCAAAACGGGAAAAGTTCATAGTAGGTGCCGCCGCAGGCTATCCCTACCTGCGTCCCATCCGGTAGCGGCTCACCGGCAGACTCTCTGAATATGCTCTCTCTGATTTGCTGGTAATCAGGTATATTACCGGTTTCTTTTTTCTTTTCCAGCTCCGAAAAGCGACCGCAGCGATCACCGTAAATAAATTTAGAACCGTCGTTAAATCTGATTATGTCAAGGTGGCAGTTATGCTCGTGGCGGCATGAAGCCTTGCAGTATTTCTTTTCAAGTGTATATTTGTTCAGATGATCTAAGCTGCGTGAGGTTTTTGCCGGCTGTCCCGCTTCAATGTGAAATGCTCTTGCCGTCAGCGCGGCTCCCAAGGCTCCAGTGAGCTCGGGATGTGGCGGGATAAAAATTTCTCTGCCGCACTCGGCAGCTAAGGCTGCGGCGAGTGCATGATTTTTGGCGGTAGCGCCGGTAAAGACCAGTTTGCCCTCAAGAGGCCTGTTGTCAACGGTCCTTCTCAGATAGTTGCGGGCCGAAGAGTAAGCCAGGCTGGCCAGCTGCGCTTCAAGGGGCAAGCCACGGGAAGCTGCGGAAACGAGGGTCGACTGTGAGAGCAGGGTACATATATCCCCCAGATCGATGGCGTAGTCTGCCCGGAAAGCTTTTTGCGAGAACTCTTCTTTTATTTTAACTCCGAGAAGCTCGGCCAGATTTTCAAGGAATGTACCGGTTCCGGCAGCACAAACCGGGTTCATATTATAGTCAAAGAGGATGTCATCTTTGATCTGGACAAACTTTGAGTCCTCTCCGCCGATCTCAATAATCGAAAGATTAGCGTCCCCGAAAAGCGACTTCACCCCTTCAGCCTGGCAGGTAATCTCGTCAACAGCGTACTCCGCGACGAGTATCTTTTGAGCCAGAAAGCGCCCTGACCCGGTGGTACATGCTACAATGGATACATGCTCCTGCAATAGGCTCCCGTATTGCTCTTCAACTTTCTTAATCAACTCCAGTACCTGCAGCGCGGGACGCCCGGCAGTTGGCAGGTAAACCCCCCCGATAAAGTGGCCTTTGTCATCTAAAAGTGCACACTTGGTTGACACTGATCCGCAGTCCACTCCCAAATAAATAGTGGAATGTTCATAAGTTTGGCGCATATCGAAGTCGCTTAAGCCGTTGCTATAGAAAACCAGTTCCGGCTTAAGGGGCGGCAGCGGTTTTTCCGGGACATATTCTCCCAAAACCAGCCGCTCCCGGCATAGGGCTGATAATGGTAACTCTACCCCTAATTGCGCTGCCCCCGACGCAATAATGTACTCATGATCAAGAGGAACCTCTATTTCAACGGCGCGCTCCTGACAATGTGCCCGCAGATACTTAAGAATTGCCTTGTTGTTGGCTACACCGCCAACCGTAACCAGGGTGCCTGGGCCCTTAATCCTGCTTTGGGCAACGCCCGTCACTACCAGGTCGACGAGGGCCTTGGCCATACCGGCGGCGACAGCCATTTGCGAAGCTCCCCCGTTAATAGCATGGGTCATATCGGACTTCGCAAAAACAGCACACCGGCCGGATATTTTTACCGACGATTCAGCAGCTACAGCCATTTCTGCAAACTTTTGGTCATCATAGCCCATCCGGGTTGCCTGCTGGTACCAGAAGGAACCGCTTCCTGCAGCACACTGACCGCTGCGATTGAAAAAAGTGACCGTTCCTCCGTTGTCAAGCTCCAGGTAATACATATTTTCATGTCCCAAAGAAAGCACAGTTTCGGCGCTAATAGACCAAGACGCCAGCCCGGCCTGCAGCGCTTCAACCTCGAGGGTCGGACTGATGCCGATTTTCCCGGCCACCAGCCTGGAGTTATTACCGGTAAGGCCCAAACACACAGCGGGAGCATTAACCTTCTCCAACAAAAAATTGAGGCATTCCCAGGAAACTGCGGCAGGATTTCCGGCGATATGACGATAAACCTTTTCTATCCGGTCACCATCTATCAGCACCCCCTTTACCGCAAAACTACCTACATCAAGCCCAATACGGGGTATAGTTATAGTTTGTTCCGACAGCGAGTCCATGAAAGTTCACTCCTTATTGAGAAACAGATGTAATGGAAGAGCCGTCCCCACAAGCGCTACG
>DBBD01000085.1:5301-5467 GCA_002292015.1 Firmicutes bacterium UBA993
CCACAAGCGCTACGTAGGTTAAGCCTGCTAGCATCACAGGAAAATAGATACAAACCAGGTAGCAAACCACGATGAATTATACCATATTTATTGAGCTTGATGCCTACAAAGACTCAATTAATGAAGCCTTAATATTGTCTTTATTTGCAGCCTGGGCGTGGTGATT
>DBBD01000150.1 GCA_002292015.1 Firmicutes bacterium UBA993
TAGCCAATTTAACACACCTCCCAGGGTTTAAGGAAAGGGCTCAGGCGGTTTAACCTTACCCGGTATGGGACCGGATCTGATCAATAACCGGCCTCTTAACGGAATGGTGGCGGCGCAGGGATTCGAACCCCGGACTCCGCGGGTATGAACCGCGTGCTCTAGCCGGCTGAGCTACGCCGCCACTGGAGCTCACGACCGGGATTGAACCGGTGACCTTATCCTTACCAAGGATACGCTCTACCGACTGAGCTACGTGAGCACGAAAAAGTATCGAACATTTTTATAAGGAAACCGCGTTTGCGATTTCCTTATCGATGGTTGCGGGGGCAGGATTTGAACCTGCGGCCTCCGGGTTATGAGCCCGACGAGCTACCAGACTGCTCCACCCCGCGGCGTCAATGGAGCGGGTGATGGGAATCGAACCCACGTGGCTAGCTTGGGAAGCTAGGGCTCTGCCATTGAGCTACACCCGCGATTAAGCGATACTGATTATACACCGGCCTTTTATAAAAGTCAACGCAAGGCTCAAAAATCATGCGTCAGCTCTGGATCACTCAGCACACCGCACGCACAGGCGGGAGGGGCCAAATTGGATCACGTGCGGCCCCAGAGCGTTATTGCTGAACCTTAAAAACCAATTGTTGCGTGTTGCGTGACCGATCGGCGCCTAGGTCTGGCGTACCTCGAGGTAACGTTCCAGTTTGCGTTTAACACGTTGCAGGGCGTTATCAATCGACTTGACATGACGTTCCAGGTCAATAGCGATCTCCTGGTATGATTTCCCCTCCAGATAAAGGGTCAGCACCTTCCATTCGAGTTCGCTTAAGATCTCGCCCATCTTGTATTCAATATCATCATACTCTTCCCGGTTGATCATCAGTTCTTCCGGATCAGTGATTTTGGTGCCGGAGAGGACGTCTAGCAGGGTACGGTCGGAATCTTCATCGTAAATCGGTTTATTTAAAGAGACGTATGAGTTAAGCGGTATATGCTTCTGGCGCGTCGCTGTCTTGATCGCCGTTATAATCTGGCGAGTAATGCAAAGCTCGGCGAAAGCGCGGAATGAAGAGAGCTTATCGTTGCGAAAATCGCGTATTGCCTTGTAAAGGCCAATCATTCCCTCCTGGATAATATCTTCGCGGTCAGCACCGATCAAAAAGTAGGATCGGGCCTTGGCTTTCACAAAATTTTTGTACTTGTTGATTAGATACTCCAAAGCGACAACATCGCCGCTTTTTGCCTCCATCACTATATCCTCATCGGTGCGGACCTCAAAGTTATTCTCACCCGGGCAGAAATACTTCAACTCATGAGCCAAAGAGCTCAATACTATCGCCTCCGTTTAGGAAGTCAACTGGTGGGAACAGCGTAGGCTTTCGAGAGCATTATAACTTAATGCCCGATTAGGGTCAAGCAGTTTGTTGCGAATTGGTTTGAAGCAAATTTGTGCGAATTTATGTAACCTTTTTCGCTGTTTAACCGGCAGAGACGGTCAAGGTTTACGCATCTTCTCCAGCCTGTCAATCACCGACTGTTGCAGCAGGTCATTTAAAAACAAGCTTCTCCCCTTGTTTGTACGGGCCAGCCGCTCGCTGAACGCTCTGCGCTCCACCTCCAGCTTTTCTTTGAGCGCCGGCGCTGATAAAATTGTGGCGCCTAAGGCCGCAGCCGCCCTCAGCTCGGCATAATCAGAAGTGGCCACCTCGACCCGGGATCGGGCGGAGAGGCCGGCAGCCAGGCGCTCGATCATGGTATCGGCGCTCTCGCTCGCTTCGGTAAAAACAACCTCCACCCCGTCGCAGTAATCCCAGGCAAAGTTTTGACCGTCAAACACAATGATGACCCTTTCCCAGCACCAGGGGTAATAAGCGGCCAGGATTGCAATAAGCTGGTCACGAGCGCTGCCGAAATCTTCTTCTTTCAACTGTTTCAGGCTTTCCCAGGCCCCGATAATATTGTAACCGTCAACAATCAGGGTTGGCCCTTTCACTTAAACCAGCCTTCCCTCTGGCCCAAGGCGGCGTAGATCAAAACTGCAGCGGCTGCAGAAACGTTTAGCGAACCAGCCGCCTGGCCCGGCATCGGGATCGTTAAAATCCGGTCGCAGTTTTTCCGCTGCAGAGGGGAAAGGCCTTTGCCTTCCGAGCCGATGACCAAAACCAGCGGCAGCCGGTAGTCTGCCCGGTAGTAGGGCAGATCACCGGCGGCTTCAGCACCGTAAAGCCAGAAACCTTGATTTTTAAGCCTGGCAGCGGCCTGGCTTAAATTAGCGACCATTGCCGTATTGATCCGCTCAGCCGCCCCGGCAGCAACCTTGCGGACGGCGGCAGTAACCCCGGCTGCGCGCCTGGCAGGAATAATCAGGCCGTCAATGCCTGCAGCATCGGCAGTACGCATAATAGCGCCCAGGTTATGGGGATCCTCAATATGATCAAGCATCAGCATGAAAGGGAACGCGGTCTTGGCGCCCGAAAGGCTGGTGATAATCAGTTGATCGAGATCACTGTAGCAGTAAGGGGGAACCAGAGCAGCTGCACCCTGGTGCCCGGGGATAAAACCAACCAGGCCCTGAAAAGCATCCTTGGGGAGCCGTTCAACCGGTATCTTTTTGTCGGCGGCAAGTGAGACGATCGCTGTGATTACCTCTCCCCGTGAATCGGATGCCAGCAAAATGCGCTTGACTTTGCCGTAACGAACTGCAGAAAAAACCGCATGCCGACCGCCGATCAGTTCATCGGCGGGATTAGCGTAGCGGATCTTCCTTTCCTCCGGACCTCTTTTAGCCCCCATCTCTCACCTCTAATCCTGATCGATACGGTTTCAATACGATTTTAACATTTGTGTGCGTTAAGCAGGTTAACAATTGGAAAATACTGTTCGTAGATGTGCGCGCCCGATGAATACGCAGTAATCGGTCCGTCTTCAACCGGAAAGTTGAGCTGCATCAGGATATATTCTTTTAGAAGCTGCAGTCCGCCAAGGTTCTCCGGGAAACCGACAAAAATATCCCAGGAGCGGAAAAAGACTGTCATATTAAGCTTGCCGGCGACAACTTTAAAATCAACCACCCGCAAGCAGGGGGGATCAGCCAAGTCAACGTTCTCCCGGCCGCCAATATTCATACAGGCTTGGTTTGTCGCCCCTTTTGAGCCGTTTAGCAGATCAATCACTTTCGGTAGTTGGGGCGCTATCTGCTGCCCATAAGTATAGTCTTCCATTTCGCCCCTGGTATCGGTAGCCAGGTATTCATAAAAATAATTCTGGATCCGCTCTTCCGAAGTTGGCGCCGGTATACCGCAATTTTCAGGCAGCCAAACCGCCAGCGGACGGGTGTACGGCTCTTCAATCACCACGGTCAGGTCGGCAAGCTGTTTGCGCAGCTGACCCTCGTAGCTGCCTTTTTTGATTCGGTAACTGTATCCATAGCGGGCACAGTTCCAGAGCACCATTCTCCATGCCGCCTCAATCGTTCTTTCCCTGATATTAGCCATGATCCGACACCTCCTTCTAAAAATCATCACTATTAAGCAGCTACTGCAAGCAATCTTTTCTCTTCCAGCGGGTGCCGTGGGGGGTATCTTCCAGAACTATCCCCCTGGCTGCCAGCTCATCCCTGATTTTGTCTGAAGTGGCCCACTCTTTATTTTCCCGCGCCTTGTCGCGCCTGGCAATCAGGGCGCTCACTTCATTATCCAACTCCTGCTTTTCCGGGATCTCCAGCACCTCGAAAATACCGTTAAAATCACGGTAAAAATTAAGTGCTTCACTGATCAGTTCCATATTATAGGGATGGTTTTCTTTCAAATAAATATTACAACTGCGGGCCAGGTCGAAAACTACACCGAGGGCTTCGGCGGTATTAAAATCGTCATCCATGGCGCTGATAAAGCGCGCTTTTGCCTCTTTCAAATCGGCCAGCAGCTTCTCCTCCCCCTGATCCTGCCGGGTCGCGGCGCCATCTTGCGCTACCAAAAAATTATCAATCATCTCCTGCAACCGCTGCCGCCCGGCACGGCTCTGGGCAACCAGGTCGGCGCTAAAGTTGAGCGGGCTGCGGTAGTGAGCGGAAAGAATCAGAAAACGCAAGTCCAGCGGATCGTGCTGTTCAAGCAGCTCGCGCACTGTGCGCACGTTGCCGAGCGATTTCGACATCTTCTGTGATTCAATATTTAAGTAACCGGCATGCATCCAATAGCGGGCCAGCGGCCGGCTATCGGCTCCCCAGGTCTGGGCGATTTCATTTTCATGATGAGGAAAAATCAGGTCGGCGCCCCCGGCATGAATATCCAGGGTATCTTTAAAGTAATGGGTTGACATAGCCGAGCACTCGATATGCCAACCCGGACGACCTTCGCCCCAGGGGCTTTTCCACGAGGGTTCGCCCTCTTTTCTCTGCTTCCAAAGGGCAAAATCCAAGGGGCTGCGTTTTTTCTCGCCCGGCTCTACCCGGGCACCGGCTACCAGCTCATCCTGTTTCTGCTGCGACAATTTTCCATAATCGGCAAAACGAGATGTATCGTAATAAACATCACCCTCGCTGACGTAGGCATAGCCGTTTGTCAGCAGCTTTTGAATCAACCCGACAATCTGTTCAACATGTTCGGTCGCCCGCGGTTTAATGTCGGCCGGACGCACTTTCAGGGCGGCAACATCTGATTCGTATGCCTCAATAAACCTGGCCGCCAACTCGGGCACAGTAATGCCCTGTTCTTTGGCCCGGTTGATCATTTTGTCATCAATATCGGTATAGTTTTGTACTAATTTTACATCAAAATCCCGGTACTGCAGGTACCGTCGGATTACATCAAAAACAATAAAAACCCGGGCGTTGCCGATGTGGATATAGTCATATACAGTAGGTCCGCAGACGTAAAATGTTGCCTTGAGCGGGGTGCCCGGTTTGAAATCTTCCTTGGTACGGGAAAGGGTATTATATATTTTTATCGCCACAATTGCACGCTCCGTTTTCAATTTCAAAACGCTGACAGCGCAGCTGATCGATCTGCTCCTGGAGGCGGTTCAGCGCTTCGGCCACCGGGTCGGGCATATCGCTGTGATTTAAATTTATGGAGGGAACCTTTTCTCCGTTATGATATACCACCCGTGCTGGAATACCGACCACCGTAGAATTTGGCGGAACCGATGCAAGAACTACGGAACCGGCGCCGACTCGGCTGTTTTCGCCAATCGTGATCGGCCCGAGCACCTTGGCCCCGGTACCGATCACCACGTTATCGCCGATCGTCGGGTGGCGCTTACCCTTAATTTTGCCCGTACCGCCTAAGGTTACTCCCTGGTAGATGGTCACATTTGAACCAATCTCTGCCGTCTCGCCAATTACTACTCCCATTCCGTGATCGACAAAAAAGGAAGAACCGATCGTCGCTCCGGGATGAATCTCGATCCCGGTAAAAAAGCGTGACAGGTGGGATATAATCCGCGGCAAAAGAATCAAACCGCGGCGGCAAAAAAAGTGGGCGACGCGGTGACAGTAAAGAGCGTGAATTCCGGGATAACAAAGCAGTACTTCAAGAGTGCTTCTGGCTGCCGGATCGCGGTCTTTAACTGCCTGAATATCCTGTTTAATCCTATTGAACATCAGCCAATCGCTCCTTATACCGCTTCATGCCTTGTCGGGCAGGGTCGTTCTTCTTTTTCCAGCAGCACAACCGCCTGGGCTGCAATTGCCTCACCGCGACCGCATACTCCCACCCCTTCGGTAGTTGTAGCCTTCACCGATACCCGGCAGCGCGGAACAGCCAACACAGCGGCAATTTTATCACACATCCGATCGACATAGGGCGCAAGCTTCGGCTCTTCGGCGATGATCACCGCATCGGCGTTAACCACCTTCCAGCCCCTGCCCTCCAGCATCTCTTTTACCCGGGCCAGCAGGGTTAAGCTGGAGATACCCCGGTACTGATCGTCTTCGGGCGGAAAGTGCCGGCCGATGTCGCCGAGGGCAGCCGCTCCGAGCAGCGAGTCGGCCAGGGCATGAAGCAGCACATCGGCGTCGGAGTGACCCTCCAGTCCAAGATGATAATCAATAACGATCCCGCCCAAAATCAGCGGCCTGGCACTGACCAGGCGGTGCAAATCAAATCCGGTTCCAACCCTGTTCACCTAAAAATAAGCCCCTTTCAGGTACCAGCTTGCCAGTACCAGGTCGGAAGGCGTAGTAATTTTCAGGTTAACCGCTTCACCTTCGACGGCCTTTACCGGTTCTCCGAGCAGCTCGACAAGCGAAGCATCATCCGTTGCTTCTAGCCCGCATGCAACAGCCTCACTGTAAGCTCTCCTGATCAAGGCAGCCCTGAACGCCTGCGGTGTCTGCACCAGCCTTAAGTTTTGGCGAGGCGGAGTACTGACAACCATCTGCTCCCCGTCAACTATCTTTACCGTATCACTCAACCCGATTACCGGTATTGCCGCCCCATAGACCCGCGCAGCCGCGATCAGCTGCGACAGCAGGGCCGCGGTGGCCAATGGTCGGGCCGCGTCGTGGACGCAGATTATTTCACAATCCTGAGGCAATGCCTCCAGCCCCAGATAAACCGATTCCATCCGTGTTGCCCCACCGGCGACTAATTCCACCCGCCCGGGCGGGCAGTGCCGCCGCAGAAGATTGCCTGCTTCTTCAAGATCTTCGGGAGGAACGACAACTTCCAGTTTAACCAGTTCCGGGTGCAGCAGAAACAGCATCACCGAACGGGCCAACACCGGTACCCCTTCCAGCAGCAGGTACTGCTTGCGGGTTTTATTCTTCATGCGCCGCCCGGCCCCGGCAGCGGCGATGATCGCCCCTAACTTCACAGTTATTTAACCCCGTTCAGCCTTTCGGCATCCTGCTTTGGTTTGGCAAAAATCATCCGCCCCGCCGCAGTCTGTAGTACGCTGGTCACCAGCACATCTACAGTTTCACCGATATAGCGGCGCCCTCCTTCAACCACAATCATCGTTCCGTCGTCGAGATAGGCAATCCCCTGGCCGGTTTCCTTGCCGTCCTTGATGATCTGGGCGACCATCTCTTCCCCGGGCAGGACCACCGGCTTCACTGCGTTAGCCAACTCATTAATGTTCAACACGGCTATCCCCTGCAGCTCACAAACCTTGTTTAAGTTAAAATCATTGGTGATTATCTTGCCATTGATGGTCTTAGCCAGTTTGACCAACTTGCTGTCGACTTCAGTAATATCTTCAAAATCGGCCTCGTATATTTGCACCGGTATGTCCATCTCTTTTTGGATTTTATTGAGCACGTCAAGACCGCGCCTTCCCCGGTTACGCTTGAGCAGATCCGGTGAATCAGCGATATGGCGCAGCTCTTCCAGCACAAAGCCGGCTACCACGATTACCCCTTCCAGAAATCCTGTTTTACAGATATCGACAATTCTGCCGTCGATTATCGCGCTGGTGTCGAGAATCTTGAAGACCTCGTTTCCACGCCCGCGACCTCCGCCGCGCATATTCCGGTTGAACAGGGAAGATAAAAAAGTGAACTCATCTTTGCGATTTAGCATAAACCGGACGCCGATAATGACCAGGAAAAGGGTGATAACGGGTGACAAAAAAACCCCGACCACCGGTAGGCGGTAGATCGGGTAGCTAAGCAAAAGACTGATTAAAAGGGTAATGATTAAACTGATTACAACCAGGGCTATATCCTGAGTTGGCACAGTTTTGAGCCGACTGTCGGCCCAGGCCACCAGGCAGTTAAAGACATAAATTAAGGCAGGCGTAAGAAGGTAAAATATAAGTCCGCACAGCAAACCTCCGACAGCATAGTAGCCGATGCTGACCGGAGTAAAATAAAACCCCTCCGGGATATCGATAAAGCCCTTAAGAAAAGGCAGAATCACTACGAAAAGGTAGACACCGAGCACCACGCCTAAGATTGTTCCAACAATCCTTAAGATCTTTTTGACCATTTATTCTCACCCCCTTTTTAGAGTTATAGTCACTTCATTTGGGTCATCCTCCAGACACAAGAAAAGAAACTTTTAAATAAAAAAACCCCGGGAACCCCTCGGCACATTATAACTTAAAGCTTTCCCCGGAATCAAGGCACGATCTGCGGTTGTCAATCGTTTTGAGTTAGGTTATCACTTTGGAGCCCGATCAAATATATCATCCAAAACACTGATAATTTCAGCATGCTCCAGGCCCTGTACCAATATCAGCTCGCTAACCAGGATTTGGCGGGCAGTATCAAGCATCTTACTCTCACCAGTGGATAAACCTTTTTCGCATTCCCTGAGCATCAGGTTGCGCACCACTTCCGCTACTTCGTAAATATCTCCGCTCTTGATCTTCTCCAAGTGGTTACGATAACGCCGGTTCCAATTAGCGGAAAGTTCTGGTTTATCGCCTTTAAGCACAACAAAAACGTGGTCAACCTCCTCTTTTTCAATTACTCCCCGTAACCCTACCTGAACAATATTGTCTGTTGGAATCAACACTTTCATATCGCCAAGAGGCAGCCTCATTACGTAATATTGCTTACGGGCGCCAAGGATTTCCTTCTCTTCGATTGCTTCAATTACCCCCGCCCCATGCATCGGGTAAACCACTCGGTCTCCAACGCTGAACAATAGACTGCCCCCTCGGTTTTTCTGATACATATTGTAACACAGCCTTTTTCCAGTGTCAATTAGCCAAATATTGTAACATATTCAAATTATCTTTACAACGGCTATGGGAAGATTTTTTTAACAGAATGGGGCTCTAGGCTGATCTGCTATATATTGTGCGGTTGACAGGGTTTGAAAATAAAAAGTATAATGACGGCAGCAAAGTCCTCTCCAGACAGAAGTAAGAGGTGAAGCGTCAATGAAGGATAACGAAGGGGTTTGCAGCTTTCAGGATATAGTTTCAGATGTTTTAATACGCCACCGCAGCATCCTCGACTGTCTGACCAAGTATCAGGAATCAACGGCCAGGGTGAACCGCAGTGTAATAAAAGCAGTGACTGACTGCGGCTGCGTTTCGATTAACGCTAATAAAAAGCAATTCCCTGTCCGCGATTCGCTCAAAGACTGCGGCAAGTATATGGATTCCCACATCAAAGGTAAAATGTGCGAACACTGCCGCGAGGTGGTCGCCGAAGAACTCGGCAAACATCTCTTTTACCTGGCCGCCCTCTGTAATACTCTTGATTTTAAGCTGGAGAAACTATTCGACAATGAGTACGAACGGATTAACACCCTAGGGCACTTTTTGCTATCCTGAACTAATACCGGTCTAACATGACAATCACCCAACAAATTCACTCTCCTCTTGGAGAGGGCCAGGGTGAGGGGGGATAGCCCCTCTGCCAACGCCACCCGGTGCCTTTATGGTCTCTGAATCGAAACCAGCCAACAAAACCAAAAAAGCCCTGACGACTTTTACCTTCATTAAACAGATGCCAGCTAAGAAACATCACAGGCACTAGTTGCAAAGAAAAGTGGTAGATTCAGGTGACAGTTACTGTCAGAGATGCCCTGCAAATTGGCGCATTGATCGATGCAAAAGTAATAGCCGGTGCTAACGGACTGGACAATGAAATTCGTGCTGTTGATGTTATTGATGTACCGGATGCTGCAATCTGGTTTCGGCGCCACACGCTGCTCTCCACTACTTTTTACGCCCTTAAAGACAACATTGAAGCTCAACTTAAGATGCTTGAAGATATAAAAAACTGCGGCGGCGCCGGCTTGATCATTTTCTCACCGGAACGTTATATATCGCACATTGACCCACAATTGATCAAAAAAGCAGACGACCTGAGTTTGCCCCTCCTGGAGATGCCCGACTGCTCTTATATTGATGTGATTGTCCCGGTAATGAGCCAGGTCCTGGACAAGCAGGTCAGGGCCCTTGAATATGCTCAGGAAGTGCACAGCATGATGACTGACATCATCATCAAGGGGAAGGGGTTGCGGGAGCTGCTGACCTCCTTAGCTATTCTACTGGAAAAACCGGTCCTGATGGCCGATGCCGATCTTTTTTTGATCGATGCAGTATCGCCGCCAGGAACGATAAGCAGCTCCACTCCCTTGGTCAAAAAGTGGCAAATCAGCAAAGGACTTCTGCCGCTTGGGGAATTTTATCCGGATGCCTTGTTGAGCGATCTCGTATTCAGCAAAAAACCGGCCTATTACCAGTATGGGTCCGGCGAATACGATCATACCGATTTCTTTTTCCCGGTAATTGCCGGCGATCATTTTTACGGTGTCCTGGTAGTGCCTGAGCTGGAGCGGGATCTGGAGAAAGCGAAAACTGTCGCTTTTGAGGCAGGGGCCGTGGCCATATCCCTACACATTCTAAAGGAAAATGCCATTACTGAAGCTGAACGTAAAAGCGAGCTTGACTTTTACAATGAGTTGCTTCTGGGCAATTTTAAAAATCACGAAGATTTAGCCTTCCGGGCACGGCAGCATGGCTTGAAGCCTGATGGCGGCTATTTCGTTATTCTTGCCGAGGTGAGCAGGGAAAATCACACATGCAGCGCTGGCCTCCTTGCTTCAAAAGATATTGAAAGAAATACCCTCGTAAGAAAGCTGAAAGGGCTGCTCCGTCTGGCGTTGGAGCAGGAAAATTATAACGGGGTTGTGATTGAGGCTTTGGGCAGCCTGGTGGTCATTGTCTATGCAACGAAGAAGTATAACCAGGAAGAAACCACGTCTTTATGCCGTCACCTGTTAACTGCTTTCCGCAACCGTGTACAAAATCAACGCAGCGGAGCTCCGCTCTACCTTGCTGTCGGTAACTTCTGCCCGAATATTGAACGCATCAGCGCCGGCTACCTGGAAGCCTGGGAGACTATTGATCTAGGCAAAAAATTATTCAAAGGCGATTTTGCGCTCAGTTACTCGGAGATGGCCCCCTATCACCTTATAAAACGACTGCTGACCGGCATAAAAACTAACGAGCTGTTTAACTGCGTCTATCAGCCATTGCTGCAATATGACCATGAGAAAGGCGGTGAATTGGTCCAGACCCTTGAAACCTACCTCAATTGCAACTTCTCGCGTACCAAAACTGCCAACAGGCTGCACATCCACCGCAATTCACTCAACTATCGTCTCCAAAAGATTGAAGAGCTAATGGGGTCTGCGATTGACCAGCTTGATCCTTTTCCTTTAATGCTGGCTTCGATTAGCCGCCGCCTAAGTAATTAGCAGATTATTACTTGTGCATTTTGCACAAATAATTTTCATAATTTCTGTATATCTTACAAAGGTGATTCACTTTGAAAATTTAAAGTACTTCTACGGTTGCGGTTGTTTTGTGCAATGCTGTACCGCTTTACATTAGATAACAAATGACGTTTTTATACGAAGCTCTATCCATAAATTTAAATAATACCCTAAAAAATCCCCTCACCCCTGGAGAGAGGGCCAGGTAGAGGGGGCTTGAGCCCTCTACCGACTTTACCCGGCAGCATGAAAGCCCGTTTTTTAAAGGAGGTGCTTATTACCAGCAATTGTCAATCAGCTCTCCGCATCACCAGCGGGCGCGAAAAGCGCCACACCAAAGTTTCAGGAAAGGAAGGTTAAGATTATGGCACAACCTGGTATGTTTGTCCGCAAGGCCAGCGGCCTGGTCCGTTCATGGTCGGTATTTGATGGTTTCATCTACGCTTTCTTTTCAGTTAACCTGGTAACCCTCGGTTTTTACATCTTTGCCTTTGCTCCTTATATTCCCGAGGCCAATCTTTTAACTGCCATTGTCATCAGTTGCATATTTATCATTTTTCAAATCTTTGTTTATGGTTTACTGGTGGCGGTAATGCCTCGCGCCGGCGGCGATTACGTCTGGCAAAGCCGGATTCTGGGCGGCGGCCTCGGTTTCGTGCTTTCGATAACCGGCTGGGCTTTGATACTCTGGCATTGGGTTCCGCTTTATGGTAACATGCTCGCCTTTAACGTTTTTGCCCCAATTCTGGGAATGCTGGGCGGCTGGACCGGCAGTGTTGGCTTCACCAATGCCGCAAGTTGGTTTATCAGCACTAATGGCCTCTTTGTTTCCGCCCTGGTTGTTATTGCGCTGGCCTTCATCTACGTCAGCTTGGGAATGAGCTGGTATGCCCGTATTCAAAAGTTTTGTTTCTATTTAGGAATGGCCGGTATGGCAACTATGATCATCATGCTACTGGCCAACAACCGCGCCGATTTCATTGCCGGATTTAATCACTATGCAAACAACTTCTTTGCTGCCGGCGGCGGTGATATTTACAAGCAAGTCCTCGCTGCATCAGCTGAGGGCGGCTACACAGCAGCCCCCCTGAACAGATTAGCGATCGGCGCGAGCCTGGCGCTAATCCCGACGGTCGTCTTCTTCAATTTGTGGCCCAACTGGGGCGCCACCCTTTATGGAGAAGTGCGCGGGGCTTCGGATTTTAAGCGCAACTTCTGGAGTATGGCTGCCGGACTGATTGGCACCACCGTTTTAGCCCTGATCGTGCTCAGCCTGATTGCCAGAGTTATCGGCTGGGACTTTTACAACGCAGCAAACTTCACGTACTATGAGGGAACCTCGCCCTTTGGCGCCTATCCTTACCCAGCCCTGCTGGTCAGCTTCCTGACTGACAGCCCGCTATTGCAAATGTGGCTGTTGATTTCGATGAGCGCCTGGTTCTTTGGCTGGTGCGGCACAGTATTTCTATCCTCGACCCGGGTTATCTTCGCTGCTGCATTTGACCGCATTTTGCCGGAATGGATGGCCCGCGTTTCAACCAAGTCCCGCTCCCCGTTTAATGCCCTACTGGTAATGGCTATCGGTGGAGTGATCGTCAGCGCCGGCATGCATTACACGGCACACCTGGAAAAACTGGCCCTTAACTCCACTGTGGTCATCGCCATTACCTATTTCGGCACTACCATTGCAGGGATTATCTTGCCCTACAAAGACCCGGAGCTCTATAACGCTTCACCGATCGCCAGGCTAAAAATCTTCGGCCTGCCGCTGATTACCGTAACCGGAGTAATCTTCGGAGCCTTTTTGCTGTTCCTCTTCTACATGTGGGCCGCCGATCCGGTGTACGGGATCAACGATCCGGTTTCTTACATCTATATGGCCGTGCTCTATGCTATTTCTATCGCTATTTATGTGGGATCCAAGGCTTACCGCAAGAAGCAGGGCATTAACTTGGATGAAATCCACAAAACCATCCCGGTTGAGTAGAGCAACTGCTTAACATTTATAGAGCGGAGGGATTAAGTCCCCCTTACCCTAGCCCTCTCCCCAATACGTGTATATTTAAAGGGGAGAGGGGATTTATGG
>DBBD01000041.1:0-3711 GCA_002292015.1 Firmicutes bacterium UBA993
AAGAAGAATTTAAAAAGAAGAATTAGAATGTTGTCAAGTTTTTGCCGTTATGTTATAATTCCGGCTATATAGAAAACTCTATCTGTGCTGCGATTGGGGGAATGCTTCAGAACATAAAGCATAATAAAATTTACTTTAGGACAGTTTTTAAAAAAGAGGAGGTAAAAAGATTGAGTAAGAAGATACCTTTTTTCGTTGTCGTGGCGATTGCATCGCTGTTCATATTAAGTATGACAGGATGTCCCGCTGCAGCCCCGGATGAAGAAGTAGCGCCCCCGGAAGAAGAAGTCCCGGCAATTGAATTCGATGGCGAAATAAAAATTGCTGTTACCGGCCCGATGACCAACATCCAGGGCGAAATGATGTGGTGGGGCGCTTCTATGGCTGTTGAGGAGATTAATGCCGCCGGAGGCGTAGCCGTTGGGGAGGAAGCCCACTCAATCCGCCTGATCCAGGTTGATACCGATGAGATCATGGATCCGCTTGGTGCCGTATCTGCAGTTGAAGCCGTGATCGTTTCCGAGGACCCGCACTTCCTGATTGGCGGTTTCCGTACTGAAGCGGTTATGCCTTACACCGAGCTGGTTGCGGTTGACCACCAGAAAATATTCTTGATTTGCGGTGCTGCGACTAACGAATTATTGCACGGTCGGGTTGACGTAGATTACGAGACCTGGAAATACCTTTTCAGGGTTACTCCAATCAAGTCAACCGACCTGGTTAGAGTTACATTTTTGATGTTAAACGATGTGGGGGAAGCAGTCCGCGAAGAGCTTGGTATCGATACCCCAAAGGTAGCTGTCCTTGCCGAAGCGCTGGAGTGGAACGAAGCGTTGGTGCAGATTGCCCCGCAGCTTTTACCCACCCTGGGGTTTGAGTATGTCGGTACTTTCCGGCCCTCCGCAACGGCCACTGATGTTACCACCGAACTACGCGGGATCGAGGAATCCGGAGCTCACATCATTTATACTATATTGTCCGGTCCGGTTGGTATTCCCTTCGGTAAGCAGTGGGGCGAGCTGGAGATACCTGCCGCTCCGGTGGGGATCAACGTTGAAGCTCAGAAATCCGGTTATTATGCCGCAACTGGTGGTTTCGGCGATTACGATTTCACCATGAACACATTTGCCCAAAATGCGGCCATTACTGAAAAAACACTGCCCTTTGTTGCCAAGTTTCTAGAGAAATACGGGGAGCTTCCCAATTACAACGCTGACACCTACAGCGCTGTTTATATTCTGAAGGAAGCGGTGGAAAGAGCCGGCACCGTTGATACCTATGCGGTGATCGAGGAACTGAAAAAAACTGATTTTACCGGTGCTGCGGGGCGCATTGTTTTTGATGCGGTTCACGACGTTACCTGGGCCCCCGGATACGTTACCGCGGTTGGCACCCAGTGGCAGGGCGGAGAACTTCTCGGAGTATGGCCGTATGACTGGAGGCCGGATCCGCAGAATGCTCCCGATCTGGTTGTCACTTACGAAGGCATCGTTCCGTATCAACTTCCACCGCATGTTATTGAGCAGTGGAGACGGCAGTAACTTAACTGGTGACAGTAAATCCAAAATTACCGGAGGAGCCCCGCAATCAGGGGCTTCTCCGGCTGAATAACTTGGCTGGTAGAAATCTTTTGACAATAAACTGTTTAAGAGTGGTGCGTAGCCTGGTACCATAACGATCGAGCCATTCATTATCGATTTCGACGAGAGGAATTTGCCATGCTTAGTGATATTTTAGTTCACGGCTTGATGAACGGTGCTGTGTATGCCATGTTGGCAGTCGGGTTTTCTCTGATCTTTGGGGCGGCCAGAATTATCAACATGGCTCATACGGCTTTTTTTATGCTATCTGCGTACTTCATTTTTTATTTTGGCACTACGCTGGCTCTGCACCCAGCAATTGCCATGCCACTTTCGATCATTGTTGTGGTTGCAATCGGAGTTTTGGTTTACTATGTATTTATGGAGCCGGTTCGCGAACATGGCACGGCAGTTCTTATAGTTACGGTATCGCTTGCCATGGTTTTTCAGGAGCTGATTCTGATTTCTTTCGGTGGCCATTATCGCGGAGTTAACTCTATTATAACCGGTTTTGTCAGCCCGATGGGGATCAGGATTTCTTACCAGTACTTGCTGACCTTGGGTGTTGTCAGTTTATCGTTGGTTATCGTTTGGCTGGTGCTGATGAAAACGCGTCTCGGAACTGCGATCCGCGCCTCGGCCCAGGATCGGGAGGTTGCCAACCTAATGGGGATGAATGTAGCCTGGATTGCTGTGGCAACTATGGCGATCTCGGTTACTCTCGCTTCAATAGCGGGAGTTATGGTAGCACCGCTTTATACCCTTAATCCGCACATGTGGCTTAGTCCCCTGGTGCTTGTTTTGGCGATAGTTATTCTCGGCGGTTTGGGAAGCATCAAGGGTAGTTTTATCGGCGCTTTGATCTTAGCTTTTATCGAAGTTACAGTGGTATTTTTAATGCCGGGCGGTGCTTTTCTTAAATTGGCCGTAGCCCTGGCCATCATGCTGATGATCTTAGTCATTCGCCCCGAAGGTCTCTTCGGAGTTTATCTGGAAGGAGAGCGATAAACAGGTGACTGCAATAGGAATTGCCCTGCGGTATTTCCGCAACGAAATTTTGGTTCTCCCGACCCGGCTAATCGCTGTCCTCTTTGTATTATTGCTAATCTTTTTGCCCTTGCTGACCCGGGATATGTATATTCTGCGGATCCTGTCAATTGCTGCAATATTTTCAATTTATGCAGCCAGTTGGGATTTATTGTCAGGATATGTAGGGCAGGTTAACTTTGGCCATGCTTTCTTTTTTGGAGTTGCCGCCTATACAACTGCTTTGCTTAACCTTCGCCTGGGGCTTTCTCCGTTGATTACCATACCTTTGGGCGGCATTGCCTCGGTGCTGGTTGGACTACTGGTTGGTATACCTTGCTTGCGACTAAAAGGACCCTACCTGGGTTTGGCGACACTTGCTTTTCCAATCATGCTGACGGGCATAATATTTGCGTTTCCCGAATTTTTCGGAGGCGAGCTGGGGATTTCCGGAATCGCCCGTCTTGCTTCATCACGTCTTAATGAGTATTACATCGTGGTGATCCTGATGCTGGTACTTTGCTATATAATGTGGAAAATAACCGATTCGAAGATTGGCATTATATTCCACGCTATCCGGGAAGACGAAATCGCTGTGCGTGCATCAGGCATTAACACCACTAAATATAAGCTGCTCGCTTTTTGTTTGAGCGGATTCTTTGCCGGGATTGCCGGGGGGCTCTTTACACACTTTTTAAGGGTTGCCGGTCCTCCTATGTTGGCTGTTTTAATGTCATTCCAGGCCATTATCTGGTCTATCTTCGGTGGTATTGTAACGATATATGGGGCTGTTGTCGGGGTGTTTATTCTTTTCCCGGCGCTGGAATTTCTACGGGCCGCTGCTGAATACCGGATGTTGATCTTTGCTCTGATTGTGCTTTTAGTGCTACGGTTTATGCCTCAGGGCATTACAGCATTTTTCCGAGACAAACTGGAACGTGAATGTCCCCGATGTAAGGTTCGTAATGCTATTACCAGGAAAGAGTGTCGGGTCTGCTTTTCCGGCATGAAGTGAGTTGATAATACCATCTCCCGCATGATGACACCTCCCTCCCACTTTATTACTTGAGAAAAAAATAAAACTCCCTCCCCCTTAAGCTTAAGG
>DBBD01000041.1:4029-6591 GCA_002292015.1 Firmicutes bacterium UBA993
CCCCCTTAAGCTTAAGGGGGAGGGGTGGGGGCGAACTTTTCAAACAGATGCAGATTTAAACTACAATCCCAGGTACGATTGCCTCACGGTTTCGTCTTTTAAGAGTTCAGCGCTGGTCCCCTGGGTCACAATCTTGCCGTGCGATAATATATAGTTACGGTCGGCCATGGCAAAAGTCATGCTTACATCCTGCTCAACCAGCAGGATTGTCATGCCGGAGGACTGGATGTCCTTAATTTTCTCAAACACCAGCTGCTTAACCTGGGGAGCCAGGCCGGTAGATGGTTCATCGATACAGAGTAAGAGCGGTTTCACCATCAGGGAACGACCGATGGCCAGCATTTGCTGTTCGCCACCGGAAAGGGTACCTGATATCTGTTTTTCGCGTTCCTTGAGCACCGGAAAGATATGGTAAACTGCTTCGATGTTGTCGTGGAACTCTTTCTTATCTTTTATCAGGTAAGCTCCGGCAACCAGGTTTTCATAGACGCTCATTTCTGTAAAAGGTCGTCTACGTTCCGGACAGTGAACCAAGCCCCGCATCACGATTTTGTGAGCGGGTAAATTAATCAACTCTTCACCGTTAAAAGCGACCGAGCCTTCTAAGGTGATATCACCGTAACGTGTCCCTCTTAAATTCTCGCGCTCCCAGCGTACCAGTCCGGTTATGGTCCGGATAAATGTCGACTTTCCAGCGCCATTGGGGCCGACCAGGCTAACCAGTTCACCGCGGTCAACGGCGATGCTTACATCGTTCAGAATCATGGCAGTATCATAGGCAACTGTCAGGTTTTTCACTTCAAGCAGCATTTAGATTACCCCCTTGCCGATGTATGCTTCGATTACGGTTTCGTTCTTGATAATCTCATCCGGAGTGCCGACCGCAATCACTTTGCCGAAGTGCATTACTACTACCCGGTCGACGATTTTCATCAGTTCATGCAGTTTATGCTCGATAATGATCATCGCAGCGCCTTCACTATGCAGGCGTCCGAAACGACCTCCCTTATGCAGGCGGCGCACAGACTTAGCCATCAGCTCGGTTTCGGTCGGAGTCAGTCCGCCGAAAGGCTCATCCAAAATTAAAAGCTCCGGCTCAGTGGCGATCGCCTTGGCTACTTCCAGGCGCTTCAGGTCGCCTTGCGAAAGGCGCGAGGCTGGTTCCCTGGCCAGGTCGGAGATTCCGGCAAATTCCAGGGCATCCATCGCCCTGGCCTCGACCCGTTTAACCCATTCTCCGCGCCGCGAGGTGCGTGGGCCAAGGCAGGGCACCATTACGTTAGCGATAATTGGTAACCGGCGGAAAGGTCGTGTGTTTTGAAATGTGCTCGCGATACCTTCGGTCACGATATCCCAGGTTCGCATGCGAGTTATATCTTTACCCCGAAAACGAATCGAGCCGCTATCAGGTCTTAATATACTCATGATCAAGCGAACCAAGGTCGTTTTGCCGGCTCCATTAGGTCCGATTAATCCGATCATCTCGTCCCGGGCGACCTGAAAGCTGACTCCTTCAACGGCAGTTAAACCGCCAAAGCGCTTGGTGATGTTTTCAACTTCAAAAAATGGTGTGCTCAAATCTATACCTCCTCTTCAAGCTCTTCGCGCAGTTCACGCCTGGATATTTTGCCGACATCTGTTTTCGGCAGCTCTCCGCGGAATTCAATCACTTTCGGAACCTTATAGTGGGCCAGGTTCTCCTTGCAATAGGTAAGGATATCTTCTTCAGACACTTTACCGCGTGCCTCCGGGTGAAGGACGATGTTAGCCTTGATGTATTGCCCAACTTTCGGGTCGGGAACACCGATTACTCCTGCCGCTTTGATCTGGGGATGCTTGTAGAGCACCTCTTCAATTTCGCGGGCAAATACTGAGTAACCTTTAAACTTGATCAGATCTTTTGAGCGGTCATAGAAGATAAAGTAACCTTTTTCGTCCATTCTCACCAGGTCGCCGGTTCTCATAAAGCGCACTCCGCTTATATCCAAAAAGGTTTTCTTATTATCTTCGTCACGGTTCCAGTAGCCCTGCATAATATTAGGCCCGCTGATAATCATTTCGCCGGTTTCGCCCGGCGGCATAAACTCATTTGTTTCGGGATCGATAATAGCTGCCGTAATATTTGGCAGGGGAACGCCAAATGAACCCGGCTTGCTGCCGCCCAGCGGGTTAACGTGGCTAACTCCGCTTGTTTCAGTCATCCCGTAACCTTCAGTAATCACGCTGCCCGTGCGTTTGGTCCAACCATCAAGCGTAGTGGTATGCAGGGTGTCGGCGCCGCAGGTAATCATTTTCAACCTCTTCCAGTTTACGCGATCTGTCTTCTCATATTCTTTTAGATATTCAAATAGAGTTGGAACACCTAAAAAGGTGCTGGCCTGGTATTTTTCCATAGAGTAAAGAATATCATCAATATCGGGAGTCGTGAATAAGATCATGGTGCCACCCATAAGCATGGTGTTAAGCATAACCACTACCTGGCCGTATATATGATAAAAAGGCAGAAAAGCTAAGACGGTTTCTTTGCCTTCTTCAATGATCGGCCAAAAAGCCCTGATCTGG
>DBBD01000021.1 GCA_002292015.1 Firmicutes bacterium UBA993
GTTAGTACGTGATAATGGGATCTATCGAAAATGGCTCTAATGTGCTTTATTGGTTTAAGTGGCTTTATGATACTTATTTCCTGTTGCCAGGTAGTTCTGCCTGTAATAGAATGAAACCTGATCCGGCTTACTGCCTAAACCGTAACGGCAAAGGAGGGGTAACAGATGGCAGAAATTCGACCTTTCAGAGCAATCAGGTACGACCCTGCACTGCTTGACTCCATGGAGCAGGTAATCGCGCCCCCTTATGATGTGTTAGACACTGATGATCAAGACAACCTTTATAATCTTAGCCCGTATAATGTTATTCGCCTCGAATACGGCAAAACATACCATGATGACGACATCGATCACAACCGTTACAGCCGGGCTGCTCAAACCCTGTCTCGCTGGTTGGATGAAGGCATTTTACACCATGAGAAGCAGAAACTGCTTTATCTTTATGAACAGTCATTTAAATACGGGGCTTCAAACTACTGTAGAAGAGGGGTTGTTGCCGCCCTAAAGGTTGAGCCTTACAGCTGCAGACAAGTGCTGCCCCACGAACAGACCTTTTCCGCACCAAAAGCTGACCGTCTTGAATTGCTGAAGAAAACCAGGACTAATATCAGTCCGATATTTACCCTTTTCCCTGATCCGGACACCAGAATTTCTAACCTATTCGAAGAAATCAGCAGATCTGCACCGCTATTTACAGCAAAAGAACAATCGGGACAAGTTCATCGTATTCACAAGATTGACAATCCGAGGCTGCAGGATCAGATCGTGCGCTACATAAAACCACAGGCGCTGCTCATCGCGGACGGGCATCATCGATACGAAACAGCGCTTCAATATAGGGAATTATACGGAGGCCCTGCCGCTGATTATGTTTTAGCCATCCTGGTAAGTACAAAAGATCCCGGATTGCTGATGCTGCCCACACACCGGCTTATTCAAAACCTTACTGAGCCGGCCTACGCTGAGCTGCTGGCGATCTGTAAAGATAACTTCGAACTGGTAACGATGAGTAGCTCCGTGAGTTTAGTCGAGCAGGATTTCCAGGCTGAATGGAGCAGGCTGACTGACGATGAAAGGGCTTTCGCCATAATAACCCCTGAGTTTAAGGCACTCTTGGTACCCAAACCCGGTCGGCAAGAGCGGTGTGGCGTAGAATTACTGCATGCGTTAATCATTGATCCCTTCCTGGCCCGGCCTGTGCGAACCGGCGCCGAAAGCTGTTCACTGTCTTTTCCTCATGAACTTGAAACGATCAGACTTGCGATGCTGGGCAGTACCCGCGCCAGTGTTGCTTTTATTCTCAATCCGCTTCCTGTCGACCTGGTTTACCGTCTTGCCGTTCAGGGTACGGTAATGCCGCAAAAAACTACTTATTTTTACCCAAAAATGCCGGGTGGCCTGTTGCTGCGTAACCTGGACTTAGATTAGAGTTTCCAGTATTTTCGCTGGACAGCTTTTATCGCGTCAAGATGCTCTCGAAAAAAGCGACTCGGTTCCGAGATCCGGCTGCTTTCCGTGATTGGCAACCCTAGATCGCCGATGGCATTTAGAACCTGGATCACAGCTTCGGCCTGCCCCTGCAGATGGTAACCGCCTTCCAGGCCGAGCAGCATCCTGCCTTTAGCCCAGCGATCTGCAACTGCCGCCAGCGCTTTGGCCATTAGGTAATAACCGTTGTGGGTTAAGCTCATTCCGGCCAGGGGATCGAGTTGATAAGCATCCTGACCGGCAGAAACAAGTACCAATTCCGGCTTAAACTGATCGAGTATCGGTATGATTACTTCCTGAAAACAGAGTTCATATTCAATATCACCGCAGCCGGCCGGCAGCGGCATATTGACGGTAAAACCTTCTCCTCTTCCCCTGCCGGTTTCATGCATTTTCCCACTGCCGGGGTACGCCGGACTCTGGTGGGTGGAAATAAACAGCAGACGCGGGTCATCTTCAAAACTGTGCTGGGTTCCGTTACCGTGATGCACATCCCAGTCAATTATAGCTACTCTATGCAATCCGTATTCTGTAAATGCCTTTGCCGCCGCAATGGCTACATTGTTAAAGAGGCAAAAACCCATTGCTTTATCATGCTCAGCGTGATGGCCCGGCGGTCGGTTTAAAACAAAAACTTTTTCCTGCTCGCCGGTCATGACCATTCGCAAACCGGTCAGAATACCGCCTGCCGATAAAGCCGCCACTCGGTATGATTCGGGCACTAAGTATGTATCCATATCAAGGTGTCCTTCACCTGCCAGGCAAGCTTCTTCGACCGATTTTATGTATGACGGATCGTGTATTAATGCCAGATCGTCAACGGTGGCCGGGGCCGGATCGCAAATATCAATCATATCAACCAATTTTTGAGTCTGGATAGCGGAAAGGATATATTCAAGCCTCTCCTTTCTCTCCGGGTGCTGCCCATTGGTATGAATAAGATAATCAGGATGATATACCAGCGCTATCTTTTTAGTCATCTGGATCTCCCTCCGCTTTTCACTTGATCAGGGCCTTCACTACAAAACATTCGCTTTACCGCGGTAAATCAAGCCCCTGATGGCATCTACGGTTATCGTTTCTCCGTTTTTGATTAAGCACGTAGCCCGCTCCACGCCCACTATCGCCGGTTTGCCAAGGCTAACGGCAACAATTGCGGCATGCGAAGTCAGGCCGCCTTCTTCTGTAATTACCGCTGAAGCATCTTTAATTGCCTCCATACACTCGCTATCCGTGCTTGTGGCAATCAAAACCAGCCCCTTTTCCTTTTTATCCAGATCGGCGGCGGTGCGAATAACCAGCGCTTTACCGGTGGCCGCTGATTTGCCGACTCCCGTTCCCTTAGCGATAATCTCGCCTACTGTTTCGACCCGCAGCAAATTGGTTGTTCCGGCCACCCCGACCGGTACTCCGGCTGTAATAACCACCAGGTTACCGTTTTCGATTAACCCCTCCCTTAGCGCTGCCTGGATCGCGTTTAAAAACATTTCGTCGGTGGAACTGACCGGCGGACAGACAACCGCGGTTACGCCCCAGGTCAGGGTCAACTGGCGGGCGACACTCAGACGAGACGAAACTGCCACTATTGGCGCTATGGGCTTATACTTCGATACCATACGGGCAGTCTGGCCGGACTGGGTAGCGGTTATTATGGCATTTGCACCCAACTCGGAGGCAGTGTGGCAGGTAGCGTAACTAATAGCATCGGTAACTGTTTTTTTGATTGTTGGTTGCATCTCTTCAAGAATTCTTTTAAAACTCAGACCACGTTCAGTGTGCACCGCTATGCGGCTCATCGTTTCAACTGCTTCAAGTGGAAAACGACCAATTGCAGTTTCACCGGAGAGCATAACCGCATCGCTGCCGTCAAAAATAGCGTTTGCCACGTCGCTGGCTTCAGCCCTGGTAGGACGAGGATTGCGGATCATGCTATCCAGCATCTGGGTTGCCGTGATTACCGGTTTGCCAAGGCGGTTACATTTTCGGATAAACCGTTTTTGGAGCAAAGGTACTTCTTCAGTCGGTACTTCAACTCCAAGGTCGCCCCGGGCCACCATCACTCCATCAGAAAGCTCCAAGATGGAATCAAAGTTATCGACACCTTCGCGGCTTTCGATTTTTGCGATGATCATAATACTACCGCCACGGTCTTCGATAAACCGCCTGATTTCGATCAGGTCCTCGGCGCTGCGGGTAAAAGAAGCAGCCAGGAACGATACATCGTGCTCCAGGGCAAGCTCAATATCAATCCGATCTTCCTCATCGATGGCCGGCAGGTTAATTCTCGTGCCGGGAGTGTTCAGTCCTTTATGGCTGCGTAGCTCGCCACCATGTAAAACTCGGCATTTGATTTCACGGCCTTCAACGCTTAAGACTTTAAGGATAATCAATCCATCGTCGATCAATACCGTAGAGCCGGCCTTAAGATCCTGGTGAAGATCGGGATAACTAACCGGTACTCGTTCCCTGTTTCCGATAATATCTTCAGTGGTTAAGATAATCTCTACCCCATCTTCAAGCAGCACTGCATCTTCGGCAAGGCTACCGGTGCGCACCTTGGGGCCACGTGTATCAAAGAGCAGTCCCACATTACGATTTATCCTTGTACTGACTGCCCGGATCATTTTCAGCCTGCGCAGGTGATCTTCCCGCGAACCGTGCGACAAATTTAGCCTGGCAACATCCATCCCTGTAATAATCAGTTTCTCGATCAACTCTTCACTGTCACTGCTGGGTCCGATGGTGCAAACTATTTTTGTTCTCCTCATCTGCAGCCCTCCTGTTTTTGTCGTTCATCGTTTTATCAGCCTAAACACAGCTTTATATAAATAAGCTATTTTCGCTGCTTTTACGCTGTTCACGGACAGAATTCCGCCCTAGCAGCTCTTCCAGCCTTTCGCGGCATGAAGGGTGGTCGCGCACCCAGAAATCCTCTTCAAGCATCAACGTTTTCTTCTCATTCTTAAAATAGATACAAACCGGAATATTACCGCTTTCCGCCACAAGCAGATCTTTGAGCGATGCGAGCAACGCATCGTCAGAGTCTTCGCTAAGTTCTAGGCGGTAATATTTATCTTCGTGCTGTAAAGGGCGAAGAGCTTCAACCAGGATCTTTACGTCTTCTTCCTCCTTCAAATCGGTTCTTCCTTCAACAACTATCAAGTTGTCTTCTTCCAGTAAAGATGAATAGCGTTCAAATAGATCCGGAAAAACTACCAATTCAACACTACCGGTTAGATCCTCAATTTTAACAAATGCCATCTGTTTGTTTTTCTTGGTGTAAAACTTGCGCACCGCGACAACGATGCCACCGACTGTAACATGACTATTATCGCCGACATCGCTTAATTCAGCACAGCGAGTGAGTTGTTCATTTTTATCAATCATCTCCCGGTAGGGTTCCAGGGGGTGGCCGGTAATGTAAAGACCTAACATCTCTTTTTCCAGAGCAAGCTGCTCTTCACTGCTGAATGTTTCTAGATCAATAAGTTTATCGCAAAGCAGCTCCTCCTGC
>DBBD01000143.1 GCA_002292015.1 Firmicutes bacterium UBA993
CTGGCCTGGGCCCTCAGCTCTGTCGCAGATGAACTCGGCGCCGCCGATTACCTGGTTGGCCTGGTTGAGCGTGCCGGTATTTCGGCAGCTATTCTGCCGTTCTTGATCTTCCTCATCTCCTGCTTAATGGCTTTTGCCATGGGCACTTCTTGGGGTACCATGGGTATTGTAACTCCGCTGGCCGTGCCGGTTGCTTATGCCATCGGGGGTCCGGCATTCCTGATCCCGACCCTTGGCGCAGTTTTGACCGGTGCAATTTTCGGTGATCATTGTTCGCCGATATCCGACACCACGATTCTATCGTCAACCGGGGCCGGTTCCGACCACATCGACCACGTTCGGACTCAGATTCCTTATGCTGTGACTGCAGCGGTGGTAGCCGGTGTATTTGGTTTTATCCCGGCTGGTTTGGGTGTCCATCCGGTTATCTCGATTATTCTTGGTCTTGTTGTCCTGATCGTCTTTGTCAGGTTGGTTGGTAAGCCGACAGGCAGCATTGAGACTATCGCCGCCGGCAAAAAGTAACTGCTTCTAAACAAAGTAAACCTGTTTTTAGGGAAGCCGGCCTGCGGGCCGGCTTCTTTTACTTATGGTTGGAAAAATGTTTACCAGGTGGTTTTAAATTTGCTACAATAAGGGGGGTCTATTGCAGGGTAAAAAGGAGGTGGCAGCTTGCAGGTCAAAATCGCAACGCTTGAGGATCAAGGCGCAGTTTGCCGTCTCTGGATCATGCTGCTAACATATTATGAGAAGAATGCTGCCCCGGAAGTTTTGGAACGTTCTTTCCGCTATGCCGTGGAGCATCCGCAAAAAGTCCTCATATTTATTATCCTCATTGAAGGGGTGGTAACCGGTACTGCCAGCCTGCACCTCGGGCATTATTCCACCTGGAACGATAACTGGTACGGTCACATTGAAGATGTAATTATTGATCCGGCCTACCGCGGGAACGGGCTTGCCTGTGCCTTGCTCAAAGAAGTACTGCAGGCTGCCCGGGAGAAGAAATTAAGCCGGGTTGAACTTAATGCCTTAAACGATAACCTTCCTGCTCGCAGGCTTTATGAAAAACTTGGGTTTACCACTGATTCTGTAACCTATGAGCTGCTCCTAAACTAATGAATCTCACTAATGAAAACGAGAGGAGTTTTACCGATGCGTGATTACCGTGAGATACCCTTATGGAAAGAAATAACAGCAGAAGAATGGAATGACTGGCGCTGGCAGGTACGCAATCGCATTACCGGCCTGGAACAGTTAAAGCAGGTCGTTGAACTGACAAAAGAGGAGATTGAGGGTGTAGAGAAATGTCTGCAGCAGTTCCGGATGGCCATTACCCCGTATTACGCGGTACTGATGGATTCCAAAGATCGTGACTGCCCGGTTCGTAAACAGGCGGTGCCGACAGTGCACGAAACACACCGCTCGGTTTCCGATATGGCCGATCCCTTACACGAAGATGTTGACTCACCGGTGCCCGGCCTCACCCATCGCTATCCTGATCGCGTTTTACTTTTAGTTACTGACCAGTGTTCCATGTACTGCCGTCACTGCACCCGGCGACGCATGGCCGGTCAAACAGACAAAGCAAGCACCCGCGATCAGATCGACGCGGCAATCGATTACGTGGAAAAGACCCCGGCAGTAAGAGACGTTCTAATTTCTGGCGGCGACGGCCTGCTAATCGGCGATGATCTGATTGAACATATCCTGAAAAGCTTACGGGCTATCCCGCACGTTGAGATGATCCGTTTCGGCAGCCGCACCCCGGTGGTGATGCCCCAGAGGATTACAGAAGAGTTATGTGCCATGTTGAAAAAATATCATCCGATTTATCTCAATACCCACTTCAACAACCCGAAGGAAATAACTCCGGAAGCCGAATTAGCCTGTGCCCGTTTGGCCGATGCCGGCATCCCGCTGGGCAACCAGTCGGTTCTCCTGGCCGGAGTCAACGACTGCCCGCAGGTCATGAAAAAGCTGACTCACGAACTGCTAAGGCTCAGGGTTAAGCCTTACTACATATACCAGTGTGATCTGTCCCAGGGTATTGAACACTTCAGGACTTCAGTGGCAGCCGGGATTGAGATTGTCGAAAATCTGCGCGGCCATACTACCGGTCTTGGCGTGCCGACCTTCGTGGTTGATGCGCCCGGCGGTGGCGGCAAAATACCGGTTATGCCGCAATACCTGGTCAGCCAGTCGCCGCACCGGGTAGTGGTGCGAAACTTTGAAGGGGGACTCTACTCCTATACGGAACCGCCGCGCCATGTTGATCCGGAGCAGCCCTGTCCGCTCTGTGGCGGAACACACAACAGTTATGATACGGGCGTTGCTTCGCTGCTTAACGGACAACATGTCGCCATGGAACCAACAGTCAAGGAATAAACAAAACTAAGGAGCTTTTTGATCATGAGAAAATTCACCTTTGATACCCAGCCTAAATTACGCCTGATCAGTGATGATCAGATTAGGATGGTTTACGAAAAGGCTTTGCATATTCTGGAGCACGCCGGGGTAAAATTCGAATCAACAGAAGCGCTGAAAATCCTTCGGGATCACGGCGCGACCATCGATTCTGAAAAGCACATCGCTAAAATTACACCGGAGATGGTTGATCAGGCGCTCACGAAAACTCCGTCAGGGTTTAAACTCTACAACCGGGAAGGCGATCCGGCCGCTGAAATATGCGGTAACCGGTCGTATTTTGATCCCGGCTCTTCGGTGATCAAGTTCATGGAGTCCGATGGCGCAACGGTTCGCAGAACCGAATCGCAAGACCTGGCCCGGATCAGCCGCGTTAATGACGCCCTGGATAATATCAGCCTTCAGTCAACGGCCGTTGTTTGTTACGATGTGCCGGAACTGATCGGCGACAGCTACCGGCTTTACCTGTGCCTGAAAAACTCGCCCAAGGCTGTGATTACCGGGGCTTTCAGCGTGGAAGGTATCAGGCATATGCGCGAAATGCTCGCTGCGGTTGTTGGAGGTTACGCTGCGCTGAGCGAAAAACCGCTGGCAATATTCGATATCTGCCCCTCGCAGCCACTGAAGTGGACTCACATCAGCGCCGAAAATATCATTGATTGCGCCCGCTATAACCTGCCCCAGGAGCTGATCTCGGTACCCATGCCCGGCGCGGCCACCCCGATCACCCTGGCTGGTTCGCTGGTTGTCCACACGGCCGAAACTTTAAGCGGGATTGTACTGGCCCAGTGTGCCAACCCCGGCGCACCGCTGGTCTATGGCGGTGCCCCGGTTCAGTTTGACATGCGCTTCAGCACAACACCGATGAGCGCGGTCGAGGCGACGATGATCTCCGCCGCCTATGCGCAGATCGGTAAATACTTTGGTTTACCGACCCACACTTACGCCGCCCTTAGCGACTCGAAACTGGTCGATACGCAAGCCGGAGCCGAAACCGCGATGAGCGGTACCATCGCTCAACTGGCCGGCATTAACGTGATCTCCGGAGCTGGCGCCCTCGATTTCATCAACACCTTCAGTTTAGAAAAGCTGGTGATTGATAACGACATCTGCGGTATGATTTTAAGAACCCAGAGAGGGATAGAGTTTAATGAAGAAACAATGGCCGTTGACCTGATCGAACAACTCGGCCCGGGCGGCGTCTATCTTGAAACCGACCTGACTATTAAATACTTTAAGAGCGAGCCCTACATGCCTTCGAAAGTAATCGACCGGCAGGATCGCAAAAACTGGGAGGAAGACGGAAGCAGGACGATCTTCGAACGGGCCAGGGAAAAGGTAAAAGAGATTCAGGCGAATCACCTTCCTGCCGCGTTGGACAAAGACCGCGCGAGTAAACTTGATGCGGTCACCGCTGAAATAATGAAGGAACTAAGCATCAACAGCCTGCCCCAGGGGCCACATTAAAGCTATCATTTTAAATTCCCTGCTACTATAGTTCATTGACTATAATTCTTTTCGTTTTTCCGGTAGTTCTCTCCAAAGTCCGTGGTTCCATCAGCTTAAGGCGCGGCGCCAGCGATAGTGTTGAACGTAAACGCTGACGGATACGTCCTTCAAGCGCTTCGAGCTGCCGGAAACTGTCCGAAAAACCTTCCGGTGTAAGTTCGATCTGCACCTCGAGATCCTTGATAAATCCCTTCTGCTTGTGCAGGATTAGGATGTAATGGGGCGAGACTTCGCTGAAACCGGCCAGCACCTCTTCTATCTGGGAGGGAAAGACATTAACCCCCTTGATGATGATCATATCGTCACTGCGACCGGTGATGTAGTCCATGCGCCGGGTGGTTCGGCCGCAGGGGCAGGGCTCGCTGATTAACCTGGTAATATCCCCGGTGCGGTAACGGAGAACCGGGAACCCTTCTTTATGAAAGGGGGTAAGAACCAGCTCTCCGGTTACGCCGTCGGGCAGAACTTCACCACTCTCCGGATCGATGATTTCCGGAAAGTAAACATCTTCCAAGATATGCATGCCGGTCCGCTCTTCACATTCGCCGGAAATTCCGGGACCAACGACCTCAGTTAGCCCGTAGTTGACAGTGGCTTTTAGACCCCAGAATTTTTCAATATCCTCGCGCATCGCGTCGGAGCAGGGCTCTCCGCCGAAAAGGCCGATCGTCAGTCCGAATTCTCGCGGTTTAAAACCTAATTCTATCGCAATTTCAGCCATATATAGGGCAAAGGATGGGGTGCTTACCAACACGTTGGTGTTGAAATCCTGCATCAGGGCCAACTGGCGTTCCGTATTGCCGCTGGAAAAAGGCACCACCGTTGCACCGAGTCTTTCCAGGCCGTAGTGCAGCCCAAAACCGCCGGTAAAAAGACCGTAACCAAAAGATATCTGGGCTATATCGCTTGCTTTAACTCCGGCCATGGCGCAGATGCGGGCAACAGCTGCTGCCCAGTCATCAAGATCCTGCTTGGTATAACCAGCCACGATCGGTTTGCCGGTTGTACCGGAAGAAGCGTGAATGCGCACTATTCTTTCCATGGGCACAGCAGCCATTCCGTACGGATAAGCGTCCCTGAGATCATCTTTCCTAGTAAATGGCACTTGTTGAAAATCGGGGAAATTATTAATCTGATCCGGCTTCAGGCCTGCGTTGTCAAAAACTTTTCGGTAGTAGGGACTATTCTGATAGGCATGCCGAACTGCCTGCATAATGCCCCGGGTTTGCTGCGTTGTCCTTTCAGCCGGTTCAAGGAAATCTTTCTGCGTATCTTCCTGCATCAGTTTCAATTCCTCCAGCTACAACTAGAAGCCGTAGATCCTTTCTCCCGATACGATCGGAACATTATGATCCTGTAATACCCGCAGAGCGTCAGCAATGCGTTCGACGCGCATCATGATGATTGCATTGTGGGTCGGTTTTTCTATGAATGAATAAAGGTACTCGATATTGATGGCGGCAATATCAAGATAGGTTAGCACCTGGGCCAACCCGCCCGGCTTATCGGGAATTTCAATAGCTATAACATCGGTTACTGTCGCCATGACTCCTTTTTCCTTCAACTCGGTGATCGCCCGGTCCGGCTGGTCAACAATCAGGCGCAGAATGCCAAAATCGGATGTATCAGCGATTGATACCCCGCGAATGTTGATACCGGCATCGCCCAAAACCTGCGCTACCCTGACCAGGCGTCCCGATTTGTTCTCGAGAAAAACCGAAATCTGTTTAATCATGTTCAAAAACCTCCTTTGACTTTTAATTATAAAACGAATA
>DBBD01000142.1 GCA_002292015.1 Firmicutes bacterium UBA993
GCCAAAAACCTTATATTTCAAGACCTGACCCCCTAGTTTATGACCCCCTAGTTTATCATCCGGTCCAATCCCGCAGCAGGAGTAGTCACGATGAACAAGAAGGAAACTCGGTAATCTCCCCAATATAATGGAACTGTCGGTTAATTTAATTGTCCTTTCTGTAGATACTATAGATAATCGGGAGGGAATTTACATGTTTGTTACAAAAACATTAATTATCATTTTTACAACCTTATGTCTGCTTTTTATTGGCTGCGCAAAGGCCGGTGATGACCCTGTTGATGAAATCAGCCGGCATACGGGTTTGATCTACAGCATTGAAGAGAACCGCATCCTGGTTGTTAAGGATATTGAAAGTGTCAATATACCCTGGAGCAGCTGGTCTGAGGCAGGTAAGCGCGCTATTTATTTCAGCATAAGTGCAGATACAGAAGTTGAACTGGACGGAAAAGCAGTTAACTCTGCAATACTGGAAAGGGGACAAACTGTTGAGGTCTGGTACAGCGGGGGCTTAGCTCAGTCATACCCGGAACAAGGCGGAGCTGATAAAGTAATAGTTATCAATTCAACAGCTGCCGCAAAAATGGTGATTGAAAGTGGCCGCTACAGCGGCCGTGATGAAGAAGGAGAGATACTTTTGGTTTCCATTCGAATCAGTGGGACGCCGGAGGGGATCCCCGCAAAAGTTTTCAGGCTCACACCGGAAGCCGGAGCACTTTTACACCAGATAAACCCCAACGATGGGGAAGAAATACTATTTCGCTATCTCGAAGATGCGGAAACAGCTGGCCTTATATTTGACTTGTCGCTGCTGAGAAACTAAAATCAAGAAAGCCCCGCAGGTAAAATCCGGCCGGCATTTCCTTTATTCAGCGACATCCATAGCGGTACTTAAGAATGCATGGGCTCAGGCAACTAAGAAAGCATGATTCGATGAGATCTCCGAGATGAGGAGGGAAAATCACATTAATACAAACAAAAATAAAAAACTAAAGCTCTACAAGGATATATTTCTGTGGTCCGCAATCCCTTACGGGATAATTCTTGGTCTTGTCTTTGCTGTTCTAAATGTACTTCAAACAGGCCAGATAGCTGATATTTTGATCGGGCTGTTGGCCGGGGTTGTTGGGGGAATTGTGTTTGGGATAATCATGTCCCTTGCTTTAGTTTTCTTATATAACCGGCCGGTTAGCCGGATGCACGGTGTTAATGCGGTTGAGAGATGGGCTGTTCATCAAAAAAGAATGCTCGAACTAAACCTTCCGTACGATAGGGTTTATGACCTATGTCTGGAATCTCTGGACTCTATCAAGAAATGCAAAATTCAGATGGATGAACGCGCCAAAGGTAAGATTCAAGCTAAAGCCGGCATCACCTGGAGTACATGGGGCGATATAATTTCGTTCGAAATTTAAAGACTTGATTCAGAAAAAACTCTGGTTGATGTATCAAGCTAACCTGCTATACCAAAAATGAAGTCTGTAATAAAATTGTCAAGCTGCCCCCGGACGTTGGCGGTGAAGCCTCTGTCGCCAACGACCGGGGGCAGTAAATAGTCTATAGACTTTGCTGATTTTTTTCTGCTATCAGGTCCTCCAGCCTTTCTTTTTGCGCAACCAGTTCTTCCAGGCTTGGTTCTGCGCCACCTGTAATCGTCCGGATTACCGGAACACTGGATTGTAGTACCAGACTCTTCAGTTGATCCCCGTATTGGTCATAGAGACGGTATCCCACTACTCCAGTCACAGCACCTACTACCAAACCAATCAAAAAATCTGACTTTACAAACATTTCTTCACCTCCTTTCGCGCAAGCTAGTGTTGCCATTACCGGGAAGCTTTACAAATATTATCTTGGAACTGTTAACCAACACGCCGATAGTAGTCGCGTTATGTATCAGAGCTGCCTGGACCGGCGTAATAGTGCCCATTGCTCCCAGCATCATCGCTACGCTGTTAACCATAATGGTGGTTAAGAAATTTTGCCGGATGGTTTTCATCGTATGCTGAGCAAGTCGAATCAGAGTGGGCAGCTGTAGGGGGTCATCTCCAATAATGATTATGTCACTGGCTTCCATAGCCATATCTGTGCGCCTGCCACCTAAGGTAACGCCCATATCCGCATAAGCCAGGGCCGGAGCATCATTAATACCGTCACCCACCATCATAACCCGACTGCCGCCATGCCGGTACCATTTAATCAAATTGGCTTTATCTTCCGGTAACAGCTCGGCGTGGTAATTGTCAAGAAACAGTTTATTGGAAATATGGCTTGCCAACCGCTTTTTATCGCCTGTGAGCAGGATAATTTCATCAATCCCCTGACGGCGCAACTGGTTAATGGTACGATTCATTCCTGCACGCACCGGGTCATGAACACTGATTATACCCATTAGCTTGTAATTACACGCGACATAAATCATCGCCTCATCCGCGGCAGCCTTCAGCTCTTCCGCTTGGCGGAAACCGAGATCAACTTGCTTCTCCTTCATCAACAGGTCGCTGCCCACCAGCACTGTGTTGCCATCTATCTCCGCCTGAATACCCCGGCCTAATATGTTTAGCACCTCACCGTGCTTCGGAATGGACAATTGCTGTTCCTTGGCGTACTGCAAAATTGTACCGGCAAGGGGGTGAGAGGAATGCTCTTCCGCAGAGGCCGCATAGCGTATTACATCCTCTTCTGTGTAGTTGTGAAAATATAATATATTACGAATTACCGGCCTTCCTTCAGTAATGGTTCCCGTTTTATCGAAGACTACTGTATCCACCTCGGATAGCCATTCTACGTATTGTCCCCCTTTGATTAAAATGCCGTGTTTGGCCGCTTTGCCAATAGCTGCAGAAATGGCGGTCGTTGTAGAAAGTGTCAGGCCGCAGGCATAATCAATGAATAGCATGTTCATTACGCGGCTCCAATCTTTGGTTAAAGCGTAAACAGCCGCCGCCATGACAAATGACACTGGAACCAGTGATTGGGCCATTTTATCCGCCTGTGACTGGATCGGTGCCCGTCTGCTTTGGGCCTGCTCGATAAGGGTTAACATACGGGTAATTGCAGTATCATCGCCGACCCTCTCTGCTAGGATCTGAATATAACCTGATTTTAAGATACTGCCGGCGTAAACATTACTACCCTTCGCCACCTCACGAGGCATAAATTCGCCGGTAAGCGAAGACTCGTCAACGGTTCCCAAGCCATTAGTGACACACCCATCCACTGATATTTTTTCTCCTATAAAAACAGCGATAGTTTCTCCAGGAACAACAGAGCTGATATGAACACTGTGCTCATTTCCGTCTTTTTCAACCCGCCACACGTAGGGGACATCCAGCTTCAGCATGCGTGAGATATAGCTTCTCGTTTTATTGGCAGTATAATGAGTCAGTATTTCCCCGAGATTGGAAAGGGTAACGATAATTAATGCAGAACCGGCTTTCCCTTTCACGGCTGCAGCAAGAACAGCCACTGCAGTTAAAGTAATTGCATTTACCTGTTTCGTTATCATAATGCTGTCAAGTCCACTGCGAATGACTTGTTTGGAGGCAAAGAGCAAGGCCAGAACCGTCGGATTTAAAAATCGGCGCAGCCCACTTGCCTCAGCTTTTCGGGTGAGCATCAGGGTACGTTCAATTGCATAAACTACAATAGCCAGGGTATTCTTAAAAATCTCAGATGGCAACGTTAAAGACCCGTTTTCTCTGTTGTCACATAGCTCAGCAGTTTCCTTACAGTTCGAAAACAGCTCCTTTACCCACAGCGTGACCCTGCTTCTAGGATATAAAGGGTCATAGTAGAGTAAGAGAGTACCTGTTTGTTCAGTGTACCCTGCCGCATAAACCGGTGGCAGGGTACGGCATTTACTTTCAATCAGTGCCGCACGACCCAGGTCTTTGCCTACTTGCAACCTCACCCTCCCGGGCAAGTGATGGAGGAGATGTATAGATCTCTTCAAATTACATTCCTCCCGCCTCGCAGCAGCCTGTACACCCAGAACAACTGCTGCAGTGAACTGCCGCGGTTACTGCTGAACCCCCTGACTGCCTGGGTAGTAAGGGCGATAATAAAAAGAAACACCAGATCACAGATCCCGTTTGTTGATATTTTCACCTGAGTGTCAAGGCGGTTTATAATTCGGCCCATCAACAATGTAGAAATGGATACTTCTTTTTCAATACCAGCCGTTGTCAGTTTCACAAGCAAATCCATCACCCCATCAAACTGTTTTTGGTTCAGGTGCTTTTGCGTGAAGTGGAGCAGCAAACTACCGGTGACCGGAGATATGTTTGCGCTCTCCACAAGGCTATAGCCTCGGAGGGCATTAGTCAACTCTTCCGCGACGGAATTACTTTTCCAGGCATTGCACTGCAGGCGGACTCTGCCTGGCATAGCGTGTAAAACGCGTATGTTCAGTTTACAAATACTTTTCATCAACACTCCACTCACCATGAAAAGAACAACTCTGCCAATAAATGTCGTCATAAACCTTCACCTGTCTTCCTCAGTATGTTTCAATCGTTCTCCCGCAAGGATGGGGGCTATAAAAAGCCGTTGACCTTTATCCACAGGCTGCTTATCCTGTCGGTTGTCTGCCCATTTTTTCCAGAGTTGCGCTGCAGCATCCACCACTAGCGGGTCAAATTGTTTTTCTTTATTAATTTGCAGCTCATGATAACAATCCTCCCAAGATAGAAGCTTATTATACGGTCTGTCCGTTGTCATGGCGTCAATGGCATCAGCCACGGCAATTATTCTCGAACCCAAGGGGATATGGTTTCCCTGCAAGCCATGAGGATAGCCTTTACCATCCCATCTTTCATGGTGGTGGAGAACGATTTTGGCAATCTTATCAAGCAGATTTGACTTACACAGGATGTTATAGCCTGTCACCGGATGCAACTGGATTTGCGTCCATTCATGTTCAGACAATTTGTCCTGCTTGGTTAAAATGTTTTCTGAGACTCCAATTTTCCCCACATCGTGCAGGTGGGCCGCAATATGAACGTTTTCAAGGTCCGCTCTTTTTATTTCCAACGCTTGCGCCAGGCCTAGTGACATATCTGCTACCCTGGAGGAGTGACCGCTAGTATATGGGTCCTTGGCTTCCATTGCAGCAATGAGGCACTCAATGATGTCGTGAAAAAAATCCGGATTATTTGCTGCTACTGCCTCCCGGCACCCTGCAAAGCCGGCATTCAGCCGCGGAGCGTCAGGCTGCAGCTCCCAGAGTATTTTATGTGGCATCTGTGCTTTCTCCTTCCCTGCGGCGCTAAAGGACAGCCGCTTCAGTTCCTGTCACAGGGCTGTTTTGCGACTGTCATTTCACGATTGTTATTGCCCGCTTCAGGTCGGCCACCCCTCTTTTGGCAAAGATAATAGGCAATTGGCGACGCTTCGCCTGTCCTTTGACACTATCCATCAGCGCATGATTCACATAATCGTGAACGACGAGAACCATATCAACATGTCTTGGAATCTCCCTGTTTCTTCCCTTACGTCCTGTCCAATGGATGATTTCACTGGCACCACGGTCTTCCAGTTCTTTTGGCATATTCCCGAGCTTGTCAGCTCCAACCAATAAAACCGTCATTGTTTTCACCTCAAAGTATTGAAATTTTGTAACTTAAAAGACAGCAACCTTCTGCACTGCCCCCAGCTCAGTATCAGCCGGGCATGCTCCTCTTTTAGTATAAAAAGCTGTCCATATCCACTGCTGACAATGGTAACGCTAGCCCCGGGTACAATGCCTAAAGAGAGCATCTTGCAGTGAAACTGTTCATCGCTATGCATTGCTGCTATTACGCCATGGTCGCCGGTACTTAAGCCGGATAGATGGCTGGTTCCGGTGCTTGGCGAAGAGCACCTATAACCCTTTCGCTTTTCTTTGTACGAATGTACGACTACTGACACCACCATATTACTTGCCCCCTTGCTTACTTTCCGGCTAGCAAGTGCTATGATTAGGGCAAGGAAGACCCTCTCAAGCATTAGTTAGATACGGCTAACTTTCATTTTACAAAAAACCCGCTGCAAATACAACCTAAAATACAAAAATACTAACAAAAACTTTTAAGATGTGTGCCGGAAACCTTAATGAAGTCATTTGCTTATCGCTATCTTTGGATTTCCCTACCTACTGGTTGTTTCATATTTGCGGTAATCATGTTCGCCAAGCTTGCCATATAATTATAATTTATTCATTTTATAGATGGCATAAATACTGAAAGGTACCAAGATTACGCCAAAAACTATGATGCCGTAAAAGTCAAAAAATTGTACAATAACCATTGCAAACCCGATAATCATCACAAAATTTCCGGCAAAAACTGCCAATGCATCTTTATCTTTAACTTTCCGCTCATCATAACCTGAGAGCAGAAAAAGCATCTTTTTGAAACGGACTAACCAACCGAAAAATATCACAAGCAAGCCTGATGCCAGGAAAACGATGCGGGCAATAGGAGGCATTCCCGGCGGCTCAACCAAAGCGGTAGCGGCCAACTCTGCTAAAGGTGTAGGTTGCAGGCTTATAATCCTTTGCGCAAATTCCTCAAGAAAAACATCAAAATCATCAGGCGCAAGCAAAACAAAGCGACCTGCTAACCTGAGCACCAGCACGCGTGAGCCGGCAGCCATGATCACAGCATCTGCCCCGTTACGCAACTGGAAATTACCGGCTCGATAATCTGCTATCGCTGCCCCGCCGGTACGAAGCGCCGGTGCCAAAGCCGGAGTTTCTTGCCAGTCAGCTAGATAGGCAGCCAAAATATCATGGCGGCTGATTTCAAGCCTGGCGTACGGCGGCGTATTTACTTTTAGTACCCCGTCGCCAATCGCCACCCACGTCAAACGCGGAGCAACGGCTATCAGATAAATAAGTAGGACCGCAGCAGCAGCCGTGACGGTAACGCCAAGTAGCGCAGCAATTCTGCTTCTCCTTCTTGTCTGCCACCAAATGAACGGCACCATAGCCAGCGCCAGTAATAATATAAGACTACTCAACCACGCTGTTTCCTGTGGAAATGACAGTGGATAGACAGTCAAGCCCGTTCTCCTCCTCACTGAATCCGCCGAATTCGTCTATGTTCATTAACGCTATAACCGGCTTATCTCGAGTAATTTGACAGCCCGCCGTGGCAAGTGCTTACTCAGCCGGCAGAGGTTAAACTCGGCGGGCAGAATGCGATACCGCGCCGATGCGCCTAAACAGTTTTTCCACCTCTACCGCTACAAGAGTCACGGGGGAAAGGATCAGCACAAGCCCCAGCTCTGCCGGCGACAGTGGCTCAGTATTAAAGATAAAATTAAAGAACGGCAGATAAACTGCTGCCAGCTGCAAAACAAATACCAACGCTATCGCAGCCATGATTGCTTTATTGCTAAATAAGCCCAGATGCCAGAGAGAAAAATAATCGGAGCGAACGGCTAGTGCCACCCCCATCCTATTTAACACGAGGAAAGTAAAAATCATCGACTGCCAAGCCATGCCGTTATTATAAGCGTACGCTTGCAAAATGAGCGCAACACAACCGACATAAAGACCAAAGCGAGCAATATACAGACCGCGCCCGCCGGCAAAGACGCCTTCCTGGGGATTGCGCGGCGGTTTATGCATCACATCTTTTTCTGCCGGTTCCCCGGCTAAAGCCAAGCCAGGCAAGCTGTCGGTCAACATGTTCAGCCAAAGAATCTGGATAGGCAAAAGCGGCAGTGGCATGCCGAGAAGAGGAGCAAAAAATATGGCTACGATGGTGCCGGCATTAGCAGTAATGCTATATTTGATGAATTTAAGAATATTGTTGTAGATCCGCCGACCCTCCCGAACCGCCTTAACAATTGTTGCAAAATTATCGTCCAGCAAGATAATGGCTGATGCCTCTTTTGTAACGTCTGTACCGGTAATTCCCATTGCAATTCCGATATCTGCCCGCTTAATGGCGGGGGCATCATTGACCCCATCGCCGGTCATGGCTACGAACTGATTTTTCTCCTGCAATGCTTTAACTATTTTCAGCTTTTGCTCCGGAGCTACTCGCGCATATACACGAATTTGTTCTACTCTGCCGGCAAATTCTTCGTCTGACATTTTTGCCAGCTCGCTGCCAGTAACCACGGCGCCGGATTCGTCATTGAGAATACCAAGACGCTTGGCGATAACCTCTGCCGTCAGCGGGTGGTCCCCGGTGATCATCACCGGAATAATGCCGGCCGTTCGGCACATGGCTACCGCTTCTTTAGCCTCCTCCCGCGGCGGATCCATAATCCCTGCCAGACCTAGCAAAATCATATTGTTTTCCACTTGTTCCGGCTGAAGATTATCCGGCTGCTCGGGCCAGTGACGCATCCCCAGGGCTAACACCCTCAAACCGGAGGCCGCCATCTGAGAAGCCGCCTGTAAAACCTTATCTTTTTCACAAGTCTCATGGCCATTCACCGTCAGCATCAGGCTACACTTTTCCACCAAAATTTCCACAGCACCTTTGGTGAAAGAAAGATATTGACCATCCGAAGCACGATGAAAAGTAGTCATTGCTTTGCGTTCAGAGTCAAAAGGCAGCTCGCCGCTTCGCGGATAGTGACGTTCGAGTTCTTTTTTATGTAAACCATGCTTACCTGCAAAGTTATAGAGCGCAACCTCAGTTGGATCACCAAAAACTTCGTCCCCGGAGCTATTCTGGGCGTCGTTGCTTAGGGCCATGGCATGTAGTAGCAGTTTGTGCTTAGCTACATCCCCTCCGGAAACGAAGTCGCCTCCACTATAGACAACTTCCACTGCCATCCGGTTGAGGGTCAGCGTTCCTGTTTTATCGGAGCAGATATATGTAACTGAGCCCAAAGTCTCGACAGCCGCCAGTTTGCGAACCAAAGCGTTTTGCCGAACCATTTTCTTTGCGCCAAGAGCAAGTGTGATCGTTATAACGGCCGGCAAAGCTTCCGGTATCGCGGCGACCGCAAGCGAGATTCCGGTAAGAAACATGGTCACAACGTCCTCACCACGCATTACGCCCATCGCAAAAACAATACCGCTGATCAGCAGGATGACGCCGGCTAACTTTTTGGCAAAGTGAGCTAACCGTTTCTGGAGCGGCGTCCTGACCTCTTTTTCGTCTTGTAGCATGGTAGCTATTTTACCAATTTCCGTTTCCATGCCGGTAGCCACCACCACGCCTACACCACGGCCGTTAACAACAATAGTACTGTTATAAGACATGTTTTTCCTGTCCCCAAGAGATAAAATGCTTTCCGATAATATGGTATCGGTATCCTTCTCTACGGCTACCGACTCTCCGGTCAGCGCCGCTTCTTCTACCTTCAGCTGTGCTGTCTCAAGCAAACGCATATCAGCCGGCACCACTCTGCCGGCATCAAGAAGCACTACGTCGCCAGGTACCAAAAGCGCAGCACCTATTTGAATCGTCTCGCCGCCTCTAATGACGGTAGCCGAGCGTGCCGCCATTTTTTTTAAAGCCGCCATCGCTCTTTCTGCCTTGTGTTCCTGGATAAAACCGATAACAGCATTCAGCACCACCACAGCCAAAATTACAATGGCATCTTTTAGCGAACCGGCTAAGCCGGCCATGGCGGCAGCCGCAAGCAACACAATGATTAAAAAATCATTAAATTGGCCGAGAAACATCATCAATGATGTTCTTTTCATTGTTTCTTTTAATTCGTTTGTTCCGTAGCGTGCTAAACGCTCCGCTGCATCCTCAGCAGTCAAGCCGTCACGGCAGCTGCCTAAGGAATGCAATACCTGATCTATAGAAAGTTTATGCCATTGCGACATCGTCAAACCTCCATTTTCTTCTTTTAACAGTTGCCCCATAAAAATCCGCACCCTCTAGTATTGTGATCTTCTGTACAAAAAAGAAAAGACTTCCCTTTTTTTTTGAGTTTATTAAGGAAACTCTGAAAATAATTTTGCCTAGCTGCTATGAAATTCTCTACTTAGCTGACATTTTCCTGTTCTATGGGAAAATTAATCACAACCGGTTATTGCCTTCGCTTACGCCACAACACGACTTATTGATCGAAGCGCGATATTCCGACAGGCTTTAATTTATTCCCCTCCCGGCAAAAGCAAAATATTGCTTCCCAATCACCCGCCGCCTGACTGTTAATCGTAGATCCTCCCCCGCTTTTGTGAACACATAATTAAGCCACTTTTCTCTGTTTTTTAGTACTCTTCCGGCCTTTCATAGCCGATTGCTGAATGTGTTCTGATTCTGTTGTAAAAAACCTCGATATATTCAAAGAGGCACCGCCTGGCCTGCATACGGGTTTCAAAGACATTACGGTATATCAGTTCAATCTTATCTGATACCCAGTTCTTTCATCAGGCGTTCCACTCTTTTTCTGCCACAGCTGATGCCAATTTTGAGCAGGTCGCGGTGGATACGCGGACTGCCATAATTACCCCGGCCCCGATGATAGATCGGTAATATCTCCTGCTTTAGGAGCTCATCTTTCCTGTCTCGCAAACTCAGGTTTCTTGTTTTAGCCACTGGTAGTAACCTGAACGGGAAACATTAAAAGTCTGGCACATCTTCTACACAGCATGTTTTGCTGCGTGTTTCCCTACGAACCGGTAGATTATTTCGGCTTCCTTGAGAAGATGTGCACCGCGCTGGGGGGAAACATCCGGGACGGCCGCCACGGGGTTGGTCCTGCAAAACCATGAGGCGGTCTGGGAAAAAGCGTTTACGCCATTTGCTAACAATCTGGCGTGGTGTATCCAAGCGTAAAGCAATTTCATCATTACTGTGACCTGGTGCAGCCAGTAAGACTATCATAGCACGGATAACATCTTTATAAGGTGACGTATATTTTCGTGCTGATGACTCAAGCAAATATTTTTTTCGGCATGCTAAGTCAATCACGAACAGGCTCTATCTTGGCATAATGCGCGCCTCCCTGTGAATGTCATACCGTAACTATTAATCTTTGAAAGTCAATAAAACGTCATCGTAATTATATTATGGAGCACTTAGTCTTTCCTTGTTACGGTTTCGCACGTACGGAAACAAGGAAAAACGTTTGAACAAAGATGTTGGCCCGGACGAAATGATGACATGGAAGGGAACCACCTAAAAAATTATAATTTCAGGCCTACGGCCTACGGCATTTATAAACTTTTTCATGCGTCAGCTTTGCTCTGCAATTGATCTGCAATTCGAAGCATTGTATATAATTAATTATTGTGTTACAATTCAACATATATCCTGACTTTTGCAGTAAAACAGGCAGAAAAGGCCGCTTAACCCCG